>DATEDZ010000136.1:0-23618 GCA_035281385.1 Polyangiaceae bacterium
GGTGACTTGCCCGATGAAGAGCCTGCGGATGAGCTTGTTTCCTCGCTCGAAGACCTCGCTCGAAGCGTGGGCTTGCTCCGCCTTTCTGGGCTTCAGCCAGCGTTTGGCTTCCTCGAAAAGCGTAGGCTGGCTGGCGGTAAGGCCCAGCAAGTAGTGCAGCCCCCGCTCGCGCACGAGGGTGCGGGCTGAGCAGGCGCCGGCGTCGTAGGTGACGAGCTTGAAAAGCTCGCTGCCTTGGTACGCGGCGCACAGCGAATCGAGCGCCAGCTCGAAGACACCCATCTCGTTGGTGGGCGCCGGGATGGGCGTGACATCGATGATGGGCCTGGCGGCCGCAGACGTGAGCGTGGCCGTCACGGCCCGATCACTAATCAAGGCTGAGACCGAGCCCACGTACGAGGAGCTCGCGCTCGTCATGCGCAAGGCCCGGGAAGTCGCGGTAGCCCGCCGCACCAAAGCGGATGCGTGGATCACCGCCACGCGGCGCCGACGCTCGTGCCGCGGCCGACGCTGACGTCGGTGGAATCGTCGCGGCTACCACATCTTAGACTCTTGGCGCACCGGAAAGGTCGAACCGACGAACCCAGTCAGGGACAACGACTCAAGTGCGGTGGTATACTTGGGACTATGAACACCGCGAAGAAGGTCTACGAGAGCGACGACCAGGGCGTCGTGCACGTCGACGTGCCGATTGGACGGCCGGGGCAGCGGGTGGAGGTGCTGGTCGTTTGGGAGGACGTCGGCGAGTCCGATGGCCTCGACCACGAGGGATCCGGCATGGCTGCTCTGGTCGGGCTACTCGAACACGTCGATCTTGAGCGGCCTGCTCAGGGCGAGTACGAGCACCGAGATCCGATCGCGTGACGTTCCTGCTCGACACCAATACTTGCATCGGGGTGTTGACCAACCGAGTTACGACACTCGCGGAACGTTGGAAGCAAACGCGTCCAAGCCAGATCCGACTGTGTAGTGTCGTGAAAGCCGAACTGCTCTTCGGCGCCGAGAAGAGTTCCAAGCGCGATCTTGTCCACCAGAAGCTCGAGGTGTTCTTCTCTCGTTTCAAGTCGATGCCTTTCGACGATGTCGCCGCGCACAGCTACGGGATCATCCGAGCGGCGCTGGAGACGGCAGGTCAGTCGATCGGTCCCAACGACACGCTCATTGCTGCCATCGCGTTGGCGAATGGGTGACCGTCGTGACTCACAATACCCGTGAGTTCTCCCGGGTGCCGGGTTTGCTCGTCGAGGACTGGGAGACGTGAAGATTTTCTAGTCGAAGTCTCCCGCGTCCGCGTGGGGCCGGACGTGTCGGCATCTTGGAAGTGACGCGCTCGCCCGCGCGGTGTTATGGCGGGGCGATGTCACCGCTCGGAGCCGAGGACCGCTTGCTCGTAACCTGCATGGTGGTTGCAACGCTGCGCAAGGTGCGCGTGGTGCGTGGCGGCAGCACCCGCTAGCACGGGGTAGCCAAGGTGGTAGCCCGTCTTCTCAATCTGAGGCTGCTCGCTCAAACGCGCTCCGCCGCGCGCCCTGTCCACGACGATAGCTCGACCACCACGGCATCCGCCTTCTCGCTCGCAGCCATAGGGAGCTTGGGGCGCGCCCGCACCAGTCCAGCGCTCAACGTCGTCCCCCAGCCCCCTTCACCCTTGAGCCC
Organism: Polyangiaceae bacterium; assembly: GCA_035281385.1. GTDB lineage: Bacteria > Myxococcota_A > Polyangia > Polyangiales > Polyangiaceae > PMG-095. The sequence goes on from DATEDZ010000136.1 coordinate 1,657, forward strand.
AACGCGTCCCAGGCTGTCTTCGACCGCGACGACGAGCTCGCCGAGGGCGTCCAGCCCCTCCGGCGCTTCTGTCGGGGCGTCGACGGCCCGCTGCAGCGCACCGCTTGGCAGTCCCAGCTGCAAATCCAGTACTGACAACGTTACGTTGTTGTGTCGTTCCTGGATGCGCACGACTGGTCCAAGCTCGGCACCTTGGCGGGTGGCGGCGTCGACGAGAAACTCCTCGAGCGCGCGCGCCAGAACCTGACGTTGCCCGGCAACGTATGCCAGTGTCCGCGGCGGTTCGAAACGCACCGCGCGACCGGTGCGGCGCGATGCTGCGGCAGTGACCTCCGCTACCAATTGCGTCAGCGAGAAGATGCTCAATGCGTCGTGGCGCGGAGGAACCGACAAGCGACCCACGCGCGACGGCTCGACCGTATGAGGCTCGTTTTCGATCAAGGCAGCGACGTAGCCTTCGATGATGGGCGTGCTCTCGGCCTGACTGAAGAGCGCGCGCACCGTGAGCTTCAGATCAACGCGCGGGGTGCCCGAAGCGCTAGCGGGCACTGTGACACGCAAAGTCACACCCTCGGATGTTTCAGCAAGACTTGCCAAAAGGGGCGCCTGCACTCCCGCGGCGGCAGCAAACGCGCCCAATACTGCGCTCAAGGGCAAGGAATTAACCGCTAAAAGGCCATCCCCCAAAGTCGCTGGAACTTTCAGCCCGAAGCTGGCCAGCCAATCAGAGACCGCCTTGCCCAGCATCCGTACATCGCCGAACTGGTCCGCGTATAGCAGCCCAACGGGAGCCTCACGCACCAGCGTTGCGAAAAGCTTCAGGTCGTCGAGCGCAATGCGGGCGCCTTCGATTAGCGCCGTCTCTCGCTCCGACGGACGAGCGACGCGACCTCCCACCGTGCGCCGCCACTTCGCTTCGTCGGGGCTCCCGAGCCGGCGCCGGCGCAGCAAAAGCGCGAGATCTCGCGACAAGCGCGTCGCCAAATCGGGTTGTTCGGCGAACGCGCGCTCAGCCGCGACGCCGCACAAGAAAACGTAGCCCTCGATTTCGCCGAGCACCATCAATGGCACCACCAGCACCGGCACGTCTTTCATCACTAGGTAGTTCCGGATGACGCGGATCATGGGCACGCCCTGATCGTTCACATACGGCGTGCGCCGAACGTCTCGGCGTCGTTCCGAAATTGCACCCTCGCCGATATTGCCGCTGGACCAGAATTTCAAACGCCAATGGTGGGCGGGCAGCTCGGCAATGAGCACTTCATCGGCTGGGTGGGCTTGAGCCGCCAGGCTGCGCACCCTGGCCCAGAACTCCGCGTCTGGCAGCGAGTGCACGGTTTGAGATCGGATGAGCGCCGCTCGCTCGATGAGCTCGGAGGCACGGCGGACGGCCCTGCGAGCCGCCACGGTCCGCGGTAGGGACGAGATGCCCACGCTCGCGAGCAGGACGACCGCGAAGCTGGCGAGCGGGAATAGGGTATGGAACTTGAGAAACAGGGCGAAGGAAAGCGAGCCAACCACGGCGCCCAGCAGCGCGGCGACCAGGGCTGCCCGGGATCCCCGGCGTCGCTGAGCAAAGCCGATAGCGGCGGCGACGAGCGCCGTCAGGAAGGTGGACACCCAGAGCGAAGCTGGTTGATACGCAGGCGCGTCCAGTGCCCCTGCCAGAGCGGCTGCAACGAGTCGTGCGGTGTTGCCTTCCTCTCCACTCGAGAGCCCCAGCACCACGACGCGCCCGCCAATCACGCCTGTCGGCAAGCGCTGGGACGCCAAATCGTCTAGCGACAGGCTCGGCATGGATGCGGGATTCGACGACGACACGAAGTCTGCCGCCCGCACGATGCCCAGGTCGGACAGACACCGGTCGCCTGCCGGACAGGCGATGCCGAGCACCCGACCTCCGCGATCGAGGCGCAAGCGAGCCGGGTCGAAACGGCGCACTCGACCGAGCTCGGGCCCGGGCTCTGGCGTACAGAGCTCTGCGGCCAGGGGCAGGAGCACGAGCGCTTTCGGCCGAGCGCGCGACAGCGCGCGGCGGAGGTCGGCCGGGCAACCTCCGCGTCGCAGCGCTTCGCCAGGCAATTTCACCACGACCACGGAAGCCGAAGGCTCCGAGCCGCCCATGCCGCGGAGGGCGATGGAGTAGACCCCCTGATCTGCTGCGGCAAAGAGCGAGCTTAGCGTCACGAGCGCCGCCACCAGCACCGCGGCTATCTCGAACGGCACGATGTCCCAAATGGGATGCTGCTGGCGCAGCGACACGGACATAGGCCGCGGGATGCGGTACTGCTTCGGGATGATGACGGGGCGTTGCGCGGTCACGGTCTCTACCCCTACCCTGCGACAAACGACACATTCTCCCAGAATTTATAGCGAAACGCAGCCCCCCCAACCTCTCACGTCGAGTCCAAGTGAGCCGTAAGCGTAGGTGCTGGACCTCCCGTGTCCCCGAATGTAAGTCTCTCTACGTTGCTGGCGACCGTTGCAAAATGGCCGATATTTCCAGAGAACGGGCTGGACCGGAGCCTCCACGCGCCCGTTCTGATCGGGCTTTTGCTGGTCAGCTTCTTTGCGGAGACCCTCGGCTGGACCTACGCGGGGTTGGTCGTTCCGGGCTACCTGGCAGCGGTGTTCGTGTCGGCGCCCGTTACCGGCCTGCTGATCCTGATTGAGGCTGTCCTCACCTATTTTTTGACCGCGATCGTCGGTTTGTGGCTGCCGCGCACGGGCGCCTGGTCGTCGTCCTTCGGGCGCGAGCGCTTCTTTCTGTTCATCGTGAGCGCCATCTTGGTGCGCCTGGCCGTCGAGGGGAACTTCCTGCCCTGGCTTTCGACCCGCCACGAATTTGCGCACTCGCGCGAGCTTTACAGCTTGGGACTGGTACTGGTTCCGTTACTCGCCAACGCCTTTTGGAATGCAGGGATGGTAACCACCATTCCGCGCTTGGGTTTCCTCACGCTCGTTACGTTCGCGTGCGTGCAGTGGATCCTTTTGCCTTACACGAACTTTACGGTGTCTCGTTTTGCCATCGCCAACGAGGCGGTGTCTTTGACGTTTCTCGAATCTCCCCACGCGCACATCATCCTGCTCATCGGCGCCTTGCTGGCCGCTCGCAACAACCTGCTGTACGGCTGGGACTACAATGGGATTCTGGTGCCTGCACTACTGGCAGTCGCCTGGTATCAGCCGACCAAACTAGCTACCACCATCGGCGAAGCGCTGCTGATTTTTTGGATCGCGCGCGCGGTCACGACCCGTGGCCCGTTCCAGAGGCTGCTGATCGTCGGGTCGCGGCGCATGGTGGTGGTATTCCTGGTGGGGTTCGCGACCAAATTCCTGCTCGGCTTCGCGGTCGTGCACTGGGCTCCCTCAGTGCAGATGGTCGACTACTTCGGTTTCGGCTACCTGCTCCCGTCGCTGCTCGCGGCGAAGATGTGGAACAAACAGAAGGTGGGCATAGTCGTGATGCCGACCCTACAGGTCTCACTACTGGGGTTCATCCTTGGCAACGCGCTCGGTTTCACACTCAGCGTCGTCGATCTGCATCTGGCCTTCGGAAAGCCGCGCCAGGAACTAGTAGCCCGCACAGGCAGCCCAGCGGCGCTCGCATTGACGCTCGGGGATTCGGCCCCAGCTCCGCGCTTACCGGCAGTTGCCGCGGCGGGCGTGAGTCCCAGCGCCGTCGCGCTCCTGGCGGCGCAAGAGCTTTCCGAGGGCGAGCTGTCCCAGACGACTCGGCAGCTCCTGGCGGGTGCAAACATCGCGCTGTCGCGTGACCCTGCAGCTGGCTGGCTCACGCTCACCCCGAAAGCGCCAGACCCGGACGAGGACGAAATGGCGCCTCGATTTGCGGTACGAGGCCCCGCGCCGGCACGTGCGCCCTGGTTGGTGGTCGCGGTCCAGAGTCGAGTCAGCTCGGCGATAGTGGTCGCTGCGCAGCGCGTCGCGGAATTGCTGAACGCCCGCGCGCTGGTGGTGCGGTCACGCCTGCCCGAGGTTGCCACTTTCGACGAGGCGTTCGTAGACAGCTTGCTGACCCGCCTGCGAATCGAGAACGTGATTGTAGTCAGAGAAGCTGCGCGGTCGCAGCTGAACGTGGTCGGAACCGTGCCGGCAGGTTTCGATCTGAATGGCTTGGCGAAAGCCCTTCAAGTGCCGCTGGAGCTCGGCTTTCGCGCCCCGCACGCCAGCGCCACGGGCCAAAGCAATGCGCCGCGGCTCGAGCTCACGAGCGAGTCCGCCGAACGCGTCGGCGCCGAGGTCCTGGGCGCGCCCGAAGTCCAGCGCTGGCAGGGCAGCGTGCGTAGCGTGCTGCACGCCAACGCGGCTCAGCTGACGCAGGTCGGTTCAGCCGGGTATCGAGCACCCAGTATCGAGGAGCTGCGCGTATTCGGCGCGGTGCTGTGGCCCGCGCTCGAGCGCCTGCGCGAAGGATCACTGCCTACCCGTTGGGAGCGTGCGATGGGTGCGCGGCTGGGCTACCAATTCGTAGAGCTCACGGGAGGCCGGCCCGCCTTCCTCATGTGTGAGCTTCCCGGGCCGGAGCGGCGAGGCAACGCGAGCTTCGTGGTCACTCCGCGTGCAGCTAAGGGGGTGCCCGCCATCGAGGTGCCAGCTGCTCTTTGGGAACGGGGCACACTAGCCGCAGGGATATCGCTGTACGACGCGCTGGGCTCGGAGCTGCTGCTTCTGCCAGGAGCATTGCCGGATCGCGCGGCGCCGCAGGATCCCGACCTACGCAGGCCAGCTGGACGCCGCTCCTATTACCATCGCGTGCACGAGCACTGGCTCGCCAGCGGTGGTCGGGTGCTTGGCGTCAACGGCATCGCTCCGGAGCGCGAGTCGGACGAGGATGCCGTTCTGTCGTTTGGTCGAGAGCTGCCGAGCCTCGAGCAGGCCCCGGGCTGGTCTGCACCGCTCGTCCATGCGCTCAAAAGTTCCGGCTTGCGCCTGGGCATCTTCGACGGTAACGCGCGGCATGTTGCGTTCGAAGGCTCGGGCGAACCCGCGTTCGAGTACGCTCGCCGCTTCGCGGACCAACAAATGGCGATCATTTGGCTGAGCTCGAGGATTCGCGAGCATTGGGTCAGCATTCAGGAGGACGAGCTTACGGAGGCGCGTTTGGGGCGCGCGCAGACGCAGATTCGAGAGCTGGACGTGGCGGAGCGCGCGCGCGAAATCGCTAGTTGCCTCGGCAGACATCCTGCAGCTGTGCATTGCCCCAAGCCGCGCGCCGGCTGCGATCCGAAAAGCGTCGAGGCAGCGATCGCGCGTTACACGCGCACGCAGAACCCGTATCAGCTCTTTGCCAGCGCGGCAGCCGGCCGTGGCTGCGCGCTCGAGTGGCTCAGGGATCGCAACAGCCGGCAGCTCTGGACTCTAGCGATCGGCGCGGAGCAAGCTCGACTGTGCCCGCTGCAAGGTGTGAAGCGGGCCTACACTTCGCCGGAGCCGATTCAGCCGTCCAACCTGCCGAGCGTCGTGGCGTTGGGCATTGCAAACGTGGTGCTCGAGCCATGAAGCGCTGGCTGATCGCGTGTTTGGTGATCCTGCTGGCAGGCGTTAGCCTGGTGGCCTTGGCGCGACGCTCCGGCGAAGCTCTCGCGCAAAAGCCATTCGATGAAATACTGGCGTACGAGCTCAGCTCCGGCCAAGACGTCGTGCTATCGATACCGGGCAAAGTGGAGCGCCTCTCTGTTACCAGCTGGGCGGTCGTCCCGCGGCTGGACAGGTATGACCCCGCCGCCAGCTATGGCTACGCGCTCGGCGTGACGGCTTCCGACGGCCAAGGGAAGCAACTCTTTCGCCGAGACTATTTCCAAGCTAGCCGCGTGAGCGCACCCATCATCGCTCGCGATCGAGAAACCGAATTCGTAACGCGGCTGGCCGAAGGCTCGGACTGGGTTGCCGATCCGCGCACCACCGACGTGGACTTGACGGCATTGGGTGAGCGAGGCGGACGGGTCCGCCTCACGAGTGCCGGGCCGAGCAAGGCTCGCATGCTCGTGCGAGTCGCATTCAGCGAGCGCCGCGGCGAGCTCGAGCGGCGTGTCGTTGCGCGGAGCCTCGCCCCGCCCAAACGCCGTCTGATTGTCGGGGATCGCGCGTCGCTGGGCTTTGGCGACTTGCCCAAGGCGGCCCAGCAGCGCGCGCTCGCCAGTTGGGGCCGGCGGGTCGGGGCTTTGGGCAGCAAGGGTGTCGACTACATCGAGCAACGGCTCTTGCTCGGAACGCTCCGAGCCGGGTCACAGCCGAAGCAAGATGTAAAGCTGGGCATCGAGATCGATTCTCGGCATGCGGCAGCGCTGAATCTGGATGGGCCGGTCACTCTGCATTTGATGACCGACCAAGATGCCGAGCTCGAGCTCAGCGAAGGTGCCGCAGCCAGCCGCCGGCTGCGGCTGCCGCGCGGTTCCGGTGTGGCGACAGAGCTCACGGGCAACGGACCCCGCACGGTAAAGATCAAATCTACTGCCGCTCCGGTACGCGCGCGCTTCCAGCTCAGCGAAACCCAGCGCGCGCAGCAGATCGGGGACTTCGTCGTCCAAGCAGCACGCGACGGCAAGGTGGAGGTCGGACCGGATCTGCGGCGGCAGAGATACTTCCGCCTGCATCCGCAGGAGCCAATCCGTGTCCACCTGCCACACGGCCAGACCATGATCGGTTTGACTTTGCGAGGCATCTGCCAGCCCGACGAGCCCGAACGCCGCGCTCGCGTCGTGGCCCGTTGGAAGGAACGGGGGATTTCGCACAGCGCGGAGGCCGAGGTCACGCTAATGCGCTCGGAGTTCGATCGCTTTCCAGACGTCGGCGATGCGAGTGACGCGACGTGGCTGCAATTTCAGGCGCCGACTAGCGCCGACGAGGTAGAGCTGACCGGGCCTATCGATCTCGCAACGAGCGTTTGGACCCGAGAGCCGCTGGCCAGTGCGAACGTGATCCATCCCGCCTATGCGCGCCCCCTCGCGGAGCACGACGTGTTCCGCCACGCGCCTTACGATCTGCGCAGCTGGGCCAGCTTGGTGCCCGACAACGCGGAGGTGCTGGTCCTGGCGGGGCGCGAGCTTTGGGTGGCTGTGCAAGTGCGCATCCAGAGTCGCGCGCTCGCGGCCGCGAGCGGCCCGTTGCCGGAAAAGGCGCTGCCGCCGGTCGGCTTCCCCCTGAGACGGGAGCTGCTGATGCCGACGACGCTCGGAGCCGGGGCTGCTCTGCCACCTGCCACCTGGACACCGATTCGCGGTCCGACGCCGCTACGCATTGCGGCCGAAGGAGCAGAGGCGGCGCGGCTCTCCGTGCGCTACCGGCTCGGAGCTCAACCGCTGGGTGGCACGCTGTCGCTGCTCGTTGATGGCCACCCCGTGCACGAGCAGCCCTTGCTTTTGGAAAGCGGCATGTTCGAGAGGCCGGTACCGCCAGGGATACACGTCGTCAGCCTCGACGGCCTGCACAGCGGCTCGGAAGCTTACGCTCGGGCCGCTCCGGCCAAGGGCGGCGCGGTGGTGAAGAGCTACAGCGTGTTCGAGCTGCGCAGAGACGGCGTGTTGAAATTCGAGGTGGACCAAAAGGCGGGTGAGGTGCTCAAGCTGATTCTGTTCGTCGTCACCGAAGGGTCACACCGGCCCTTCGAGCTCAGTTACACCGTCGACGGCGGCGATCTTTCGAGGAGAAGCGGTGCCTTCTATCGCCAGAAGACCGAAGCAAGCGGCACGCTTCAGGGCCTTACGGGCGCGCCTGACTTTGGGCACCTCTGGGAAGCACTGCCCAGTCGCGGGGTCGTCGCAAATTCAGATGGTGTCGGCCGCGCGGAGCTGAGACTTGGTGACGATCTCAACGCGGGCCGGCGCGTGCTCACCATCAGGTCCCGAGCAGAACCTGCATCACGGCGCGTCTTCTTGCGCGCGGTGCTCGTGGGCCAAAGTCAGAAAGCCGATGCCGGTGAGTTCGGTCTATGGAGCGCGGAGCCATTTTGATGCGACGCTTGCCAGCTTTGCTAGCGCTCATGTGCGTGCTGAGCGCCTGCGGCCGCACCAGTTGCGGGTCCGATGCGCCCCATGCCCACCCTCATGCGAGAAACACCGCCAAGGCTCCGGCGCTCCTGCCCTCGAGCGAGGCGCCGTACGATACGACCACTAATGCCAAGGAGCTCCACGTGCTCGAAAAGATCAAGGCGCGCCGCAATAGTGCAAGCGTCCGTTACGTGGCCCCGAGCTCGGCCGAGCTCGAGGTCTTCGGCATTTGGTTTCGCTCCGTCGTAGCTTCGGCTGAGGCCGACACGCTGAGCGTCGCGCAGGCCCCGCTGGGCTTCGAGCTCGACACCTCGAGCGCGGCGTTCTGGCTCGCCGGCGAGCAAACGAGTCACAAGCGTGGAGCCGGAGCCTTCGTCGTCCGCGTAGGGCCCGCACTCAACTGGGTCGTACAAGCTCCACACACGTTCTTCGACGTCGGTACGCTCGAGATAGCGGTGACGTGCTTCGAGGTTCTGAACGCACGCGCGCTGCTAATCAACACCGTTCGACGTAGCAATTCCAACGAACAGGATATAGAGCGCGAGGAACGCGCCGACCTCGCGCGCAGCGGTGAAGCAGATTCGGACTTGGCGCACGCCACCCGCTCGTTCTTTTCCACGGCGCACGCCACGTTCGTACACACGGCTACTTCGTACAGCACGCTCCAGATTCACGGTTTTAGGGACGAGCTCTTGCCGCAGGTGAGTGCCGTCGTCAGCGCGGCTGGCACGAACGCACCCGCTGGCGCGCTGGCGCGGCGCCTGCAGGCTGTGCTCGGCCGGGAGGCTGTACGCTTGTATCCGAGCCAAGTGAAACAACTGGGAGGAACCCACAATGTCCAGGCCCAACTCAGCAAGGCTTCGGGCTCGGCGTTCATCCACCTCGAGCTGTCGCGGAGCTTACGTGATCGGCTCAGAGCTGATCCCGAATATCGCCGCACCTTTGCTGCAACCGTGAAAGCCGGGCTGCTCGAAGCTGCGAAGGAATAGACCCGGCTTGCAGCTTCCGATCCGCCATTTACTCGCCGGCGTGTGCGTTCTGCTCGCGGGCCTTGCCGCCTTTCCCCGCGAAAGCCACGCTACGGCGAGCGCCGATGTCGCGTGGGCGGTGCTCGCCGGCGGGCGCGTGGTGAGCTGGGAGGTGAAGGGTGGTGTCAACCATCTGCGCCACGTTGACCTGGCATCGAGCGTCGCGCTTTCGCCAGGAGAGCTGCTCCTGGTGCCCGTCGATCCGGGGGACGTCCTCTGCGCCGTCGGGCAGGTGGCGCTCGGATTGGGCAGCGGCACCGCTGACGTGCCAGATACCATCACTTGGTGGCCAGCGGCCGCAAGGGACATCAGAGTACCGACCTGGAGTAGCGCACGCTTTCTCGTAGTCCAAGTCACGTCGCCTGCCAGCACTCCCGTACAGTTGTTCGTGGCGCGGGCGGTGATCGACCCCTTGGCCTGGCATCGCTTGGACGACGCGGTTTCCGGCTGGCTCTTCGACGCTCGCCCGCTCACGCAGGCTCCCCCGGCGCAAGCAGCTACCGCGCTCCGACACGTCCAAGCTTTGGAGCGCCTGCTGGCCGGAGTGGATCGCTCCGTGCGGGCGCCGTGGCTGATGGCACGTTGGCTCGACCTTTCACTGCGCGTGCGCCCGCTTTCGAGCCCCTACTTCGCTCGCAGCAGCCCCGCGCCCAGCGGCGGCGCCCTCTCTCCGCCAACGCCCGGACGCGGCGCATCACCGGAGTACCGCGACCTGCAAGCTGGGGAGGACCTCGTTTTTTCGGATGCGGACTCGGACGTCATTCGGCTAGAGCTTCATGCGAACAATTCGGCGACTGCGCGAATCGCCGTGTTCGAGGGCGACACGCTGGCCCGCGTCGTAGAGCTCGCCGTGCGGCGCGTCGGCACTGAGCTTGCCACTTCGCGGAGTGTGCGCGCCATCGTCCCGGTGGGCACAGGGCAGGTTCGAGTGCGCATGCTGGAAGGATCGGCCCGCGTCGGGTTCGAAGGCTTCGCTATGCGGCGTTCAGTGCTCGACGCGCTGGGTGCCAAGCACGACCGCGCTCGCAACTTGGCGAGATTGCGCTCGTCGCCCCCAGGCGCCGGCCCTGAGTGGTTGCGCCGCCTTGTCGATGCCCAAAGCCTCGCAACACGGGCCAGCTGCGAGCGCCTCAGCCTCAGCAACGTGCTGGAGCCGGGGACTTCCGCGCTGTTGGAGCTCGAGCGCGCACGCTGCGCAAGCTCGCTCGAAGCCACACTCCGGTCGGCAGTTGCCTATCGGCGGCGGCATGGATCGCTGCCGAAGTCAGCTCGAGCGGCGCTCGAGCGGGCCGTACTGCAGCGCCTGCTCGATGTCGACGCAAGCCGCCTGGATCTCGACTCCGCCCCGAGCGACGCTGACGCGCCCGAAGACCGCGCAGTTTCTGGCGCGCTCGCAGCCGCCCTCTCGAGGGCGCCCAGCCCGCATGCTCTGGAGGGAGCCGAAACGGCGTCAGCGCGCTTCGCCGACCGCCCCGACCTCGTCCAGGTCGCTCGACGCGCTTGGCTGCGAGGCACACTGTGGAGCGCTCTGCAACCTCGGCTGCCGCATACGACGTTGCTCAAAGCGGTCATACCCACTGCCGATCCGGACAGCCCAGGCTCGTGTACCGTGCAAGCCGGCGGCATGCCGCGCTGGACGATGCTCGACTCTGCTCGCAAGGACGTGCTGGTCGGACCGAGCGACGGCACTCACAGCCACGTGCTGCTGCGGCTCGCGCCAGGCGTCGAGCGAGAGCTCAACGTCAAAATCGGCGGGGTCCCGGTCACGGTTCATGCGGCCGCTGGCCTCATGGGTCACGTAGCGCTGACCCCGGGAACGCATCGCTTCGAAATGGAGCAAGGCGTGCAGCTGTTGGCGCGCCTGCCGCGCGAGGGCCGAGCTCCTTGTTCCGAGCTTCGCGAGCTGGAGCGCTGGGCGTTGGTCCGGCCGCAGGCTCAGTTCGACGTGGCTCCGGGAGATGTGGGTCGACCAGCCCGACTCACCGTCGATAGAGCGAGTTTGGCGGGCCATGCGCGCGAGCTTCAGATCCTCTCTGGCGCGGATCGCTATACGGCCTGGGTTCGGCCACCTGCTACGGGGGCAATCGAGCTACCTCGCGCCGGTAGTACCAGCATCGAGGTCCGCTCCGAAGCGGCGCTATGGATGCGAGCCAGCCTGCGGCAACCGCTCAAAGTAGCGCCGGTCGCGCGGCTGGCCACGCACCGCGCGCCCTCTACCTCCGACTCGGAACAGCTTCTTTTGGATCGCTTGCGCCGGGCCACCCGCAAGCTGAACGCGGCTTCCGACGCGGCCGCCCGCTCGAGCGCTCACCTAGAGCGCGCCGATATCTTGGGCGAGCTGGGAGCACGGCGACTCTCGGATCTCGAGCGGCAGCGCGCCAGCATCGCTCCGCTCGCAGGCGAGCTCCGCGAGCCCGGCCCTACGTTGGCGCTACGTTTCCCACGGCACACGCCCGACGTCGTGGTGCTCGGCGTAGCGTCGCAAATCCCACCGTTAGCACCGGCCGCCCATGCCGAAACGTTAAGACACGCGCGCCGCTTGGACGAGGCTCACCAGCCACCTGCACTGATCGCCGAGGCACTCGCCAGCTCCGCCGCCAGCTCGAGCGGCGCGGATGCCTTGCTGCTCGCCCAAGCGGCCGAGCAAGCAGGCCTACCTGGCGTAGCTGCCGCAGCGTACGAACGGATCGCACGCGCTACGCAGTCTGGCGCGGCGTTCGCTCGCGCCGCCACGCTGCTCGCGGACAGCGCGGCGCAGCTCTCGGACCGCCAGCTAGCCCTGCGCGCCTACCTACTGGCCCGGCGGGCCACCGAGCAGGGGGACACGGCACTGGACGCCTTGAGCCGGCTTGCGCCGGCCGTGAGTTGGCTCAGTGCATCATCAGCGGCGTCGGGTAGTGGTTCGCTACCGCTCGTGCACCTCGGTCGGCCCGGCATCGAGCCATTGGGTGTACGCATCCGGCGCGCGCTGCTCGACGCGGATGCCGCAGCGGTTCTTCTGGGTGATGATCGCCGGCTCGAGCTAAATACCGATCACGCCGAGCCTCGCGAGGTCAACCTGCACATCACTTGCTTGGCGCTAAAGCAGAGTGGAAGCTGTCAGGCCTCGCTCGAATTGGACGGCAAGAAAGTGCCCTGCGCGGGCCTCGAGACGAGCGAAGCCAGCTCGGAGGCGCGGTGTCGCGTCACTGTGCCCGCCGGCAGACACCGCGTCGACATCACGCCCGACCCGGCGCGCGAGATGGTGATGGCCGCGCTCGTCACGAGCGGCCAGGAAGTGATTCAGCCGCGCGTGGTGTCTACTTGGACGGAGGTCGACCGTGCTCACCCTCTCAAGATGCGTGTATACGGGCCAACGGTGCTGCGCATCATGAGCCGGGCGCAAGCCAATGCAGAGCAGCGCATCACGCTCGAGCTTACCAGCAGGACGACATCAGAACGCCGCGTTTGGGAGATTCCGAGCAGCGCCGACGGCGCGGTATCGCGCCTGGGCAACCGCTCAGCGGAGGACCCCGAGCTCGGCGCCCAGAACGAACACTTCTGGCTGATCGAAGAGGCGGGAGAGCAGCAACTGTCGCTCGCGCCAGAGAGCGGACCCGCCCTCGTGCGTCTACAGGCCGCGTTCGCCTCCGGCATTCCCGCCGCACGCACCCCAGCCCAAGCGGCTATCGCGCCTACCCTGGCCCTGGCGTCCCCGGCGCCAAGCGCGCCGCCCGCACTTGCCGTCCACCAGGATAAGGCCGCAGGCCCTTTGACGCTCAACGCGACCATCAGCCTCGAGCGCAGCGACTTCAGCGATAGCGAAGGAGACACTCCGCACGTTCATGAGGAGCTCCGGGTGGCGGCCCTGCGAGAGCTGCGGCCGTCGCAAGCCTACGTGTCCGCAGGCCTCATCTACCGCATGCGAAGTGGTGTCGATAGCCGGGGGGCCTTCGCGGCGGCGTCGAGCTCGCCGAACGGCGTTTTGCCCGGCACGTTCGCGCGCGGGCTGGTGATGCAGCAGGCGCTGCCGGCCGGCGTCGCGACGGGTTGGCATGGCACGCTAGGACTGCTTTGGGAGGTGCCGTTGTCGAAAAATGCCGCCCTGATGCCGTGGGTTGACGTAGCCGGACGGCGCGCAGCTTCACTCACCGAAGTAGCTCCAGACGTGGATTCGGACGTGTACTCGCGCTACGCCAGGAGGCAACCCGTCTCGCTGAGCTCGGGGCTTCGCTTCGACACGCGTCCCTTCTTGGATACTCTGGCGCGTTATGGCATAGCGGCGCGCTACGCGCCACGTGATGCCGTATTGGATAGGGCCGATGTGCTCCTCTCGCTCGACACTCTGCCTGGAAGCGGACTATTTCCTTGGCTCGCGATTTGGGGCAGCGCGAGCTACCGGCCGATGAACGTGATCCGCAACTCGGCCTTTACTCGCACCACTTTGGGGGCTCAGCTGAATTTTTTTGGTTGGTTCCGCCAGAGTGAACGTTGGCTTCTGTTCGGGCAAGTCGTGCATTTCGTCGATTGGCCAGCGGCAGCTCCGACAACGTCCTTCTCGATCGGTGTCAGTGTCGATGAGACATTTGGCCGTGGGCTCCGCGACTACGCTCCGCGAAACGTGCCATTTCGAGATCGATTGGAGGAGGGCTCCGCGCGCGTGCAGCGGCGTGGGCCGGCCCGCGAGCGAGCCTGGGAGCAGCAGCCATGAAGCGTTTCCGAGGCGTCGCCCGTCTCGCTCATCGCAAGCTGAGCGAGCGCCTCGGCGAACATCTCTCGAGGCTCGACAACATGGTGCGACAGCGTGCCATCTCGGCCGTTGCCGCGCGCGTGCTCGCGGAGCTCGGCCACGATTCGTCACCCGACGCCTCGCTCGTGGCGGCACTGATACAGGCTGCAGATGCCGCCGTCGGCTCCCTGGTCCGACTCGAGGATATGGCAACGGAGCTCGCGGTCACGTATCAGAGCGCCGCTACGCCGGCTGAGCGCCGCGAGGTTTTGGTACGCTACTTGTCGAGCAACGTAACCGATCCCGTGCGCCTGGCCGGCGATATTGCTGCTACGCGACGCTGGTTGGATCTTGAAGCGATCCAGGAACGTATGACGTCCGAGATCGCCGACCGCGCCGACGAAGTCGAGATCTGCTACTCTGTCGTTCGAAGCCTCGGTGAGCAGCATGCGGGCGATCCGCAAGGACTGCCGGTGGCGACACGACCCATCAGGACCATCATCAGTCATGCGGCTCGTGCCCGGCATGAAGCCGTGCGTAGCGCCGCCCTACGCGCCGCGGCAGCGCTAGTCGGTGTGCTGCCCCAAGGCGAGCGGCTGCGTACGCTGAGCGCGCGGCAATTGCAGCCCATCCAGCGCTGGGCTCAAGGTTTCGGCGCAGATCGCTGGGTACAGGTCGGGGCTCTCGAGCTATGTGTCCGCGCCTTGCCCGAGCATGCGGCGCCGCTCTTGAAGGAGCAGCTCCTGGTCCGGGCCAAGAAAGACGCCATGATCGCGCGCCGAAACGCACTTCGGCTGGCCGGGGAGCTCGATATCGAAGCCGCGGCCAAGCTCGATCTGCTTCTCGTCGCTCGAGACGACCCGAGCGAACACGTGAGGCAGCAGCTGTCGAAGTGCTTGGCCAAGCTGCGGGATACGCCAGCAATTGAGGCCCTTTCCCGGCTGTGCCTCGCGGATCCTTCTCCGCGGGTGCGCGCGGTTGCCCTGCGAGAGCTCGCCCGCACGGCACTGGATGGGGGGCAGACTACGGCCGTCGCTGTCCACACTCTGCGCGACACCCTACGCGCTTCAGCACATCCGCTCGACGTGCGCATGGGCGTCGAAGCCGTGGAGCTCATGTGCTGCGGTCCGTTCGCCAGCGTGCCGGCGCTCGAGTTTGCGGCAGAGCTCGCTGTGCTGGTTCACCGCGAAAGCCTCGCTCCCGAGCTGCGAGATTTGGCGGCATCGACCCTACGCCGGCTGGAGGTCGAAGCGAGCCCGCCCATGAGCAGCTTGTGCCAGCGCTTCGAAGCGGTGCTCAGCGGCTTGCCCGAGGGGCAGAGCCGGACTTTGCTGCTGGGCAAAGGGCCCACCGCGCGCGACCTCGAGAGAGCTTTGTTCGTTGCCGCCCGCGGGGACATGGCCGTGGCGCTGCGCGCGCTAGGCCGTGGACGCTATCGACTGACGCGTGGAGAACCCCGGCGGCTGCGTCTCTGGCGCTTACTGTTCGAGCTTCGCACTCCGATCCCAGACAAGCGCAAGGCCTTCTTCCACACGCGCGCCCGCGTGTTCGCGGGAGAGATAGTGGTCCCGCCACGCGGCATGGCCGAGGTCACCCCGACTCGCGTACCGGGAGAGCGGCGCTTGTTCAAGCCCGTAGGAGGCTCCGCTCCGTTCGTTCCGAGAGTCGACGACTTGCTGGCCGCGTGCCGCATGTTTGGAACACCGCTGCGGTTGATCACCAGCTTTGGCACGGTAGTGGTACGGGGTCCACGCACCTTTCTTGCTCGGCAGCGCGCCTGGTGGAAGCTCACGCTCGGCTACGCGTCGTACGCGCGGGAACGCGAACGGGCGCTCGACTCGCAGGAGCCGCCGGGCCGGCGACACTTCGCGGTGCAGTATCAGGCGCTCGGCTTCGATGTGGAGCTCACGGACACGCTGGCCGAGGTCGGTGGCAAGAACTTCGATACGAGGCTAGAGCTCGTAGCACGCTACATCACGCTTTCGTCGCTGCCCCCGCAGTGGCTCGACAACCCCATCAGTTACACGCTCTCACCGTCCGGAAACATGCCGTGGCATCTGGCGCTCGTAGCATGGCTAGTGTTTGCCGTTTTCGTTCTGCGAGCGGCCTTCATTCTGGGAGCTGTGGAGCGTTCGCGGCGGGCCATTCCGCTCACGATAGGAGGCTGGGGCACCCGCGGGAAGAGCGGCTCCGAAAGGCTCAAAGCCGCGCTCTTCCACGCACTCCGTTACGACGTGGTAGTCAAGACCACGGGCTGCGAAGCGATGTTCATCCACGCACGCCGCGATGTGCCTGCCCGCGAAATCTTCCTGTATCGGCCTTACGACAAAGCCACCATCTGGGAGCAACGCAGTGTGCTCGACTTTGGGCGTAAGTTGGGGACGCAGGTCTTTCTTTGGGAATGCATGGCGCTCCAGCCGCGCTTCGTCGACCTTTTGGCGCGGGAATGGATGCAGGACAAGATCACGACGCTTACCAATGCGTATCCCGATCACGAAGACGTGATGGGACCGAGCGGTGAGGACGTGGCGCGCGTCATCGGTCGCTTCATGCCGATCGCAGGCACCACCTTCACGAGTGAGGAGCAGATGCTGCCCCTGATCCGCGACGCCGCTCGGCAAAGCCGCACACGCCTAGTGGAGATCCGGCCGCTGGAAGCGGATTTGCTCCCGCTAGACCTTCTGGCTCGCTATCCGTACGAGGAGCACCCGCGTAACATCGCGCTGGTCGCCGAATTGGCCGAATACCTCGGAGTCGATCGCGAGTTTGCGCTCGTCATGATGGCTGACTACGTGGTTCCGGACCTGGGGGTGCTCAAGACCTATCCGGAAGTCCGCTACGCCGGCCGCAAAATGGCATTTTCAAACGGCATGAGTGCGAACGAGCGCGCCGGGTTCATGTCCAATTGGCTGCGCTTGGGCTTCGATTCACACGACGTGGACCTCACGCCCGACGTGGTCACGATCGCTATCGTGAACAATCGCGCGGACCGCGTACCGCGATCTCGAGTATTCGCGGAGATCTTCGTGCGTGACGCGCCGGTTGACCACATCGTTTGCATCGGCACGAACCTTGGGGGGCTCGTGCAGTTCATCGAGGAAGCGCTGGATCTCTGGTTGCCCGAGCTCGCCGTCAGCGGAGAAGGCGGGCGCGATCGCGCCCGCGAACGGTTCGATGCCGCGCTGCGCCGGCTCAAGTATCCGCTTCGCCCGAATGCTCTCGAGGATTCACTGCGACGCATGCTGAGCGCGCTAGGCATTGCCACCGGCGAGCTCGAGCGGATCATGGCGACCCCGCCCGTGACGCAGGCGCTGAGCAGCGCCGAAGCGCTGGGGCCTGCGGTCGAGCAAGCACTCGCCGGGCTCAGCATCTCCGGCGAGGACCTGCGTCCGGACGTGGTGCGTCATGCTACGCGCCTGGCGTATCGCGAACGCAGCGTTCGCGTCGCGCGGGCAGAGGTAGACGCGGCGCTCGACCGGGGTGACGGAAACGCCGCTGATCAGGTGCTTCGCGCGCTCTATCGCGAGCTGTTCATGGAGCGGGTCGCCGTCGTGCAGCGCTCGGATGCGTCGGGCGACCAAGTCGTCGACTTCATTGCGCGTACTTTCGCCCCCGGCCACCGCGCGCGCCTGATGGGCTGTCAGAATATCAAGGGTACGGGTCTGGACTTCGTCTATCGCTGGCTGTCGATTGATACGGTCTTTTCCGCGCTCCATAGGCTTCGTTTTGAACCCGCCTTGCGCGCGGAGGCGCTCGCCATCCTGAGCAGTCACACCGACTGGGGCTTGATCGATTGCCGCGAAGCCATCGCGACTCTCGCCGAGCTTCGCGACGACGGCGCCGATGAATGGGCCCCAAGCCGCCCACTTCTGAACGCGCTGTGCGAGAGGCTCAGCGCTCTTTACCAAGCGAAGTTGGCCCTGCTGGCGTCTACTGCCAAGAAGGGCCGACTGGATCGCCTGCTCTCGGCGATCGAACCGTTGGTCGATCACTGGGACTCCATGCGCCGCCGTAGAACCGCCACGCGCATCATGGACTCGGTGTTTGCGGGGCGAGTTGGACAAGGCCGCGCCTCGATTCTGATGCGCGACCTTGTCGGGCGCGAAAAGGGCGGCTGGCTTGCGAAAGATGCTCGTCGCTGGCTCGAGCGGACGGGGCGCAGCCGGGGCTAGCAATTGCAGTCCCGAGCGACCTCGAGAGCGAGACTCGCCTGGACACGGGCACTCACCGTCGCGGCGGCGCGAGCGCGCGATCATGCAAGAAAAAATCGACGCGACCTCCCGTCTGCGGTCAATCGATTAAGGTGCAGCTGGTCTTCTTGCCGGCGCATTCGCAGCGAGCCCTTACCCAGCTCTCGGTAGTCAAGCTTTGCGGGCTACCCTCCACTTCGAAATCTACCGTCAGCCGAAGTTCGATGTCGCCGCAGCTCTTCAGCTCGAAGCAGATGGGGATCTGCCAGCTGAGACGTTGGGCGGCAGACTTCAGAGCTCCGTTTAGCTTCTCGACGTGGTCCACCGCCACCATTTGGCCGCCAGTCGCGGCCGCCATGCTCTCGAGCGCCGTGGCGTCCACCTTTTCGCCAATGCCGACCCAATGAACCGGTGTAGGAACGCCGGCTACGTTCAGCTTGAGCAGGTCGTCGAAAGTGGTGTCCTTCGAATCCCCCGCGTAGCGAGTCGGCTTTTGATCCGACGAGTTGTTCTCCTGCCCGTCGGTGAACGCGACAATTGCGCGGTGCGTACGCTCCGCGCAGAAGCGCGCTAGACCATCCGCTCGATCCACCGGTAGTGGCGCTTCGGCAAGCGCCTCGTTCGCCAGGCGCACACCGTCCCACAGTGCCGTCCAGCCATTCGTGATAGCCAAACGATCCGCGGCATTCGCGAAGACCGCCTCGTCGTCGGTCAGACCCTGGTAAAGTGCGGCTTCGGTACTGACCCGCACCAACCCCACACGGTCCTCCGCCGACCCGGCCAGCATTTGATGCGCAAAGTCGCCCAAAGCCTGTTGAATTTGGGGAAGCTGGCCTGCCTGGCTACCGCTATTGTCGGCTACCACGACTACATCGAGCCGATGCGGTCCACTCACTTTCGTGTCGACGTTGGGCAGGGCTTTCCAGGAGCCACCGTTGACCCTCTCCGCGACCGTAAAGCGCGGGCTGGCGCTGGCGAGATCCACCGCATTTCCCTGCTTGTCTGAAACCGTAACGGCAGAAACGACTTCGCTTCCACCCTCACGGTCGTGTTTGGCGGTCTGCGAAAGGTGGAGCGTGAGAGAACCGAGCTCTTCCTTCGGGGGCTCTGCAAAGCACCCAGCGAGTAGGAGGCTTGCTAACAGTGGCAGCTTGAGCTTGGGCCGGAGCGACATTGGTTGAGCTCTCGAGTCTAGCAGTAGCCAAAAATCTCGCTACCGCTGCAGCCACGATTTGTAGCGGCAACACGCCAGTTGTAGCGATCGCACCCCAGTCATCGCACATCGCATGCGGCCCCCCGGACCATGGCGGCTGAACGATGAGCCAAGGGCAGCGACACCTCCCAGTCCATTGAGTTCGTCTCCGGCGGTCCGATCGCTGGCGTTCACGTCGCGAGCCAGTATCGAGCCAACGACTATCTCGGCGAGACGCCGAAGCTCCACGTTGCGTGTGACCTTCGATCGGCCGGTGGGGGGTCCACTCGCCATCGGCAGAGGGCGACACGTTTGGCTTCGGTGTCCTTTGCCCGGCCGACGTGAACGGCGCCTGATCGAGGCGTTATCGATTCCGCGGACCTTTGGTTGCGCGGGCCCGCAATTCGACTTTCCTGCCCAGCAACTTCAAGGCGTTGCGGAGGCGTGGGTGCCGTTCGAGGAGGCGATTGCGATTGGGTGGCGGTGACTAGGGTCGTCGCCGGGTCGGTCGCGCTTCACCTGGCTCACGCCGAGGCGCAAACATCGCACTCGGACTGGGAATGCACGGTCGGCACCAGCGCTTCGGGATTTCTCGGGCGCTTTTTGCTTTTCAAGGCCACCGTCCGAGAGGGCAGGCGAACATTGTCCATCACACTAGCGGCGCCTGGTCCCGCGTGCCTTCGGCGGAGCTGCGCCGCTCGGTGCCTGGCCTCGGAGCACGCGCCAGACAGAGTCACGATCGACGGTCTTGGCCGCGCGCTCGATCCATTGCAGCGGAGTCAGCCCGTCATCGTCGAGCGCGTTGGCATCGGCGCTGTGGTCGAGGAGAACCTTCATCGAACCCACGAAGCCCGCCTTGGCTGCGTAGTGCAGCGGCGTGGCACCAGCGTAGCGATCGTCGACCTTGGCGCCGTACTTCAAGAGAGCCCGGACGAAGTCAGGCTCATCCTTCTGCCCGTGGTTCCCGGTACAGCTGGCTCGGACCCAGGGATGCTGCGCCCCACGCACCGAGGCGCCGGCGCGGGCGAGCAAAGGGGCGATTTGTTCGTCCATGACCCAGCGGCCATGGCCGAGACCTTCGGCACTGGCGCCACGATCCAGCAATAGAGTGACCATCTCGAGGCTGCCTTGAGCGGCAGCGCTGCGAAGGGCGCGCAGCGAACCTCGAACAGGCCCGGACACCGAAGACAGAATGGCGCGCACGGCGGCGGGGTGACCGCCGGCCACGGCGTGATGGAGAGGCGTGATCTCCAAGACATCCGCCGCTGGGTCGGCGACTTGGGCCCAGTCCGAGTGGGAAGCGAGCTGTTCGTCGATGCCACGAACATCCCCGAGGAATGCAGCGGTGAACAGATCGTCTTTCGCACCGCGATCCATGAGCGCCCTCGCCGTCTCCGTCCGCCGCTTGAGGCGCGCCGCACACAGCGGAGTGACGAACAAGACCCGCTCGAAGGCTGCTCCGGCGAGATTGATCGGTAGGTAGTGCGGCTTGTCTCTATCTATTCCGGACTCAAGCAGCCACGTGACGACCTCGGTCCGACCCGCCAGCGCGGCGGCCTGCATGATGATGGCGGCCTTGATCGAGTGACTGAATGTAGCAGCGTTGCCTTGCGATAGGGCGCGCAGCCCGGGCAAATCTCCCTTACGCGCGAGCTCGCTCGCCTGATCGGTCACGTATCCCTGCGATCGTTGCTTCTTGCTGCGCCGCCCCGCGGAATCCTCCTCGTTCACGAGCGCAAAGGCCATCGCCTGAGCGTGAGAGAAGATGATGGCGCGGTCTTCTTCTGGTAGCACCACTGCCTCGAGAGCGCGCCGCAGATGGCCAAGCCAGCGGCCCGCCAGCTCCTTGGTGATTGGCAGCCGATCATGGCGATGTTTCAGGCTGCCATGGGCGGCCTGGCTGTACTGATCGCCCGCGCCCATCCACTCAGCGAAGAAGCGCTTCTGATTCGCACGCTCGCCAACGAGATCGGAGCCAAAGAGAGGCCGGAGCACCGAGTCGGCGTCGAAGCGGTCATAGAGGACGTCGACCATGCGGTCGATCGCCGCCTGGCCTCCAATGCGAGCGAAGATCCCCGAGTCGCCCAGCCGGAGCGGGGCCTTGGCATCCAAGAGACGCCGATGCTCGATCCCGACCATGTTCATTCATTGGCTTAGCTCATCTTCTGAGCCGCTGCGAACGATGTGACGCTGATGACGCAACAGTGACGAGGCCAGGGCCGGTAGCGGCACGAGCCGACGTTTCGTTGCCCGGGCGTCCGAGTCGCTGAAGACACCGGGTGCCGCGCGCGCGGCGGAGTGACCTCACCGAGGTAGCTGAGGCGCTGGCATCCATCGCCGACCGTGACTGAACCGCCCTGAGTTGGCGAGGCTGGCTTCGTGGATCTCGCGGATCTCTTGTTCGACGCGCCATGCCCACGCGCCTTGAGCGCGTTGGATGATGCGCGCGATATATTCTCATCAATCGCATCCGTCGCCACGAAGATCATCTCGGTCGCGAAGCCACGGCGATGATCCGGGAAAAGTCTCACTGCCCGACGCCCAGTCACAGGTCATGGCGCCGCGATGAATCCCACGGGGGTGGGTCGAACTCGTCGCGGAGGTGATCCACGAATGTCTTCACCTTTGGCGACGGATGGCGGGTGCTCGGGTAGGCTAGCCGAACGCCTCGGCAACGTCAAGGTCGGACCGGCATCGCACTCTCGATCCGTAGAAGTGGCCCCGCGCTCGCGCGGCCCCGGGAAGGGGTTCGGTTTCGGGAGCGGGAGGGGGCTCGGGAGGGGCTTGGGGCAAGGCAAAGGCGGGCCGCGCTCGCGCGGGGCCTGGGCTCGGTCTCGG
>DATEDZ010000137.1:0-80413 GCA_035281385.1 Polyangiaceae bacterium
GAGCGCAAACGGGGTCCGGTGCTCGATCGTCAGAAAGCGCTGCTCAGCACAGCGGCGGCCCTCGCCATCGATGAACGTGCACTGCGCTTGGTCCCGCTCCCACACCGCGCGCCGGATCTCGACGGGCACATGACGCGAGCCGGGCTTGAGCTTCCTAGCCTTGCGCGGCTTGCCCGCCCCGAAGCGCTTGCGGGTCTCTTGCTCGATGAGCGCATCGAGCGCCCGCTCGAACAGCTCGCCCAGATCGCCGCTCGAAAGCGCGTGGCTCAAGAGCTGGCGTGCCTTTTCGAGCTTCTCATACAGCTCGGCTCGGGCCGTAAACTCCACCCGCAAACGCGCCGGTGACAGGGGCTCGAGTCGCGCGCGGGCCCGGTTACCTGCTCTGGAGCAGGTAACTCCTGCCCCGGAGCAGGTAACCGGATGCACTTCTTGAGCGCCCGATGGCTGGGTGGCTCCCAGCGTCAGCTGCTCAGTGGGACCTGAAACTTCGGGGCTCACGGGCTCGAGGCTCGGCGGCACGTCCGGTCGCGGAAACCAGCGCGCGATGAGCTCCTCAATCTGACGCCGTGACTTGCCCCGTGCCTCGCCGAGCAGCGTCGCCGCATTGTCCTCGGTCAAATGCGTCGAGAGCAGAAACAGCCCAGTCAGGTGAATCGTTCCGGCGCGGAGCTCCTCGAGCGCCTGGGGCAGGCGCAGCGCGAGCTGGGCGACGCGGTGGCGCTTGAGCGCGGCGTCCTCGGCATAGCCGAGCCGGTCGATGCAGTAGCGGTACAGCGACGAGACGGACAAGCGCAGGTAGAGCCGACGGCGCTCCATTTCGACCAGGTGCTCGATCACGTCGACCATGGCATGGCGTTCGGCTTGGACGAGCGCGGGCAGACGCGCCACGAGCTCGGAGTCAGGCAGTGAGCAGAGCGGTGACATCCTTCCGCCATAACACGCCGATTTTCGAGTTCCTCAGGGCCGCCAGCAGCGCGTTTCGCGAGCCAGAACGCGTTCGAAGTCATCGCTGCTCCTGATCGCAGGTCACAGCGCGGCTGAGACGCGGCAAGCCGTCATGTCTACGCGAGCAAGCTTCGACGAGCGACCTTGCTCCGCAACCCTGTCTACAAAAATCGTCCGCGCGATGCACTTCGTGCGTTCAGACGCTGCGCCGGCGCCCGAGACGGAGGAACGAAAACAGCGGGGCTCCTCAAGCCTTCCCAAGCCCCGCCCGAAGCCCCGAAAGCAGGCAGCCATGCCAGCGCCAGGAGCGCGCTACGTCGTGCGAGTAGCGCGGTTCAGCTATCAGCCCGGCATGCTTCGGCTCGGACCATGAGCTCCACCTCGAGCGCGGGGCCCCCAGAGCGGCTCGAGCCAAGCCCGCGCACGTTTCGCCTGCTCTGGAGCAGGTAACCACGGCACGCTTTGGAGCGCCCGCGATACAGCGGTACCGATCGACGCCACGGCAGACAGCTGCAATTCGAGCTGCGCGGTGGCAGCCCACTCCGATTCAGCTTCCGTCCGAGCATCACCCCGTCCAACCGTCGCGAATTCCTTCGGCTAAGCATGCCTTGTGCACTTGCCTTCCGCGTACTTCCGAGTTTTTCGCCGCGATCTAGCTACCGTCGTGGCGCACCTGGACGAGCGCGTGCGCGCCTTGGGTCCTAGTCTGTGTCCAGAAGACTGAGCATCTGGTCGAACCAACGTCGCGGTCGCAGCGGAAACGCCCGCGCAAGCCCCACGGCCTCTGCGCTGACAACTGACAACTGACAACTGACAACTACTTAAGGGGTCCCACGCAGACGCCGAAATTCTGCGGCAGCTCTGACGAAGTTTGGCACTTCTGCGGCGCGCACTCGTCTTTGGCGGGATCGATGTGGCAGATCTTGACGCACTTCTGCGTCACGCTGGAGCAGACGTGGTTCCAGGCGCAGGGCGCGGTACCGGCAACGCCGCCGCATGAATCACCTTGCACTCCCGTGCCGGGCACTCGGCACGTCGTGGTGCCGTCGGCGCGTACCACCACGCACGCGGTGTTGCCCTTGCAGCGGCATTCTGTGTTTTCCGGACACGGAAACGTGTCTTCCAGACTGCAATCGTCGGCGGGTACGCACACAGGGACGCGCGGGGGCTCGCTGCTACTGGTATCCGAGCTGAGCTTACGCAGCGGCTGGTCAGCGCAATAGGTGCCCTTGTCGCAGGTGCCGTCGCCGGCGCAGCAGTAGCGTAGGCAACGACCGGCTTCACCTTCGCTGACGCAGGCCAGGCCTGCCTGACAATCCGCTGCCGAGAAGCACGGCGCGTTGATCGCGCCGTCACCGGCCACCTGACACTGTCGCTCGAGCTGGTTGCCGACCCGCACCACCTGACACCCGAACGAGGCGGGAGGCTCGACGCTGCTGTCACCGCCTGAACCGCCTTCACCGGCGCTGCCGCTGGGCGCGCCTCCGGAGCCTTGCCCTGCTTGGGCCGCGCCGCCCTGCGTCTGCCCGCCATCTCCTCCGCTCGGCTCATTCGGGCTCCCGCCCTGCCCCAGGCCACCGGCTCCGGCCCCGCCCGCTTCGGCTCCGCTCGCGCCCGCCTCACCACCTTCACCGCCTTCGCCGCCCGCGCCACCAGCGGCGCTCGGCGGATCCCTGGGCGGTTCGTAGCCGAGGCAGGCGAGCGTGTTGTCCGGCGACAAGCACTGCCCCATGACACCGCAAAGTGGGTTGAGATGGGTACCGGAGCTGCCACCGGTCCCTGCCGTACCAGGCATGACGACGGTCGCGCCATCGCCGGCAGCGGCTTCCATCACGTTCCCGCCGGGGCTATTGTCGTCGTCCCGGTCGGCGCCACCGCTGGAGCAGCCGCTCGTCAGCGTCCACGCGAAGCTCGCCAGAAGGGCGCCCACTGCGAAAAGCCTCGAAGCTCTCATCTCATGCCCTTCACAGCGCTGCCGCAGTCACGCTCGCTAGATACACCGCAAGCGATACGACCCATAGCGTGACACGTCCGCGGAGCGCTGCCTCGTAGCCCCAAAACGCCGCCAGCGGCGGTACCACGAGCGCGACCAGACCGCGCCACCACGGCTTGCGCTTCAGCAGCCCTATGACAAGCGTGACATGGGCGACCAGGTGTAGGCCGACCGCGACGCAGAGCAGGGCGTACAGGGCGAGGTCCACGTAGGGGGCAAGATAGCCGCTTTTCCGGAACATTCGCGTGTCTGCGGTGTAGGTCCATGGGCGCGCCCCTGGCGGCGGGGCAGGGGCCCCGCCGCCAACGAAACAGCGACAGATGCAAACTCAGGGCCCGGCTACAAATCCCTCCAAAACCCGGTAGACTCCCAGCCCTTGCGCTACACCAGCTCGCTCGCCGTCGCCTGCCTCGCCGCCCTCGGCCTACTGGCCCCGCTACCCTTGGGCCTCTCCACGGCCCAGGCTGGCCCCGCCGCCGCGCGACCGGACACCATGCCGGTCAGCCAGGTCCGTCGCGGCATGAAAGGTCACGGCCTCACGGTGTTCGAGGGCACTCGCCCGGAGCGTTTCGACGTCGAGGTGATCGACGTGCTCAAGAACTTCCGGCCGCGGCAGGACCTGATCCTGATCAAGACCAAGCACCCGCGGCTGGAGGTGGCCAAGGTCGTGGCGGGCATGAGCGGTAGCCCGATCTACCTCGACAACAAGATGGTCGGCGCCTACGCCTACGGCTGGAGCTTCGGTGCCGAGCCGGTGGCAGGCGTCACGCCGATCGAGAATATGATCGAAGACCTGGTGCGGCCGCTGCCGGACAAGATCTTCGGCTGGCCGCTCAAGCTGGCTGCAGGTGGCGCAGCTGGCCCGCATGCCAAAAGCGACGTCTCGCGCTTTCGCGGCCCTGACTATGACCTGCGCGAGCACGCCGCGGCCCTGGCGCGCCTGCGGGCGCCCTCCGGGGCCGCCGCGCCGGTAGCCACGCCCCTGCTGGTCGGCGGCATGACCAATGGCGCCATCGCGCTGACTCGCGATCTGCTCTCGCCGCTCGGTATGGAGCCGCTGCAGGCTGGTGGCGGCGGTGCTCCCGATCCGACGGCCCCCAAGCGCTACGAGGACGGCGGCGCGGTTGGAGTCCAGCTGATCCGCGGCGACATGAGCGCGATGGGTCTGGGCACCGTGACGCGCGTCGAGGGCGACAAGCTGGTCGCCTTCGGTCACCCGATGATGGAGGCGGGCGTCACGTCGCTGCCGACCACGATCGGCAAGGTGCTGTGGTTCTTGGCGAGCGATCAGCGCTCCTTCAAGATCGGCATGGGCGTGCGTGAGGTGGGGGCGCTGGTTCAGGACCGTCAGGCCTCGATTGTGGTTTCGCACTCCGCGCAGGCCCCCGTGGTGCCGCTCAAGGTGTCTATTCAGGGTATGCCCGGGCTACCGAGCTCGAACTGGAAGTTCGAAATCGCGCACGAGAAGTTCATGACGCCATCGTTCATGGCGGTGGCCATCGGCAGCGCGCTGCAGGCAGTGGCCAACGAGCGTCAGGACGTGTCGTGGACCGCCACCAGCAAGCTTCGCATCAAGGGCTTCGGCGAGATCAAGCTCGAGGACTACGGCGTGGCCATCGGCGGCACGCCGGAGGCGGGAGAGTTTGCGCGCTGTAACCTGATCCGCGCGGTCGGTGCGGTGCTGAACAATCCCTGGCAGCCGGCGCTGCTGGAAAGCGCCGAGATGCACCTCGAGCTGCACTACGCCCGCGACATCCTGCGGCTGCGCGGCGCGGAGTTGCTCGAGCCCGAGATCGACGCGGGTAAACCGGCGCGCATTCGCGTGACGCTCGTGCCTTACACCGGGCCGGAACAGACGCGCATCATCAGTGTGGATTTGCCCACGTACCTCGCGGGTCAGACCGTTGCGCTCGAAATCGCTCCTGGTTACATGGAGGAGCGCGCGGTCGCGGCGCCGGATTCGCTAAAGGACATGATCCAAAACCTCGTAAGCCCGGTCTACCCACCCAAGTCACTGGTCGTCAGCTTCGATACCGGCAGTGGGCTGGCGTTCCGCGGTCGCGTGGCGAGGAACCTGCCCCCTGGCGCGGTGGACGCGATTCGCCCCACCACGAGCTCGATCGGCCCCGACAGCGTGGAGAGCTCGGTACGGCAGGTGACGCCGATCGGACAGTTCGTGGTCGGCCGTGACCGCGTCAACGTCAGCATCCGCCCGGTGCTGCGGTGAGCCTCGTGAAAACCGGTGCCGCTAATGCCCTTCGCCCAAGACGAATCATGAAAAAGTTGCTCCGATACTCTCTCACCACTGTGTTTGTGTTGGCGACGGCTCAGGCGGCGGCAGTCGGTACCCGGCGCTTCGTGCTCGACGAGGCTTCCGAGTTCAAGGGCGGCGACTTGAAGGGCGTGGCGCTCGACTCCGCCGGGCACGTGCGCGCCGGTTTGAGCCTCGGCGCGGTGCCGGCCACGCAAGCCACCACGGTGTGGAGCGCGCTTCCCCAGCCGGACGGGTCGCTCTTGCTCGGCACCGGCAACGAGGGCAAGTTGCTCAAGCTGGCAGGGGGCACGGTCAGCGTTCTGGCCGAGTCCAAGGCGCTGGCCATCACCTCGCTCACGCCAGCCTTCGGCGGCGCTGTCATCGCCGGCACGCTTCCCGATGGCAAGGTGATGAAGTGGGAGAAGGGCAAGCTCAGTGATCTGGCGACGCTCAAGGGCGCCGAGCACGTGTGGAGCGTCGCGTACGACGCCAAGGCCAAGGCGGTCTACGCAGCGACCGGACCCGAGGGTAAATTGTTCCGCATCACCCAAACCGGGGACGCCCAGGTCTACTTCGACGCGCCGGAGCAGCATTTGATGAGCGTGGCAGTGGCGCCCGACGGCACCGTCTACACGGGCGCCAGCGACAAGGCCAAGCTGTACAAGGTGACGGCGCCTGGGCGCGCCAGCGTGCTCTACGACTTCGGTCGCACCGAGGTCCGGGCCATCGTGGTCAATCAGAAGGGCGAGGTGTTTGCGATCGCCAACGACATCAAGTCCTCGTCGTCGGCGCCCTCGCGCTCGAAGGGTGATCAGCCGGCGGCGCCGAGCGCCCCCGCCAGCAAGACCAAGGGCAAGGGCACGCTCTACGCGTTTTCGCCCGACGGCACGCCGGATCAGCTGCTCGACGACAACGATGAGCACTACACCAGTCTGTCGCTCGGCGACGACGGTCGTCCCTACGTTGGCACCGGCGTGGAAGGTCGCGTGTACACGATCGATGCCGGACACACCTCGGTGCTGGTGACCGACGCCGACGAACGCCAGATTGGCGCGTTGATCATGGCCGGCAAGGATCGCTTCGTGATCTCGAGCGATCCCGTGGTCGTGCATCCGGTCAAGGGTATGGGTGGTCCGGACGCAGTTTGGACCAGCAAGGTGCTCGACGCCGGTATCCGCGCGCGCTTCGGGCTCTTGTCCTGGGACTCGAGCGGCAAGCTCGAGCTGTCGACCCGCACCGGTAACACCAAGGAGCCAGACGACACCTGGAGCGCCTGGAGCAATCCGCTCAACGCGCCAGGCTTGGTCGTCAGCCCGGTCGGGCGCTACCTGCAGGTGCGCGCGCGCTTCGCCAAGGATCCGATGGCCGTCCTCAACCAAGTCGAGGTCGCGTTTCTGACCGACAATTTGCGGGCGGTGCTGACCGACGTGGACGCGAAGGGCATCGATGGTGAGACCGGCGACGATTCGCCCAAGCAATCGGGCGGCCCTGTTACCAAGCGCGCCGAAACCTCCTTGAATCTGACCTGGAAGATCGACAACCCGGACAAGGACGAGCTGCGCTACCGGCTGCAGTACCGCCTGCTCGGCACCAACGACTGGTTCGATCTACTCAAGCCGGGCGAGAAGCTGTCCAAGGAAAGCTACAACTGGGAAACCGCGGATTTGCCCGAGGGTCGCTATCGCGTGCGCGTGACGGCCAGCGACGAAACGGCCAATCCGCCGGACCGCGTGACCAAGGACATTCGCGAGAGCGGCATCGTGCTGGTCGACAACACGCCGCCCACGCTCGACGCGCTCGCAGCGGCTGGCACTCACATCAAGGCCATTGCGCAGGACGGCGTCGGGCCGATCGCGCGCATCGAGGCTTCGGTCGCGGGCAGCGACGAATGGTTCCCATTCTTCCCCGCCGACGGCATCTTCGACGAGCAGCGCGAGGAGCTCGACATCGACGTCAAGAACATCGTCAAGAGCCTGCCCGCCCTGATCAGCGTGCGCGCTTACGACAAGGCGTCGAACTTCGTCGTGCGCTCCGTGCTCGTGAAGTAAGGGGGGACTCGCTCGGGGGCATCGGGCGCCTCCCAGTATTCGAGATCTCGGAGGACTCCTTCGGTGAAACGCTTTCCGTGCGATCAGATCCGAAAAGGCCAACGCGACACGCTTTCGTCGAACCCACCCTGCCGACGACCTTGCAGGAGTATCAGCGGTTACTCTGCGCAACATCACTCCACTGGAGGCCAATTGCATGAGCGCTCTCAATCCTCCCACGTCCATCGCGTTCAAGCGTTATGTCGAGCTGTTAGACGCTCTCCTCCTCGAGCGAGCTGTTCACGGCACGCTCAATGAGGATGTGGAGGAGCGTTTTCGTCGTCGCTATGAACGACTGCCGTCAGTCGATGACACCCGAAGGTGTCGCCCTGCGTCGCAATCAACTCACACCACCCGCGAGCCTTCTCAGCGTGCTGTCCGGCGCGGGCAGTACTTGTCGAGTACGCACGCGAGGTGTCCGCTCGACTCCGAATCCTCGGTGTAGGCCAGTGCCACGCGCTAGGGGGCGCGTGTGCTGCAGGCGTCTTCGGCCGCCTGCACTTTGGCGCGCCGTCGCTTCGGTGAACGGCGGGCGAATGTCGGTCGGCGACGGTATTCTCAGAATCGCCGGTACGGTAGGAACTTACCGTTCATCTGGACCACGATACGGTCTCCCTTCGGGTTCTCTTCCTTCTTCACTTCGAGCGTGAAGTCGATCGCGCTCATGATCCCGTCGCCGCACTTCTCCTGAATCACGTCCTTGAGCGACGTACCGTAGACGCAGAGAATCTCGTAAAAACGGTAGAGCAGCGGATCGGTCGGAACGATCCTGCCTTCCAGGCTATTGCCCTTGGTCGGAAATTCCACTAGAGCCGCACGCACCCCGTCATCGTCGAGATCGAGAGCCGCGCACAGCTTCTGCGCCGTTTCGGGCAGCATCGAGTTTTCGCCGTGGCAGCAGGAAGCCACGAAAACCTCCGACATGCCGACGCGCTCGGCCAGGGCGCTCCAGCTGAGCCTCTTCTTTTTCTTTGCGTTCAGGATAGCCTCGGTCATTTCGCTTTTCTTCATGTGTATCGTCCTTCTTGACCGGCTACTCGTCGGACTGCAGGGCAGTTCCAAGTGGAATCGGGCTCGGCTCGGCGCTGGGGCGCTCAATCTGCCGCCCGGCTTTGCCAGAGTGCCTCGATTGAAGCTTCGCGCGCCGTGCTCTCCCCGCCAGGAGCCAAGCTAGCATCCAGGCAGATGGCGCGAGAAACCATGCGCCGCGCATTCGTAGTCACGAAGCAGCATCCACCGATCGCGCGTTACGGCAGCGTTTCCCGAAGGCAACGTCTAGGCTTCCGCATGAAGAGCCGCTACGAACGGCTCAAGGAGGCGTCATCGCGCTGGCGGTCGATAAACCGCAACACGCCCTGGGTACCGTTTACTCTCGCGTCACGGCGGGGAAACGCCACGGCAAAGGCGCCATGTCAGCCTGAAGGCGCGAAGTTGGTCCCGATGTCCGTACTTGTGTCTGTCGACGAGGTCGTGCGGCGGCGAGCGGCCACTCACGGCTTGACGTGGCCCGAGCGCTCGGTTCTGGGTTCAGTAGTGGCTCGGGCCGCTAAGGTGAGCCTGGTCGTGGGTACGTGTCTCACGCTGATCAATCAGGGTGACGCACTGCTGGACAGCGCTCCAACCCCTGCGTTGTGGTGGAAGGTCCCGCTGACCTACTGTGTTCCGCTCCTGGTGTCCTTCTATTCAGCGATCGCCGCCATGCAGCCAAGACGTTGAAGTCGCGGCACACACTTGTTCGACCACCCTGGGAACGTCAGCGGCGCTCTAAGCCTTTCGTCCCGCGCTCGCCGACCATGCTAGCCTGGTAGGGCCATGCTAAAAGGCCACGACGTCGCAGATCAGCGCAGCCTGCTGCTCCATCGCGAGGTTGCGCGACGCCTGCGCAGTGATCCGACCATCGCTGCGACTGCACGGGCTCGCGTAGACGAGTGGGCGCAAAATGGCCAGGCGCACGCTTTGTACGTGGAGGCATGGCGAAGTCTGTTTGCCGAGGGGCTCCCGGCGGTTCTTCAAGCGCTCGAGGACCCAGGCGAGCGTGGCCAAGCGTTGCGGCAGGCGTCGCCGTTTGCGTTCGTTCTGGCGCCTCGCGAGCGCTGGCAGTTGCTGCGGGGGCGTCAGGAGCGCAGCCGTTGAAGCGCGGCGAGCTTGAGCACATCATACGCGCTGCCGCCACGATTTCGGCGGACGACGAAATCGTCGTCATCGGGAGCCAAGCCGTACTCGGTCAGTTCCCGAACGCTCCACCTGAGCTGCTCGTTTCGAACGAGGCTGACGTCTACCCACGTAACTGGCCTGAGCGTTGGGAGCTCATCGATGGATCCATCGGGGAGCTGTCGCCGTTCCACGAGACGTTCGGCTACTACGCGCAAGGGGTGGAGCCCGGTACGGCGATCCTGCCGCGGGGATGGGAGCAGCGCCTCGTTCCTATCGCCAATGCGAACACCCGCGGCGCCACGGGTCTGTGCCTTGAGCTCCACGACCTCGTGATTGCGAAGTACGTCGCAGGTCGCGAGAAGGACTATCACTTCATCGAAGCGGCCTTCCGTCATCACCTGCTCACTCTGGACACGCTAGTCGGCCGCTTGGCGGAGACGGACTTGCCCGAGGCGCATCGAGCCCGGATTCTCGAGCGGGCGCAGTACGACGCGACGCGTACCGCCTAGTTTGCAACGCTCGACGAGCGCGAGCTCGACGCGCTTCACTTCGAAAGCCCGCGACGGCCCCGAGCGTCGCGTCGAATCCCGGCGCGCAGCGAGTCTGGCTCGTTCTCGTCGACTCCGATCGTCTCGTTGCTCACCAGTCGAACAAGTCGACGGTCGAGTTTCGGAGGGTCGTCCGAGCGCGTTGACGGGGCACCCTTTACGCGCCTTGTCGAGGTACGGACCCGTAGCGACGGTCTGATTTGCCATGCCACCCGAATCGGCAGGATAGGGGCGGCCCTCGGGTCCGATTCCAAGCTTCGAGTGTGTTTCCGGCGCGTGGCGCTCCAGTCAACTTTGGGTAGCATGAAGGGAGTCGACGCGGCTCTCGACCGAGAATCGCCATCAGAGGCTTGCTCAGACGCGGCGAATGGCGGCAGCATCGCCCATATTCGATGCAAAAGTTGACGGCGCTTTCGAAGCTACTCATCGCGGGCATTTTGATTGGCTCGGGCGTGACCGCGTACCGAACCTACGGCGGCATGTTGCACGCCACGGCGGAGCCACCACGTGCCGAGGCGGCCAGGGTCGCGCCAGCTCCTTCTGGTGTCGTAGCGGCGGTGGCGAGCGCAGCAGCTCGACCAGGCGCCGCGAATCGACCGCTCAAGGTCGCCCTTTCGCAATGGCCTGGTCACATGGCGCTGGTCGTGGGCGCAGGCGGCCTCAAGACCCAGCCTGGCTCGATTGCCGCTCGGGAGGGCCTGGATCTCGAGATCGTGTTCATCGAGGACGCGCCGAGCAAGAACAAGGCGCTGCAGAGCGGCGAGGTCGACTTCGTCTGGCAGACGGTGGACGAGCTGCCGATCAGTCTGGCGTCGTATCGCGCGCAGAACATCGACGCCAAGGCGTTTCTCCAGATCGACTGGTCACGCGGCGGCGACGCCTGCGTCGCCAGCAAAGAGGTGCAGAAGGTCGAGGACATCTGGGGTCGAAAATCGGCGGTCTTGATGTTCTCGCCGGACCACACCGTGTTCGAGTTCATGATCAACAACTCGCGTTTGACGCGCGAGCAGGTGAGCGACGTGCGCAAGGCCACCAAGTTCTCGCCGGACGACTTCACCTACGCGCGCGTGCTGTTCGAGAAGAAGGAGGTCGACGTCGCCTGCTTGTGGGAGCCCGACGTCACGCTGGCGCTGGCAAGTCGACCCGGCGCCCACCGCCTATTCTCGACGGCGGATGCGACCGAGCTGGTTGCCGACGTGCTCTTCACCAAGAAAGACTTCCTCGATCGACATGCTGACCTGGCGCAGAAGCTGGCGCGCACCTGGTTCGCGGCAGTGACGCACGCAGAGCGCGACAGGCCCGCAGCAGCGAAGTTGATTTCGACCGTAGCGTCTCGCTTTCGCGACGAGCTTGGCTACGAGAAAACGCTGGCCGCGCTGGGCTGGGCCAAATGGACGAACCTTTCCGACAACGTCAAGCTGTTCGGGCTCGATGGCGGTCCGCCCGCCTTCGATCGCGTCTACAACCAGGCGGACGGTATTTGGATCAACTATCCCGAAGCGGAGATCAAGGATCGCTTTGCGCCGGTCGTGCTGCGTGACGACCGCGTCGTCAAGGCGATTTGGGAGAGCGAGGGCAAGCCGGTGGCCAAGGTGGAGGAGCCGTTCGTGCAAGAAGAGGCCCGCACGGGTGCTGCCATCTTCACCAAACCCGTCTCGATTCAGTTTCCGAGTGGTTCGAGCGAGCTGTCGGCCGAGTCGATTGCCGCCATCAATCAGCAGGTGCTGCCGCAGCTGCTGATAGCCGCCGGTATGTACGCTCGCATCGAGGGCAACACCGACAGCATCGGCGAGTTCGCCGCCAACCAGGTGCTGAGCGAAAAGCGCGCGGGCGCGATCGTCTCGTATCTGGTGAGCCGGGGTATCCCGCCGGAGCGGCTGGTGGCACGCGGCAACGGCCCGGCGGTGCCGGTGGCGACCAACAAGACACCCGAGGGCCGGGCCCAGAACCGTCGCACCGACGTGCTGTTCATTCGAAGGAGGGCTACACCGTGAACGCCGCCACTGCTTCCCCCAGCTATCTTTCGAGCGCCTTCTACTCGCAGTACAACCTGATCCTGCTCGGCGGCGCCGCTCTGTTTTCGCTCGCGTCGGCCTCGCTCGTGCCGCTCATGGTCGGCGTCACTATCGAGGTGCTGTGGCTCGGGTTGGGGTCGCGCCTGAGCGCCTTTCGCCAGCGCGTGGATGTGCAGGTCGAAACCGAACGGCGCGCGCGCGTCGACGACGATGTGCTCGGTGGGATGCGCGGGCTGGGCAGCGACCACACCGCCCGGTTGGTGGCGCTCGAGCAGGCCATTTCTGCCATCTCCGCTCGCGCTTCTACCAGCGGCGGCCCCATCCCGATCGCTGCGCTGGCGGAGCTCGATCAGCTGCGCCCATTGTTCCTGCGCCACTGCCAGCTCCACGAGCGGCTGTCACGGCGACTACAAGAGCTCGTGCTCGCACCACCTGCCGAGGAGGTGGCCAAGCTCTCTCGGGCCTACGCGGCCGAGAGGGATCTGGGCGCACGCTATACGCTGCATCAAGCCATCAAGCTTGCGCAAAGGCGGGTCGAGCAGCAAGCGCGCATGCTCGAAATGCGCCGAGAGATTGAACAGAAGCTAGCGCTCATCGAGCGGGTACCCGTACAGCTGTACAGCCAGCGGCAACTGGGTCTGTCCAATGCTGACCTGGCAGCGGACATGCACGCGCTGACCGCGAGCGTCGGTATCCCCACCGCGTTCGAGGTGGAGCTCAATGAGCTCGGGGTGCTTTCGGTCTTGCCGCCGAGCGTCGCGCCCGCGCGCTGACCGAGCGTCGCGCCCGCGCGCTGACGCTGGGTCCAGATTTCGGCCCGGTTTCGCGCGTGTGTCTCGGCAGGATTCGCAGTGTCATGACACCAGGGCGTCACTCATTGAAGCGCAGGCGTGTATCACTCCAGGGTTGAAATAGTCATGCCATGAGTTCATCGTCCATGCCGACGCAAGCGTTGGCGTTTGCGCGCCGAGAGTCGACATGACAGCGATAAGTAGTGGTGATGAGGGGCCGAACGTGATGCCCGAAAGTGGCTTTCGCGCAAACCTCAAGGGCAAAAGCCTCCTGGACCTGGTGCAGCTCGAGTGCCTCTCCGGACGCGAGTGCGTGATCCGCGTAAGCTCTGGCAACGAAGCCGGATACCTGTTCTTTCGCGGGGGCCAAATCGTTCACGCCGTCAGCCGCCGCGGCATCGGTGAAGCCGCGGCGCTCGAGATCTTGCGCTGGAATGCCGGCTCTTTCGAACCCTGCAACGCGGGCTGGCCTGAGCGCGACTCAATCGCCTCGAGCTGGCAGAATCTGCTGCTTCTGGCGGCTCAACACCGCGACGAATCA
Source organism: Polyangiaceae bacterium (assembly GCA_035281385.1). GTDB lineage: Bacteria > Myxococcota_A > Polyangia > Polyangiales > Polyangiaceae > PMG-095. The sequence continues at coordinate 13,329 of DATEDZ010000137.1, forward strand.
GGTCGTCACAAGCTCGTGGCGTTTCCGAGGTCGCGACCGCACCCATCGTCGGTGCCGCCACCACCACCCGGCGCCCGACCAGTCGCTTCGAAGCCGGCGGTCGCCTCGAGCCCCGAAACGCCGTCGCTGTTGGCGCAAGTTCGTGCTGCCGTGCGCTTCGATCCAGCCGGCAACGTGGTCAGCTCCAAGGGTGACGATGTGGCCGAGCTCACGCAGGTCGCTGCCTACGCCGCGCGCCTGGCCGAGCTCGTGGGCGACGGGCTGGGCATGCAGGGGCTCGTCTCGGTCGAGGTCGCGCGGCGCGGCTCGCGTCTGTTGATCTGCAAAGAGAAGTCGGGTAGCACCTTTGCGCTGGCTGCTGCTCTCGACACCGACCTATCGCAGGTGCGGGAGAGGCTCGGGCTATGAGCCAGGGAATGGCCCGCGCCCTGCAGGCGTTGCGTGACGTCGCCGGTGTGCAGGGCAGTTTTGCACTGCACTCGAGCGGGGAGCTCGTCTGCAAGGATTTGCCCACGGTGTTTCACGCCGAGCTTTTCGTCGAGGTGGGCGCTCGCTTGTCGCGTTTCGTGGAAACGCTGGCGACCGATGGCGACGAGGTCAGCTCGGCCATGCTGCGCTTCGACGTCCATAGCGTGCACGTGACGCGCTTCGCGCACGGGCTGTTGGCGGTCGTGACCGACAGCGAAGTGAACAACGCCGCACTTGCCATGGCGGTCACCTTGACCGCGCGGCGTCTCGAATCGGAAATCATAGCGCTCCTGACCGCCCGCCCGTCGGCCGTCGAATCCGCGCCCTCGCCGCGCCCCCCGTCTTGATCGCGTGGTGCCGTGACTGCGACGCGTTCAGCGGAGACGTGGGGCCAGTGACGAGTCCCGAACAGACCGTCAAGCTTTCGATTGTTCGAGAAAGGGGACTCGCTTAGTCCTTGGAGCGAGCCAGCATAGGCGCTGACCCAGATGATGCCGACGAATACCCTGCGCCGTTCCCGCCACCGTACCCACCGGGCGCCGAAGGTCTCGCTGATGCAGACGAGCCACCGATCAACGTGTTTGCGACCTCGTCGACTATGCGTTGAGCAGCCGCCCTCCTATCAGACGAGTTTCTTATGGGGCGACCAACGACAATGTAGTCCGCGCCAAGGCTCATCGCTTGGGCTGGGGTACATGCTCGTTTGTGGTCATCTGCGGGCGATCCGGAGGGACGTATACCGGGGCTGACCAGCTTGGCATCCGGATACTTGTTTCGTAGGAGGCGAATTTCCGGGCCAGAAACGATGAACCCATCGGCCCCGGCATTCTTGGCTTCCTGTGTTCGCTGTTCGAGAAACCCCTCGAAGTCTTCGGGGCGCTTACCGTAAAGCTCCGAGAAGTCGGCACGATCCAGGCTGGACAGGAACGGGACATAGAGCAGGTGTGGAGACGCGCTATCTCCGCGTCCCTCCAGAGCCGCGCGAATGGTGCCAGTCGTGGCGCTGTTGCTTAGAGTAAGGAACGTGACGCCGATGTCGGCAGCGAGGCTGACGACACGCTTCACGGTCTCGGGAATGTCACTAGGCAACTTGAGGTCAACGAAGACCTTTTTGCCGACGACCAACTTGCGAAGCAGGTCTTCCATGCCACCACTCATCAGCAGCTCAAGACCAACTTTGAAGAACGAGATCACGCCATCGAGCTCATCAACAATGCGAAGTGCCTCGTCCTTGGACGGCACATCGAGAGCGACGATTACGCGCTCCGACGGGTTCGGTGTAGGGTTTGGGGCTGCACCAGTGTTCATTGTACTGAACCTCCGAGCACTTTATGAGCCGTATGGCAATGACGTGTCAAGACACTACATGCGTTGTCACGTGTGGCTATTCGGGAGTTTTGCGGAGCGATCTTCGTGATTTGCATGGGATGCAAAAATCGATTGTAGGCGGGCTGCGTAGCCCCAAGGGGACCGCCCGTCAACCGGACTTCGAGGGGACTGTACCGCGGTCCGCTGAGCCCAATCAGATAGGGTAAGCTCGGCACTCTGTGCGCATTGCTCCAGGGAGCGCCGGCAACCTTTGCGCCCGGCAAGCATAGAGCCGGATCGCGCGAGGACGAGAGAGCGGCCAGCCTGACGCTGCAGGGCCGTTTCTAACGCTCCTGGCGAACCGCGTGCTCGGTCGTCTTCGGATCGATCTGCGTGAAGCCTTCGCGGATGAAGCGGTCGCGCACCTGCTTGGCTAGCTCCGGATGGTCACGCCACGGCACCGCCACCGCGTAGATCAAGCAGCCGTCGCTGTAGGCGGGATAGGCAGCCCAGGCCGCCGAAAAGGACGTGGTGGTAAAGCCGATCGAAACCTCGCCGTCCACCGCGTGCACCTCCAGCCGTTTATCACGCCAGCGCTGCTGATGCACCGCGAACGGCCCGAACTTGACGTCGAAGGGTTTGGTTTGTGGACGGCCCCATGCTTCGAAGCGGCGCATGCAGGTATCGGTGTTGATGGGAGTGCCGGGCGGCACCTCTTGCACGAAGCCGATCACCAACAGGTGGTGCTCTCTGCCGTAACGGAAACCCACGAAGTGCTCGACGCCCCAGTAGCGCACGCGCTTCCAGTGGCCTGAATCAGGCAGGGGCACCAGCAGCTGGTCGTCCTTGTCGTTGCGCTGGCCCCAGGCCTCGTCCAGTTGTCGGAACAGCGCGGCCTGCTGCGGATCCGCCGCGTCGCCCCCAGGCTCTTTGATGGTGACGCTGCTCGGGGTCGGCGGTTTGGGTCGCGCTTTCGCGGCGTCCTTGGCATCACCCGTTACCCCGGGTGACCCGTCCGGGTTGGTGCCGGCGGCCATCGGATCCTGGGCTGGACGGGCGCCTGACGCGCAGCCGCAGAGCGCGCCACCCAACCACAGCGCGCCGATCCAAGAAACCTTCACGAGGGTTCGACGATCCAAAACACCTCATTATGCACCAGGGGCTTGCCCCACGCCGGTCGCTACTCGAGCGCCTGCCAAAGTGGCTGAAATGGTCGCGTGGTGTTTGGGGCCGCCTCGGCCCCGCTGTCGCGTTGGCGTTTGGGGCTTAGGCCCCAAACTTGCTTGAGTGTGGCCATGCCCGATCCCACCACCAAGAAAAAGGCTGATAAGGATCTCGCGGAAGGCAAGTCACCGTCGACGGCGGCGGGGGAATTCGTCCGCGAAGAGATGCATCACATCCGCGAGGGTAAGCACGGCGCGAAGAACGCCAAGCAAGCCATCGCGATCGGCCTCTCCAAAGCGCGGCGCGCCGGTGTCGACCTGAAACCAGGACCCGGCGCCAGCCAGAGCGTGCGCAAGAAGGCCGCTCAAGAGTCCGCGCGCGCCGGCAAGAAGCCAAACCCGCGTCGCTCACGTGCAGGAGTGCGCGCTCTAAAGCGGCAACCGCGAGCCGCTGCGTCGCCTGAAGCTTTATCGCGGCACGCCAAGGCTTCCGCGGAGCGTCGGCGCAAGCAAGGCGGGTCGAATTCACCGAAAGCAGTAGCACGGCGCGCGGCGCAGACGCGCAAGCGCCGAGCGGCGCCGGCCAAGTCCGCGTCCGCGTCCGCCTAAACGGCGGCGCAGCAGGTTGCCCCGTTGTAGCAGCTGGCTACGGCTACGTCGCTCAACCGGCGCGAAGCTCACGCAATCGGCCTTCGGCATGGCGGGCGCTGGAGTGCGCCAGCTCGTGGCGCTGGGCGGGCTTCAGGAACGAGCTATTCGGCCTGGGTCGTAGCGCCACTGCAGGCACTCGAAGCTCTGACGCCAGGTCCGGTACTTCACGGAGCGCCCAACCCAGCACCTCGAACGCCAGCGCAGCGTGGCTGGCTTCCTCGCGCGCGATGCGAGCCGCTACCTGCGCCTCCTTGCTGCAGCTGCTGTCGCGCGCTTCCGCGGCCGCCAGCGCCGCGGCGAGGCCTTCGTTCAGACAGCCGTCGAGCCAAGCTTCGCGCGCCAGGCGCCGGAGCGCGAGCGGCCTTGGGAGCGGACCGCGCGCTCGGAACTGCGGCGGCGCTAGCAGCACCGGCTGGCCACCGAAGCGCTCAGCCAGGCCGGCTGCGGCGTGCGTGTGGCCGAGCTCTTCTTCCGCCGCCTGCACGGCTCGCGCGACGAGCTCCAAGGGGGCGTCGAGGTCGGCGAGCTCCAAGGCCAGCTGCAGGAAAGCGGGCACGGAGGCGCATTCGTCGGCGGCGCGCTCCGACCAGAGCGCGGCGCGCGGATCGGCTCGATCGAAATCGGCGTGGTGCGCCACACCCGCGGTTCGCGCTTCGCCGCATTCGTCGCGGTACGGGCGACCTACCTCACAGAATCCCGGCAAGCCGAAGGTCGGAATGAAGCGCGCGCCGCCACCCACCGAGAACGCCGGCGTGAGCCATTCTTGCCGCAGGTACGCGTTGAACATGATGGATTCGAGCGTGACGCCGGTGTGCGGCGCGACGCGCGGCTGCTGGCGTTTCTCGAGGAACAGACTTACGCCGAGCTCGCCATCGATGGCGAAGTAGCTGCGCATACCTGGAAGCTCGCCGCCAATATGGCCAGCGAGGGTCAGCTCCAGGCGTGAAACCTTGACGGCCGACAAGCGCAGCAGCGGTCCGAAGCCGTGGCGCTCGCTGGAATCGCCGCAGTCGCGGTGTTCCTCGAGGTAGCGCGTGGCGAAGCCCTCCACGCCCCACTCGAAGCCGCCACCTTCTCCGAACGCGTAGCCCAAGAAAGCGCCGGCGCCGGCGGTTTGAAATGGTTCGGCCCGCGCAGGTAGCGCGCACAGCAAGGGGGAAAGCCCGGCCAGCACCGCCAGCCGCGCCTGCAGTCCACGTCGATCCCAAGCTCCCATCCGGGACAGCATAGCCAGAGGGGGTGTGCAGACGCCAGGCTAGCGACGGACACGGACTTCAGAGCTAGACTTCGAAGCTCTGCATGCGGATCTGGTTGAGATCGTGGACGCCCAGGCCGAGCTCCGAGCCGACCTGGATGTAGCGCGGCTCGCGGCCGGCGTCTTTGAGGGACGGCAGTTTGCGAGCCTTGCGCTCCTCGTTGAGGATCTTCACGCCCATGGTGTCCATGGCGATGGGGTCGGTGGCCACGTAGAGCGCGCCGTGCGGGATGCGCGTCTTGGGGTCCTTGTCGAGCGGACCCTTGTCGTACATGACCTTGAACGCGTCACTGATGTGTAGCCGCACGCGGCTGGTCACGATCGGGTGGTTGTAGAGCATCGCGATCTGCGGGCTGGCGTTGGTCGCGTGGTGATCGTGCGGGTTGTTCACGTTGCCGTGGGTGATGTTCTTCATCGTGCCGGTGTAGCCGGAGATGGAGTGATCCTTGATCATCGTGACGTCGATGACCGCGGTGGCGTCCGTGAAGATGCGCGCGTACTTCGTCTTGATGCCTTGATAGATCTTGATGTCGGGCATTTTGTGGTCGGCGTTGTTGTGCGTGCCGGTCGCGACCCCGTCGGGCAACTTCCACTTGCGCACGTTGATGCGGGTGCCCGCCAGAAAGTCGGGGAACTGCTCGTACACGGTGATCTTGTTGGCCGGAACGCCGAGCGCCAGCACCGCCTCCACCACGGGCAGGATCACCTCGTAGTTGGTGGCCATGGTGTAGGTGGCCTTCTGGCCCGCAATGCCGTTGACCTTGATCGCCACCACGTCGTCTTTGTGGATGAAGCGTGCCATCGCCGTATTCAGGTTGCTGGCCCCCGTGAACTCCATCATCGCCTTCTCCAAAAGCGACTTGGCGACCTCCGGCCTGGGCCACAGCTGGTTGGGCTGCATGAAGGAGGCGAAATCGCCTTTGGCGCTGACTTTGGTGATCTTGCCCGGCACGTTCAGCGGCGAGAAACCGGCCGGCGGCTGGGCGATGTACTTTTCGATGCCGGCGGTCGCGTCGCGCGCGCCGAGCGTGACGGCGCCGGCTGCGGCCGCAGCCCCTTGAACGAAATGACGGCGAGTAGTGCGGGGTGAGCGGTGCGACATCACGACCTCCGGCCGGGAACCTATCACGCTGGCCGCCTGGTCGCCACCGGGCGGCCAGCGCAGAAGCGCGCGATCTAGCGGGATTTGCCGCCTGTGTCCTTCTGGCACAGCACTCGCAATCAGCTGCCAGGTCGTCCGCTTGTGGACGACCGAATCAAGGAAAAAGTCATGGATCAATCGAAGCTCAAGGTTTGTTACGTCATCACTCAGCGCGGTGAGCGCAAGTACTGGAACCGCGTCGGAGTCGCCTTCCTCAACAACGACGGCTCCATCAACGTGAAGCTGGAATCCCTGCCGGTGGCAGGCGACTTCCAGATTCGCGACTACGTGCCGCGCGACGAGAGCGCCGGCAGCACGCTGCGCGGTAGGAACGGCAACGCTGACGACGAAGTCTTCGCGGCCTAGTCGAGCGCGCGCTGGGCGCGCGAAATCACCAAAGGGGAAGGAGCGGTCCTGCTGGGCCGCTCCACCACGTCATTTTCGTGAGGAAGAGACATGGCGATTGAAGACTTCGAGTGGGAAGGGGATATCGAGAGCACGCAGCCGTCGCAGGCTCGTCGTGTGGAAGCAGCCCAGCAGCAGCGGCCATCCTGGCGCGCGCGCTTGCGCCGCAGCGTGTGGCTCGAGCCGGCGGTCAGGTTGGGCGGCATGGCGATCTTGCTGGGGGCGCTGGCTGGCATCGGGGTGCTGGCCACCACCTATGCCGAGCCGGGTGTGAAGCTGCCCGAGGGGCCGCGCTCGCTGGCTGCCGCGCTCGGGAGCAGCTGGCTCAAGCCGACGTCGGACGCCGGCAAGGACGAGCACACCGCTCTAGCGTCGAGCTCGCGGCCGATGCAAGCGGCGCTACCGAGCAGCGTGCCCGTTCCGTCGAGCGCGCCGCCAGCCAACGGAACGCCGGCCGGTGTCACCGCGGAAGGCAAGGTGATTCTGAATCTGGCGTCGGCCGAAGAGCTGACCAAGCTACCCGGCGTCGGAATGAAACGCGCGGAGGCGATCGTGGCGCTCCGCACCAAGCTCAAGCGCTTTCGGCAGGTGACGGATCTTTTGCGTGTGAAGGGCATTGGCCCGCGCGGGCTCAAGCGTATGCTGCCGCACCTTGTTTTGGATGCGCCCGTGTGAGGGAGTTGTCAGTTGTCAGTTGTCAGTTGTCAGCTGCGCGTTGGGGCTCGGTTGTTCGGCGCCACTTCCGAGCCCTAGCCCTAGCCCGATCCCCGTAACGGCATCGGCATCCGCATCGGCACCAGTATCAACATCAGTATCAGTAGCCGATACTACAGCTACCCCGGCGTGTCCGGTGAGTATGCTGCACGTGAAGCATGATTACTGCTCGAAGATGGATCGGGAGTGTGTGGATAAGGAGTATGACAAGCCGAATCGCATCACGATTTGTCACGAGTTTCGGCAGGGGAAGAACGAGTGTCGCGAGGCGCGCGTGCCCCTCGACTTTTGCATCGACGAATACGAGTTTCCGAACCGGCCAGGCGAAAAGCCGCCGGTCATGGTCAGCTTCTACGACGCGGAGAAGAGCTGTGCGGACGCCGGTAAGCGCGTTTGCCGTGAAAGCGAGTGGGTGGCAGCGTGTGAGGGTCCCGACGAAACGCCGTTTCCTTACGGGTGGAAGCGCTCGCCCGACAAATGCAACTTCGACAACAGGTGGGTAAACCCCAGCCTGGCTCGCGTCTACTCGCCGGATGCCGAGACTCAGCGCGAGGAACTGGCTCGCTTGGACCGCAGCGTGCCGAGCGGCGCGCGCCCTGAGTGCAAGAGCGGCTTCGGCGTGTTCGATATGACCGGCAATGTCGACGAATGGGTGCGCGCTGACCAGGACCGCACGAAACAGCGCGCGCGCTTCGCCGGTCTCAAAGGCGGCGCCTGGGGTCACGTCCGTAACGCCTGCCGCCCCGTCACCACCAGCCACCCGCCGGACTTCAAATACTACTTCATCGGTTTCCGCTGCTGCGCCGACCCAGCCGGTCGTTAGAGCCAGCCGTTCACCAGACTAGCTGGGGCAGGGGCCCCAGCCCGACAAGGCATGTAGGTCTTGGAAGAAAAGATCACGATCGGTGAGGGTAGGAACCACCCACGAGGACAAAACCGGCGAGGCCGGCGACCGTTGCGGTCAAACCCGCCATCGACGCGAGGCGCAAACGGAAGCCTGCTTGAACCAGAACCTGCCAGTCAAACTTGACTCATCAGTCACGGAGAACGCCTCTCAAGGGATCTAAAGCCGGGCTTCGAACGTGTCGCAGGCTTCCAAAGTGCCTTGCGCAAGGCCGCGCTTGAACCAGCTCGCGCGCTGCGCGGCGGAGCCGTGGGTCCAGGTTTCGGGCTGCACCGTGCCGGTGGCTTGCCTCTGGAGCCGGTCGTCGCCGACCGCGGACGCCGCTGTCAGGCCCTCCTCGACGTCACCCTGCTCGAGCAGGTCGCGCCGCTGCGTGGAGTGGGCCCAGATGCCGGCGAAACAATCCGCCTGAAGCTCGAGCTTCACTGCGTTGCTGTCCTGACCCTGGCGCGGTCCGCCCGCGCCGCGCACTCGCCGCTCGATACCCAGCAGGTTCTGGACGTGGTGACCGACCTCGTGCGCGATCACGTAGGCTTGCGCGAAGTCGCCCGGCGCTCCGAAGCGACGCGCCAGCTCCTGATAGAAGCTGAGATCGATATATACCTTGTGGTCGGGCGGGCAGTAGAAAGGCCCGACTGCGGAGCTTGCGCTGCCACAGCCGCTCGGCGTTCGATCCGTGAACAGCACCAGCTTGGCTTTGCGGTAGGGCTGCGGGGTGTTTGCAAGCAGCTCGGTCCAGCTGCGCTGCGCGTCGTCGAACACGAACGACACGAACTGCACCTGTTCGTCCGCAACAGGTCGAGCCTCACCCGCCGCCTGCTCGGGTACGAGCGACTGCCCGCCGCCACCTAGGAACCGGGGCAGCACGAAAACCGCGAGCAGCGCGATCACGATGCCAGGCAGGCCGAAGCGCGAGCCGATAGCCAGCGCTGGGCCGAGCATGCCGGCGCCGCCGCCGCCCAATGATCGGCCCCGGTTGTCCTCGACGTCGCTACTTTGGTGGCCGCGCTCCCATTTCATGTTGGTTAGTCTAGTCCCGCGCTACGCTGCGCGCATGGCGATCGAGCAGCTTCCTCGACAGGCATTTGGTCCCACTGGTGCGGTCGTGCCCCGTGTCGGTCTTGGAACTTGGTACCTCGAACAGAGCGACGCGAAGACCGCGGTGGCCGCGGTGCAGCTCGCTCTGGATCTGGGTCTGACGCACATCGATACCGCCGAGCTTTACGGCTCGGGCAAAGCCGAGAGCCTGGTTGGGCAGGGCATCGAAGGTCGGCGCGACGAGGTCTTTCTCGTCTCGAAAGTGATCCCGAGCAACGCCAGTCGCAAGGGAACGATCACGCATTGCGAGCAAACGCTGAAGCGGCTGCGTACCGATCGGCTCGACTGCTACCTCTTGCACTGGCCGGGCTCACACCCGCTCGAAGACACGCTCGCCGCGCTCGAAGAGCTGGTCGAAACCGGAAAGACGCGCGCCTGGGGTGTCAGCAACTTCGACGAGGACGAGCTGCAGAACGCGCTGGACATCGTGGGTCCTGGTCGCATCGCGTGCAATCAGGTGCTTTACCACTTGGAGGAGCGCGGCATCGAGCATGCCGTCTTGCCCTGGTGTGAAGCGAACGGCGTCGCGGTGGTTGGTTACACGCCCTACGGCCAGCACCGCAGCTTTCCACCACGCGGTGCGGGCGGCGCAGTGCTGGCCGAGATTGCAAAGCGGCTTGGCGCCACCACGCGCCAGGTTGCCCTGGCATTCTTGACGCGCCGGCCCGACCTGTTCGCTATTCCGAAGTCCACGAATCCCGAGCACCTGCGCGAGAACGCCGCTAGCGCGAAGCTGCAGCTTACCGCCTCGGATATCGCTGCGATCGACCACGCCTATCCGGTCGGGCGTCGCCGCCGGGGCGTAGCCATGCTCTAAACAATCGTGGTGTGGGCTGCAGCGCAACCGCTCCGTTGTTCGGCTGGATGCTGCGTCCACGACGCTGCGCAAGCGGCCGTGATCGCGGGCTCAGACTCAGGCTCGGGCCACGGCCTGGCGCAGCTTTTCGAGCAGCGGCTGGATCTCCGCATGGCGCAGCTTGAAAAGTGAACGATTGACGACCACGACGCTCGAGACCTCCAAAATGGTCTCCACCTCTAACAGGCCGTTCTCGCGTAGCGTTGCGCCCGATTCCACCAAGTCCACGATGGCGTCGGACAGACCGACCAGCGGCGCCAGCTCGACCGAGCCGCCGACGTAGATGATCTCGGCTTGCACGCCGCGCGTCGCGTAGTGCTCGGTCGCGATGCGCGGAAACTTGGTCGCGATGCGCGGTACGTCCGGTAGCGTCACGCCGCTCTTTGCGGCCACCACCATGCGACACTTGCCGATGCCGAGATCCAGCGGCTGATAAAGATCGCAGCGCCGCTCGCGCAGCACGTCGCGCCCGCTGACACCCAGGTCCGCGGCGCCGTATTCGACGTAGGTCGGCACGTCGTCAGGTTTGAGCAACAGAAACCGCAGCGAGCCGTCGCGGCTCTCGCGCACCAAGCGTCGGTCGTCTTCGCTCAGCGCGCTGGCGTCCAGCCCGGCCGTCGCGAAGAGCGGCGCGAGCACCTTGGTCACGCGGCCCTTGGGGATCGCGAGCGTCAGGGGTCGCGCGCTCACGGCTCCTCGCTTTCGAGGGCGATGCGCTGGATGTCCGCGCCGGCACCGGCCAGCTTGTGCTCGATGTGCTCGTAGCCGCGATCCAGATGGTAAACGCGGCGCACGATGGTTTCGCCGTCCGCGACCAGGCCGGCCATGACCAGCGACGCGCTGGCCCGCAGATCCGTGGCCATCACCGAAGCGCCCGAGAGTTTTTCGACGCCGCGCACGATCGCGACATTGCCGCGCGTCTCGATGTGGGCCCCCATGCGGATCAGCTCGGGCACGTGCATGAAACGGTTCTCGAACACGGTTTCGGTCAGGACGCTTTCGCCGCGCGCCAGACAACACAGCGCCATCAGCTGAGCTTGCATGTCGGTCGGAAAGCCTGGGTGGGGCGCGGTCGTCACGTCCACGCCGCGCAGCGGACCGACACGTCGCACCCGGACGTGCTCTCCTTCACGCTCGATCTGCAGGCCCGCCTTGCGCAGTTTGACCACCACCGGCTCGAGATCCTCGAGCGGCGCGTTCTCGAGCAGCACATTGCCGCCGGCCAGCCCCACCGCGGCCATGAAGGTGCCGGCCTCGATGCGATCCGCGATCACCGCGTGATCGAAGGGCTGCAATTCGTCCCTGCCCTGAATGTGGATGGTCGACGTGCCGGCGCCCTCGACCTTGGCGCCCATCTTGTTGAGGACGCGGCCGAGCTCTTCGATCTCGGGCTCGCAGGCGCAGTTGACCAGCGTGGTGCGGCCCTTGGCCAGGGCAGCGGCCATCATCAGGTTCTCCGTGCCACCGACGGTCTGCATGTCGAACACGACTTCCGCACCGCGAAGGCCCTTGGACGCTTCCGCGATGATGAAACCGTGAGCCACGTCGATTTTGGCGCCGAGCGCCTCCAAGCCTTGCAGGTGTTGATCGACCGGGCGCGCACCGATCGCGCAACCGCCGGGGAGGGACACCTTTGCCGAGCCGTAACGCGCTAGCAGAGGGCCGAGCACCAAGACGCTGGCGCGCATCTGCCTCACTAGCTCGTAAGGAGCTTCGGGCTTCACCTGGCCGGCCGGAGACTTGACGTGAACCTCCGGCATCGCGATCTCGGTGGGGCGCCCCAGGTAGCGCAGCAGCGCCGCCGTGGTCTCGATGTCGCGCAGTGCCGGGACGTTGCGCAGGCGGCTCTGACCGTCGGAAAGCAGCGTGGCGCACAGGATGGGGAGGGCCGCGTTCTTGGCGCCGCTCACGCGGATGCTGCCGCTGAGGGCGCGGCTGCCGCGGATCCGAATCGCGTCCATATCGCTTCTCGATATGCCGAACCGCCCGGGCACGCAACCTTCCGGCAAAACCTCTAGCGCCGCGGCCACTCCGCTGGGTAACCTCGCGCCAATGCGAAAAGGCATCGGGCTCTCGTCGGTGGTGGCTATAGCGCTTTGCGCTGGACCGCTGCGCGCCGAAGGCGAGGTGCCGTCGCTCGACTTGAGGCGGCTCGAGATTCCCACCGACGAAGCCGGCGGACTATTCACCGAGCCGGCGCGCGCCCCGGGACCGCTGAATTGGAACGCCGCTGTCATGGCTTCGTACGCCAACCGGCTGGTGGTGCTCGAGGATGCGGAGGGCGCTGAAGTCGCGATTCCGGTGCGGCACCAGCTGTCGTTCGACTACCTATTCGGGATTGGCCTGGGGGACCGCGTCGCGCTGGGCCTGGCCCTGCCCAGCGTGATCTATCAGCACGGCGACGACATTGCCGATCGCGTGAGCGGGGTCAGCTCGCTGCCGACCAGCGCGCTCGGCGATGTGGCGCTCTCCGCCAAGGCCATCGTTTTACCGGCGGGCGACCTGGGTGGCTTTGCGCTCGGTGCCCTGGCGCGTGTCACGCTGCCCACGGGTGATCCCACGTCCTACATTTCTGAAGCCAGCGCCACCGGCGAGCTGCGCGTCTTGTCCGAGCTCAACCTGGTCGCCTTCGGCTTGCGCGTGACCGCCGGCGCCAAGGTGCGGGGTGAAGAGACGATGTACGTGGGTCAAGCTTTCGGCCACGAGCTGCCGTGGGGCGCCGGGCTGGTGCTGCGGCCGCAGGCGCTGGGCTGGGACGACAAGGGGCGCTGGTCCTGGTCGATCGAAACGCACGGAGCGATCGCGGTCACGCCCAGCTTTGGCGCGGCCGCGGGCAGCCCGGCGGTGATCGGAGCGGTGGCGCGCTACACGCCATCGGAGATTTCGCTATTGGCCGGTATGGAGGCGCCACTGACCAGCGCGGTCGGGGTGCCGTCGGTGCGCGCGGTGCTGGGTTTCGGTTGGGCGCCTCGTTTCTACGATGTGGACAAGGACGGCATCGAAGACACCAAGGACGAATGCGCCGAGCTGGCCGAGGATCGCGACGGATTTCAGGACGCCGACGGTTGCCCGGACTTCGACAATGACGACGACGGCGTGGGGGACGAAGAGGATAAATGCGCAGCCGAGAAGGAGGACGCCGACGGCTTCGAGGATCAGGATGGCTGTCTCGATCCCGATGACGATCACGACGGCATCGCGGACGTGAAGGACGCCTGCCCCAAGGAAGCGGGACCGGACTCCGTCGACGCCAAGCTGCGCGGCTGTCCACCGCGCGATCAGGACATGGATGGCGTCTACGAGCCCGACGACAAGTGCCCCAAGAAGGCCGAGGATCGCGACGGACACGACGATGGCGACGGGTGTCCGGATCCCGACAACGATCAGGATGGTGTTCGCGACCAGGACGACGCTTGCCCCAACCAGCCCGGCCCCCAGCGCGAGGACGCCAAGCTCTCCGGGTGCCCGAGCCCCGACCAGGACGGCGACACCCTCGACGACGCCGACGACGAGTGCGTTGATGCGCCCGAGACCTTCGATGGGCTGGACGACGGCGACGGCTGTCCCGACGCCGATGAAAAGAAGCCGCGCCCGCCGCTGGCGCGCTTCGACGAGAAGACCTCGAGCGTGCTTTTGGCCACGCCGCTCGCGTTCGAGAAGGCCCCGCGCGCGCTGGAGCTGACCGAGAAGTCGCGCACAACGCTGCGCGCGGTCGCGGCGCTGCTCAATACCAAGCCGGAGCTGATGCTGCTGGTCGGTGTGCGCGCCAAACCGGGTCCGGGAGTCGGGCCGGTGACCTCGGCTGTGAGCCCGGAGGCAGAGCAGGAAGCACTCAGCCGCAGCTCGGCCATCGTGCTCTTGCTGCGCAGTCTCACGCACCGCGACGATGTGGCCGAAAGCGTGAGTTTCTCGGCGGTCGCCAAGCTGCCGGGCGCGGCCCAGAGCGGTGTGGGTCTGGCGGCCTCGCCGGTCGTCGCCAAGGCCAAAGTCAAAGCGGGCGCAAAACCATGAGCTGGCGCGGCCTTGTCCTGGCGCTTCTCGCCGCCGCCGCGGCGACTACGGGGAGTGCCGAGGTGCACGCGCAGCGTGTCAGCCGCCCTGCCAAACAACCGACGTTACTCAGTGAGCTCGGCGCCGGCGCGGCCGAGCGTCTGCTAGCGAGCGAGGCCGCCAGCGATCGTTTGCGCGGCTTCGCGCGCCTGTCGACGCTCGGCACCCCGCGCGCGCTCGAGCTGCTCGGCAAGGCTCTCGACCCTGGTGGTGCTGCGCGGGGCGTGGAGGAGCACCTGGCCGCAGTGCGAGCACTGGCGCCGCATGCCAAACTGCCACTGGCGCGTGAGGCGCTGGTGCGAGCGCTCTCTTCGCCGCCGGTCGAGGCCGATTCGGGCCCGCTCTCCGACTGGGTGCGCGCCTCGGCGGCGTTGGCGCTCGCGCGAGCTCAGGAGCCGCTGGCCCTCGCAGCGCTCGGCCGCACCTTGCGCAAGCCGGGGCACGCCGCGGAGCTGGCCAAGCAGGCCCTGATCGCGAATCCTCCCCAGGACTTGGCGCCGCTCTTTCACCTACCGGGCGCGCCCAGCAAGGAGCTGTGCGAGGCTCTCGGCGCGCTGGGTGATCGCCGAGCCGAGGGCTTTTTGCGGGACATCGTGCGCCGCGCCGCGCCCGAAGCGCGCGCGGCTGCCGCGCGGGCGCTGCTGCGGCTCGGCTCTACAGAGGTGATCGAGCTGTCGCGTCACTGGTTGCGTTCGGAGCGCCAACCCGTGCTGGTCGCGGCCGCCACCGAGATCCTCGTGCAGTCCGGCGCCGTCGATGCGGAGGGCACGCTGACGGAGCTATCGCGCAGCCCTGCGACGCGCGAGCTCGCGCTCTCGCTTTACCTGCGGTCCAGCGGCACTATCCCGGCTCCGGCCGAGCTCACACCCGCCCTAGCGGCTGAGCGTTCAGGGGCGTTACTCGAGCTCTGGTCTCGAGGAGGAGCCTGGGCTGAGTCGCGGCTCGAGGCGGCGCTGCGCGAGCAATCGACAGCAGGCCTTGCGCTGTATGCGCTGTCACGAACGCCAGGAGAAGCAGCGCGCCTTCGGCTCGAGCGCGCGCTGTCGCAGCCGGCGCTGCGGGGCCTTTCGCTGCGCTCGCTCGCGCTTCGGCATTCTAGGCTCGGCGACGCGGCCGTTCGCGCGTCCGCGCTCGTCCCCACGCTGCTACGCTCGGCGCAACCGGCCGAGCGAGCGGCAGCGGCTTTCGCTGGCGCCGTCTTCACCCCGGAATCGATGGCGGAGCTTCTCGCCTCGCGTGACCCCGTCGTGGTGCGAGCGGTTGCGCGCCTGGCGCTGAGTGGAGCAGCCGCGCGCGCGGCGGCCCTGAGGCTCACGCGGGAGCGCGATCCGGTGCTGCGCGCCGCCCTCAGCATCGCGCTGCTCGATCCGGCAGCCGCCGAGCAAGTGCCGACGCCGCTGCTCTTGGAGCTGGTGCACGATGCCAGTCCTGGCTCATTGCTGGCAGCGGCTGCGCTCTCCGCGCGCAAAGATGCCGACCTACTGCCGCTGGTGCGCGAGCTGCTCGGCAGCGGCGATCCATGGCTACGCTCTCACACGCTGCTCGGCCTGTCGCGTGCCCGCGATCCGGACGTATTGGGCTTGATCGAAAACGCCTACCGCTTCGAGCCCGACGAGGGCGTGCGGCACGCGGCGGTGGTGGCGCTGAGCAGGCGCCGCGAGGTGGTCAAGCTGCGCACGCTGCGCCTGGCCGCCGAGCTCGATGCGGCCCAGAGCGTGCGCGCCGCCGCACGGCTGGCTCTGACGGGTCAAAGCTTGGGCGAAGTCGCGCTCGGGCCGGACACCGCCTGGCTCGAGATTGCCCAAAATCCGGGAGCTCTACCGGGGGCCGCCGCCGCCGCGCAGCTCCGCGTGGGCCTGGGCCTGGCCTTGCCGTTGGTCGCCGACCCAGACGGCGTGGTGGCGCTGGCGGGCGTGGATCCCGCGCCGCTCGCTGTTCGACTTGCGCTTCTGGAGGATCGGGTGAACGTTGCTGGTGGCCGGCCATGAAAAAAGCGGCGAAGAATGCGGCGCCTGCCACGGAAGATAATGAGGCGCTCGGCTTCGAGCATGCACTCAAGCGTCTGACGGCAATCGTCGAGCGCCTCGAGAGCGGGGAGCTCTCGCTGGAGCAGTCACTGGCGCTGTTCGAGGAGGGCACGCGGCTCTCGCGCGCTTCGCAAGCGCAGCTCGATGCCGCCGAGAAGCGCGTGGAGGAGCTGCTCGCCATCGACGCCAGCGGTAAACCCATCGTGCGTGAGCTCGATCCGGAGTAGTCCGTGTCGAACGTGGCCCATAGCGCAGCGTTTCTGGCCATCGGCAACGAGCTTTTGAGCGGCAAGGTGGTGGAGGCCAACCTGGCCCCGTTGGCCAAAACCCTGCGCGGTCTAGGCATCGAGCTGCGCTGTGCCGAGGTGCTGCTCGACGACGTGCCAACGCTGGCCGCGGCCATCGCTCGCCTCGCCGCCAGCTACGACCTGGTCGTGACCAGCGGCGGCGTCGGTCCAACCCACGACGACGTGACGATCGAAGCCGTAGCTCGTGCTTTCGGGCGCGGTGTGGTGCGCGACCCGGAGCTGATGGCGCTCGTGCAGAAGACATTCGGTGACCGGACTAGCTCCGCCCATTTGCGGTTCGCCGACGTCCCCTCGGGCGCTGTGCTGCGCCCCGCGCCCGAGGGCGCCGTACTGCGCCCCGCGCCCGATACCTCCTGGCCGACGCCGGTCGTGGAAAACGTCTGGATCTTGCCAGGCGTTCCTGAGGTGTTCAGGATGAAGCTCAGCACGCTGCGCTCGTGGGTCAAGGGACCGCAACCGTTCGTGACGCGCGCTTTGGTGCTGAATCGGGACGAGGTCGACCTGAAGGAGGCGCTCGACGTGATCGTGGCCGCGCATCCCGCGGTGACAATCGGCTCGTATCCCGCGCTGTTCAACCCGCGCTACCGCACCCGCGTCACCTTCGATTCTACCAGTGAGGCTGCCGTCGTGGCGGCGCTCGAGGATCTGTCGCGCGCAGTCTCGGCTTGGATAGTCGAGGTAGAATGAGGCCGTGAGGTTCTGGCTGGCCGCCGGCGTCGCGCCCCGGCCGCCAGCCCCGTTGCCTCGACCACGCCCCCCGCTGCGCGGCAGAAACCGCAGCCTACACCGCTGGCACGGCTGCTGCTTTGCTAGTGCGGTCTGGAGGTAATGAGGAGTGCCGGATATCCGAGAGCGCGCGCTACAGTCGGGAGTTTCGGAGCTCGGCGACGCGGAGCTCGTGACGTTGCTCTTGGGCACCGGCAGCGCCGGGCGGTCCGCGGAGCGCGTCGCGCTCGGGCTGCTCGAGGCCGCCGGCGGTATCCAGGGCATTGCGCGGCAGGGCTTGCATGCGTTTGCGACTCAGCCGGGGGTCGGCCCCGTCAAGGCCGCGCGTCTCGCCGCGGCCATCGAGCTTGGGCGTCGTTCGCTGATCCGATCCCTGGGGGAGCAGAGGCCCGTGATCGACTGTTTCGATGCAGTCGCGGACTGGGCCCGGCCCCGCCTGGCCGCGCTGGATCACGAAGAGGTCTGGCTGCTGTGCTTGGACGGCAGAAGCGGCTTGAAAGCCAGCCTGAGGGTGGCTCAAGGCGGACTGCATGGCTGCGCCTTGACTGCGCGCGACGTGCTCGCCCCCGCGGTGAAGAATTCGGCGGCTGCCATCCTGCTGGTTCACAACCACCCGAGCGGCGATCCGCAGCCCAGCCCGGACGACGTCGAAATGACCAAGCACGTCGCCAAGTGCGCCGATCTGATCGGCATCCCACTCCTCGACCACGTCGTGGTAGCGCGCGGCGGCGCGCGCTCGATCTTGGACGAAATGGCAGCGTAATTCACTCTTTCCGAAGGCGTCGGCGCTGAGCTATCCTGCTCTTTCGATGACTAGCCCGGAGGTCACATTCGGCGCGGCGACGGACGTCGGGCGCCAACGCGAGCACAACGAGGACAACTACCTCGTCGACAAGAAGCTCGGGTTGTTCGTGGTCTGTGACGGCATGGGGGGCCATGCCGCGGGTGAGGTGGCCAGCGCCCTGGCGGTGCGCACCCTACACGACGAGATCCGCAAAGAAGCGGACATGCTCACGGACTACGCCGAGGGTGCCTCGGGTGGCTCGAAGGTCACCAAGCGTGACATCCTGAACATGCTCGAGTTCGCGGTGAACCGCGCCTCGCAGAAGGTGCATAGCGAGGCGGCCAAGGACGCCAAGAAGCGCGGCATGGGCACCACGCTCGTGACGCTGCTGGTCGTCGGCAAGGAAGCCTTCATCATCTACGTCGGCGACAGCCGCATCTATCTGCTGCGCGACGGCGTGCTCGAGCAGATCACCGAGGACCATACCGTCTACAACGAGCTCATCAAGCGCAAGAAGATGCCCAAGGAGCAGGTCGAGCAGCTGGCGCAAAAGCACGCCATCAC
Source organism: Polyangiaceae bacterium (assembly GCA_035281385.1). Classification (GTDB taxonomy): domain Bacteria; phylum Myxococcota_A; class Polyangia; order Polyangiales; family Polyangiaceae; genus PMG-095. The sequence continues at coordinate 31,751 of DATEDZ010000137.1, forward strand.
TCGCGCCGTCGGCGTCTACGAGCACGTCGAGCCGGACACGCTGGTCGTCGACTTGCTGCAAGGCGATCGCTTCCTGCTGTGCTCGGACGGCCTTTCCGGTTACTTCGAGGACGAGCTGGAGGAGCTCGGCAAGTTCCTGGCCAAGCCGAACCAGGACGCGGTGGTCAAGGAGCTGATCGCCTGGGCCAACGAGCACGGCGGCAAGGACAACATCACTTCGGTTCTCGTCACGGTCGGCGATGCCTCGTACCGCGACGAGAACCGGGCCAAGAAGCTGCAGCTCAAGCGCGAGATCTTGGCGCGCATGCCGCTATTCCGCCCGCTCAACGACCGCGAGATCCTGCGCGTGCTGCAGGTGACCGACGTCATCACCTATGGACCGGGTGAGATCGTGATCACCGAGGGCGAGAAGGGCGAGGAGCTGTACATCGTGCTCTCCGGCCAGCTGAAAGTGACCCGCAACGGCGCGGACGTCGCCACTCTGCCGCCGGGTGCCCACGTGGGAGAGATGGCGCTCGTGCGTAGCCAGCCGCGCTCCGCAACCGTCACCGCTGATGGTGTCAGTGAGCTGATGGTGATCCGGCGTCAGGAGTTTTTCGAGATCCTGCGCAAGGAGCACCAGCTTGCCGTCAAGCTGCTCTGGCAGTTCACCGGTGTGCTCGCAGATCGGCTGGCAGAAACGACGCGGGAGCTCGGCGCCGCCAAAGAAGAGCTCGCCGCCGAGGACATCACCAGCGAGATCTTCGCTGAAGACGACGATGAGGATCGCAAGACACTGGTGAATCCGCCTCTGCCGCCGTCGCGGCGCGCGGAATGAAGCAGGGTATGCGGCGCAGCTGCCTGCTGCTGACGGCTGCGCTGGCTGGCTGCAGCAAGGGAGACAAGAACCAAGCCGTCCCGAGCGCGAGCGTGAGTGCTTCCGCCCATGTGGCGCAGGCTGCCGCGAGCGCTGTCCCCAGCATCCCAGCGGCCCCGGCCCCTCTGCCGCGTTGTCGCGCCATTCGCGTCTCGGGTGAAGCCAAGATCGGTGATACGCCGCTGGCTTCTGGCGAGCTCCTCGACGGCGAAGCCTGGGTCAGCCTGGGCAAAGACGCTAGCGTCGCCTTGAAACACACCGCAACGGGTCGGGAACTGAGCATCGCCGGCCCGGCGCTGTTTCGCGCGTGCCGTCGTGGACGTGAGCAGGTACTGCTCGCCCGCGGCAAGGTCGAGGCCGGCGCCGGTATGGGCGCCCGGCCTGGGGCCGAAGTGCTGATCGCGACGCCGCTGGCGGCGATTCGCTATGGGGAGGCCGAGCTCAGCTTGGTGCTCGACGACAAGAAGCTCAGCCTTACGGTGCGTGCCGGGCAAGTGGAGGTCGAGCCCCAACCGGACAAACCCGGTAAACCCGTCAAGAGTCCCTTGCACGCCAAGGACAAGTTGACGCTGCCGCTCGGTAAACCGGACCCGAATACGTTGATGGCGCTCTGCAAGCAGGCGGCCGAGGCAGCGGAAGCTTCTGCTCGTCGCGTGGGTGATCGCAATGCGCCCGAGCCGCTGGGTGAACGCGCGCAGGCCCATGTCCGGGCGCGCAAGCTGGCGCGATCGGCCTGTACGGTGGCTGCCGCGGCGACCGGGCTCGTGGCCGACCCTGGCGAGAACGCCGGGCTCTGGGCCGATGCCGTTCGCTGGGAGGGCTTGTGGGAGACCGTCCCTCGTCGGGCCCCCGCGGAGCGTGGAAGCGGTAGCCTTGCCCCGGAAAAGTGACCGATCCGTTGACAGTTTGCAGGCCGCGCCGCTAGCGTCCGCTGAAACGGGCAGAGTGTGCTTGCCCGAGGTCCCAGGATGAGGCGCTTGACCTTGAAAACGTGCTCTGCCCTGCCTCTGGCGGGGCTGCTTCTGACCTCGGTGGCGAGCGCCGAGGAACCCCGAAAAGTCAGCGAACCAACCGTCCTCCGCGAGCCTTCGGAGGTGGTGCAAGTCGTCGATTCCTTCGACGATGACGACCTGTTCGACCTGCACCTGTCGCTCGGGTACGAGAGCAAATGGCGTAGCTCCAGGATCTTGCGCGAGAGCTCGCTGACGGACGCCGGGTTCAGTGACGGCGGCTACTCGCGCGCCAGCCTGAGCGTGGCCGAGTACGAGCAGCGCATCAGCCGCCTGAATACTCGGGCGGACATCGGCGTGTACAAAGACATCGCGCTGATCGTTCGAATGCCCGTCATTCTGTCGGATGATCGCGAGCTGAAGGGGCTGGACGGTAGCCAGAACAATCAGACCTTCGTGCTGCAGGGCGCGCCGGGTGAGCAGCTGTTCAAGCTGCCGTTCAAGTCACCCACGCGCAGCGGTATCGAGTACCTGGCCATCGGCCTGGACGCGGCGCCTATGAATCAGGCGCGCGACCATACCAAGCCGACCTGGCTAATCGGTATCGAGGGCCGCTTCGATGTGAGCGAGCCGATGCACGCCTGCAACAAGAGCCGCGGCGGCCTCAATCGCAACACCTATACCGATACCACCGAGCTGTCGACCAACGGCAACATCGGCGACCCGGCGCTACTGCTCGATCCGAACAACCCGCAGCAGGAGTGCGCGGAGTTTTCGGACATCAATCGCAACGGCGTCGGCCAGGAATACCCGGCTGCTGGCATCATGTCGTCACCGTTCCTGGAGGGTGACTTTTCGGGCGGCCGAAAAGCAGGCGTCAGCCGTGGCGTGACGGCGCTCGAGCTGCACACCTTCGTGTCGCGGCGGGTCAAGTACATCGAACCGTACGGTGGGTTCCGCGCGCTGTTCGAGTTCCAGAACTCGAGCAGCGATTATGGCGCGACCGACCTCAAGGGGTCGCTGGTGAACCATCCGCCGCTGCGCGGCAGCATGATCTTCGGTCTGAACGTGATCCCTTGGGAGATCCGCGACGCGTTCCAGCGCTTGAACCTGGATATCCGCTTCACCGGCACCTATGTGTCCGAAGGCCGCGACTACTCGGAGCTGTTCGACGCGCTCGGCACGTCGGATGCGTCTTCGCTGCGTTACCCGAACTACAACGAGTACCAGCTGCAGAACCCGGCCGGCACGTTCAACGACAACGCCGGTGCCGGGCCGCTCAATCAGTCGATCGCCAACCGGAACTCGCAGAAGGTTTACTTTACCGGCTTGACCGACGTGCAGCAGCACGGCGTCTACACGCTGTCCACCAGCCTGAACTGGCAGGCTGGCGAATACGTGAAGTTCAACGTTGGCGGCTCGTACACCATCACTCAGGCTCACTTCATCACCTTCGACCAAGCCTGTAATCCGGACTTCGCGGGTGATCCCGGCAAGGCCGGACCGTGCAAAGGCACTCGAGCAGGCGCAGGCGGCACGGTGGCCAGCGGCATCCCGAACCCCAACTATCGCAAGGCGATCAATGATCCTGGACACCGCTTCAAGGTCAGTGATGCAAGCGACTTCGATGCTTGGGTCAACGCGACCGTGATGTTCTGAAGTCATGGCTCGCCGCGCTGCTCGTGCGGTTCTGGTAGCACTGACGCTCACGGGGGCGGCTCACGCGGGCCCGAACGACGTCGTGGCGCTGCCGGCTGCAACGACCGAGGAAGAGCCGCCGGATGCCAGCTTGGAGCCGCTCTTGCCGCGCTTGGACCAGCTCGTCGGCGAAGCGGTTCAGGATCTGGGCCTGACGCTGGCGCTCGAGCCGCGTGGAGCGCGCGAGCTACCGAGCGACGAGGAGCTGGTGCAGCGCGCTCTGGACTCTTGGGTCGTGCGGCCGACCCTGCAGCGGGAAGGACGCGACCTGCGCGTCCGCATCGTGGTCATCAGGCCGGGCACGCGCGTGCTGCTCACGCGCAGTGAGCTTTCCTCCTCCGGAGACCTCGACGTCCGCGTGGCAGTGATGATGCGTGATCTGCTGCAGATCCGCGCGACAGGTCCGCTGCCCGACAAGGCAGCAGGCAAGCAGGAGCCAGTCGAGCCCGCCGAACCGCGCTCGTCGGGTCGGGCGGTGTTGGCCCTCAACGCAGCGGTGTTCGGCGGCTACGTCGGCTACTCGATTCAGGTCGCTAGCGGGTCGGCGGACGAGCGCCTCGTCTATCCGCTCGTGGCACTGGGCACCGGGGTCGGTCTCGGGGCCTCCATGCTGGTTGCTGACGAATGGAACGTGACCGTGGGCGGCGCCTGGTTCTTATCCGCCGGGCTGTGGTGGCCGACCAGCGCGGGCTTGCTCCTGGCCGGCCACCACGACGTGCCCAAGGAGGATCGCTACGTCTACGGTGTTGTGTCGGGCACGGGTGGCGTGGCGCTGGCCGTGGCGGCTATGAGCCTCAGCGATATCAGTGAGGGTGATGCCGCGCTGGCTCACAGCGGTGGCGTGCTCGGTATGGGCCTGGGCGGCTTGACGCAGCTTTTCGTCCAGGGCAAGACCAGTGACACGCCGATCGGCGGGATGGGCTACGGCTCCGCGCTCGGAACAGTCGGTGCCGGTGTGCTCGCCACGCAGTTGGATCTGCGCGCGTCGCGTGTCTTGCTGATCGATCTGGGTGCGACGCTGGGCGCGCTCACCGGCGCCGCCGCGGCCAGCCCGCTCCTATTGGTCAATGAGGAGGAGAGCAAGCCGCGTACCCGGCTCTGGCTGGGCAGCATCTTCGCTGGCAGCGTGCTGGGCGGCTGCATCGGTTGGTGGTGGACGCGCAAGGCCCCGCCCGACCGCCCGCGCGCCGCCGAGCTCTCTGCGCTCCCCTACGCGCTGGTGACACCGCAGGCGCGTGGCGCGCGCCTCGAAGCCGGCCTGCTCGGACGGTTTTGAGATGAGCCGGGAGCCTGCGCCCGGTGACGGGGGCGCCGACGCTCCAGCCGACCCCACAGCCGAGGCACTGCGGCTGCGCGTCGGCGACGATCTCGCGGGCCACCGCGCCGACGATGCCATCCTGCGCAGCCTGCAAGGCTTCACCCGCCAGGAAGTGAAGCGCTTGTTCGAGCAAGGGCGCGTGCGGGTGGCTGGCCATCGCATCAAAAAGGGTGAGCGGCTGGCAGCGGGCAGCGAGCTGGTGGTCGAAGCCCCGAGCGCGCCGATCGTGCCGGACGCCTCGCTGCCGCTCGACGTGCTCTTCGAGTCGGATGACTTCGTGATCGTCGACAAGCCGGCGGGCCTACCGACCGCCCCGTTGGTGCGCACCGAAACGCGGACGCTGGCCGCCGCGCTTCTGGCTCGTTATCCCGAGATGCAGGGCGTCGGTTTTCGCGGGCGAGAGCCGGGGCTCGTGCACCGGCTCGACACCGAGACGTCGGGTGTGCTGCTGGCGGCTCGCAACCAGCCGGCATTTCAGGCTGCACGCTCGCTGTTCGAGTCGGCGCTGATCGACAAACGTTACCTGGCAGTCGTCGGTCCCGGCCTCGCTGACGACGCGGGACACATCGAGACGCTGCTCGGTCCCGACCCGAGCGATCCGCGGCGTGTGCGCGTCTTCGATGAGGCGCCTGACGGTTACGCCAAGCTCCACGGCACCCGCTACCGGGTGATCGAGCGAGGCGCGCGTTTCAGCCTGGTCGAGTTGACGGTAGAGCGCGCCTTCCGGCACCAGATCCGCGTGCATCTGGCTCATCTCGGCGCGCCCATCGCGGGGGACCAGCTGTACGGCGGCGCTTCCGCCCCGGAGCTTGGCTCACGCCATGCGCTGCACGCGAGCTACATCGCGTGGGCCGGCGACGCGGCTCGCAGCGGCTTTCGGGCGGAGGCTGGCTTGCCGGGAGCGCTGCGGGCGCTGCTCGGCGGCTGAGCCGAACCCACCGGCGCGCAGAGCAGCTCGAGCAGCTCGTCGACCAGCGCAAGCGTCTCGCTAATGGTCGGCAGCTTGGGCCAGAGCACGGCCACCCGCTCGTCGCTCTTTCTGCCGCGCTGGAAGCTGAGCTTTCCAGCCAAGGTCTCGGCGCAGGCGGAGCCCTCGCGCACCCGCAGCACCAGGTAAGGCTCGACCACCAGGCCGCCGAGCCCCACCGCATGATCGACACCGACCTCGATCGCCATCAGGCCCGTTGCAGCACCGCGCGTTTGCAGCAGCAGGCGCAGCTCGTCCGGTGTGCTCGAGCCATGCGGCAAGCGAGCCAGCGGCACTGCCTTGTGCCCACGCCGGCGCAGCCCAGTCAGCAGACGTCGCAGCGTCTTCGAAGGATCACTGCCCGGCACGATGGGCAGCTCACGAGCGCGACCCGTCAAGAACACTGGCAGCAGCACGGCTCCGCCCAGCAGCAGCTCGACCGCCCGGTAAGGGGAGTGGGCCCTCACCAAGAAATGCAGCCCCACGAGCACGGCCATGAGCAAGAGCAGCACCAGCTTGCCGGCGAGCTGGCTGGCATCGAGAAAGCGACCCGGCAAACGCCAGCTGTCTGCCCCGAAGGCGTCGGCTTCCGACAGCGGCAGCCAGTGTCCGGGCCCGCGTGGCGCTGCGCGCCCCGGCACGGCGTAAAGCGCCCCGCACAGCATGGCCGCCAAGAGCAGCGCTCCCACGAGCGTCGGCTCGTCCCAGCGCCCGCCGGCGATCACCGCCAGCCCGAGCAGCACTCCGCCGAGCGATGCCCGGAGCCCCACCGAGAGCGGCACCAACGCGCGCGCCGCCGCTTGTCGCTGCTGCGCCGCGGCTCGGAACCCCAGCCACTTGGCGAGCAGCAGCAGACCAAAGCCGAGCCCGGCACCCAGCGCGCCGAGCAGCCAGCTCAGTCGCTCGCGCGGTGACTCGCCCAGCTCTCGAGATATCAGCGCGCCGCGCGGCTTGGGCACATCGCCGGCTGCAAAAGCATCGAGCGCTGAATCGGCCACCCAAACGCGCCACAGCGCCGGTTCGCCCCGCGCCACGTGCGGCCGCACCACCTCGAGCTCGTCCTTGCCTGGCGCGCGGCGCAAGTTGCCGACGAACACCCCGCCGAGCTCGTCCAGCTCGTTGACGGTGCCGCCGGTGCTGCCGGGGCTCGGCAGGGCTGGAGCGACGCTCGCCTCGGGGATGCGAAACGTGACGCGCGCGGAGTCGAGGCCGTCTTCGAAACGCGGACCCACCCAGCGCAGCTCGACGTGCGAGCCAATCCGGCGAATCAGCTCGCGCTTTAGCAGCTCGGTTCGGTAGCTGAAGCGGAACACGTACGAACCGGTGCGCAGCCCGCGTTCGCGCATGACCGTGAGCTTGAGCGACCCGTCCGGTTGCCGCTCCACGGTCAGCGGCACGACGCCGAACTTCGCATCGTCGGTGCAGATCAGGCTCGCGTCGGGCAGGGGCTCGGCGTCGCCGTCGACGCCTGCCAGCTGCAGCTCCGAAAGCGGGCCGCCCCGCAGTCGAATCCCCAGCTCCTGAGTGACGGTCGCGGTGCCATTGCGTTCGACATCGACGACGGCTGAATGTGCGGTCACGCGCGTCTCGACCCAGCCGGCCCGCGCAGGAAATGCCGCACAAAGCAGGGCTATCCCAAAGAGGCGCGCGAGATGTCGTCTCAAGACATACATCAGACCACCTCTGCATACTTTGACCGATACGATCGGTCAAAGTTTCGGATCCGCTCGACTTACTGAAGCGGGCGCTTCTCGAGCACGCCCTTGAGCTTGCCGCTGGAGCTGATGATCATCGCAGTCACGTCCGCGAAGAAGTTGGCGGGTAGCTCGAGGTCCACCCGAGCGCTGCCCGGTCCCACCGTGCTCGAGAAGGGCAGTGGGGTGTCGCCGTGGTGTGGGGCGGCGGTCAGCGCTTTGCGTACGTCAGCGACGTCGCCGCTGCGCTCGATCGAGCGCGCCACGAACGCCAGAGTGAAGAAGCCGACGGCCGTGACCAGGTCGGCGCGGGCAGGCCGCGCGAAGAAGGCTCCCGGCTCGTTCTTGCGGTGCTGGGCCATCACGCTGGCAATTTCGACCACGTCCTGTCCGGTGGCCACGTACGTGAAGGGACCATCGGGCTGGACCACGATGATGTAGGGGCCGGATTGATCCGGACCACTCGTTGGCAGAGCGCTCTCGAGCGCCTTCACGATGGCGGGGCTCGCCGTGCTCCACGCCTTCAGATCCAGCGTTGCCTCGAAGACCATGGCCGGTACCTTGAACCCGGCGAGCTTGAGTGGCTTCCTCACGATCTTGGGTCGCGCCTTGGCGTCGAGCTTCATTTTCGACTGAACCCAGCGAAAAAGGCCCGGATCGCCGAGCAGCCCGAAGAGCTCGCTATAGGCTGCCAGGATGCGCGGCGAAGGCTCGGTGAAGCGGACGATTCCGGTGTCGGGCCTCAGCTTGGCCGAGACATCTTGGCCGATCTGGCTCGATGGTACGGCGAATCCGAAGCTTTCGGGCATTTTGGCAAACCAGGGCTCGAGGGCCCGGCGCACGCGCTTGCGCGTCGCTTCCGGCAGCTTCTCGTGCTCGAGATAGCCCTCGGCCAAGTCCGCCAAGATGCGGCTCATCGCCGCGTAGCGCTCGGCGGGTAGCGGCGCGGAGTAGTAGGCGTAACCGGTCCCATGCGGCAAGCGCGGCAGCGTCGCGGGCACCGGTACGGATTTCGTTGCAGCGAGCGTGCCGGCCACCCACGAGCTACTGCCCTTCAGGCGCAGCTCCGCGGAGGTGGTCAGCACGCGGCGCGCCGCGTCCAACCGGGCCTCCAGGCGGATCTGATCCAAATCACCGAACAGGTTGATGGCTTCGTCGATGCCGCCATAGATAGCGTCCGAAACCGCTCGATCGAAGCGCTGGGAGTCGAGCGCCACCTCGCGCATTGCCACGCCAGCCAGCAGGCGCAGCGCGGTGATCTGGCCCCCAAAGCGATCCTGCACCGGCTTGGCATCGAGCGTGACCTCGAAGTCGGCGCCACTTGCTGGCTCGCGAGGCCGACCGCGCGTCGCATACGGCAAAAGCACATCCACATCCTTCATGCTCCGACCGCAGACCAGGCGCGCCGGGGAGCTGCCGGCGCTGGCCGCGATGGCGCAGCTTCCATCTTTGAGCTCACCGACTCGAAACACGCCGGGTGCCAGCCGGCGTGTGGGAAGCTGAACGGTATCGGCCGCGCTCAGGCCCTGCTGCAGCGACTTGAGACCGATCGAAACCACGAAAAGGGGCGGCGGAACCTTGCCTTCACCGAAATTGTCGAGCGCCACTACCAGCTCCATCGGGGCTTCCCACAGCACCGCGCTGGTCAGGCCCCGGGCCTCTTTCGGCATCATGTCCTCGAGCCTCAGGGGCAAAGAGCTCCACTTGGCCAGGGTCTCCACGAACAGGCGCGGCCGCGCCAGCCGGCCTACCGCCACGACCTCCGCGGGGCGAGCGACCGGGGAGAGATCAGGCAGGTCTTCGACCACCTGCGGCGCCGTGTCCACCGTCGCCGGCGTCGGCGCCTTGGGCTCTCGCTTTCCCCCACAACCGATCAGCACGCACGCGACGCACACCCAGCCAAGCCGAAGGGACATCCGGAAGACGCTAGCATGGTTGAATTTGGTTTTGTTCGTCGCCGCACGTTGCGTGGCGTCTCGCGCACTTGGTTTGATGAGGGGCTCTTCGAGAAGACGTACCGGTGAGTGGCTGTCAGTTGTCAGCGCGAGCCGTGGTTGCAAGCTCATCGCGTTGAGGCTGCACCCGGAGCATCTCGCTCCTCTGACAACTGACAACTGACAACTAAGACGCCCAGAGTCTCAACGACTCCGGGCGTCTTGGTCACCAGCTCCGTATCGGCTAGTTGCTCTCTTCGAACTCGGCGTCGATGACGTCGCCCTTCTTCTTCTTCTTGTCGTCGTCGGGTGAGCCCGCGCCGTCGCCGCCACCATCCGGACCGCCGCCGGGTGGAGCACCACCGGGCGGCACGCCTGCGCCCTCGTAGAGCTTGGCGGCCATGGCGTGCGCTTCCTTCTCGAGCCGCTCGGACACGCTCTGCACCTTGGCGTCGTCCTGCTTCTCGACGGCTTCGCGGCCCTCCTTGATCAAGCTCTCGATGCTGCCGACGTCGATGCCTTGCAGCTTCTCCTTGTTCTCGGCGATCTGCTTTTCGAGCTGGTAGCACAGGTTGTCGAGCTTGTTACGCCGCTCGATCTCCTCGCGGCGCCGCTTGTCGTCTTCCTCGTGCGCCGCCGCTTCCTTCACCATGCGGTCGATGTCGTCCTTGTTGATGCCGGACGACGCCGTGATGGTGATGCGCTGATCTTTGCCGGTGGCCAGATCCTTGGCGCCCACCGAAAGAATGCCGTTGGCGTCGATGTCGAACGTCACCTCGATCTTCGGCATACCGCGCGGGGCCGCGGGCAGACCTTCCAGGTGGAACTTGCCGAGCGTGCGGTTGTAACGCGCTTCGGCGCGCTCACCCTGTAGCACGTGGATTTCGACCGAGGTCTGGTTGTCGCTGGCGGTCGAGTAGATTTCCTTCTTCTGTGTCGGAATCGTGGTGTTGCGCGGGATCATCACGGTCATCACGCCGCCCAGCGTTTCCACGCCGAGCGAGAGCGGGGTGACGTCGAGCAGCACCACGTCCTGCACGTCGCCGCTGAGCACGCCGCCTTGCACGGCCGCGCCGATCGCGACGACCTCGTCCGGGTTGACGCCCTTGTGCGGCTCCTTGCCGAAGAACTTGATCACCGTCTCCTGCACCAGCGGGATGCGGGTCGAGCCACCGACCAGCACCACTTCGTGGATGTCGGCGGGACGCTTCTTGGCGTCGTCGAGCGCCTTCTTCACGGGCTCCATCGAGCGCTCCACCAGCGGCCGGATCATCTGTTCGAGCTTGCTGCGCGTGAGCTGCTTCTGCAGGTGCTTGGGACCGGACGCATCCGCCGTGAGGAACGGCAGGTTGATGGTCGTCTCTTGTTTGCTCGAGAGCTCGATCTTCGCTTGCTCGGCCGCGTCCTTCAGACGTTGAATTACCATCTTGTCCTTGGATACGTCGAGGCCGGAGTCCTTCTTGAACTCCGCCACCAGCCAATCCATGACCAAATGGTCCACGTCGTCGCCGCCGAGGTGTGTGTCGCCATTGGTCGAAATCACCTGTACGACGTTGTCGCCGACCTCGAGAATCGAGATATCGAAAGTCCCGCCGCCGAAGTCGTAGACCGCGATGATCTCGTTGTTCTTCTTGTCCAGGCCGTAGGCCAGTGCGGCCGCGGTCGGCTCGTTGATGATGCGCTTGACGTCCAGGCCCGCGATGCGGCCCGCGTCCTTGGTCGCCTGGCGCTGCGAATCGTTGAAGTACGCCGGCACCGTGATGACCGCCTCGGTCACCTTCTCGCCCAGGTAGTCCTCGGCGGCCTTCTTCAGCTTCTGCAGCACCTTGGCCGAGACCTCGGGCGGCGCCATCGCCTTGCCGCGGACCTCGATCCAATCGTCGCCGTTCGGACCCTTGACGACCTTGAACGGCACGCGCTTGGCTTCTTCCGAGACCTCGTCGTAGCGACGGCCGATGAAGCGCTTGGCGGAGTAGACCGTATTTTCCGGATTGGTCACCGCCTGGCGCTTGGCGATCTGACCGACCAGCACCTCGCCCTTGTCATCCCAGGCAACGACCGAGGGGGTCAAGCGCGCGCCCTCTTCGTTGACGATGACCTTGGGTTCCTTGCCTTCCATCACGGCGACGACGCTGTTGGTCGTGCCCAAATCGATTCCGATGATCTTGCCCATGGCTCAGGTACTCCTCAGTGACGGGGCGCAACATAATCATGTCGATCCGGCGGTCAACAGGCGCGGGCCACATTATCGGTGTTCCGCGCCTTTAGCGGTCCCACGACTGCGAAAAGGCGTTTTTCTCGCGTCTGACGTTTCCGGTTGACAGCCTGCCCGCCGCGGTTACTGTCCCGGCCCCTCCCCGGGGCTGTAGCTCAGCTGGGAGAGCGCTGCGTTCGCAATGCAGAGGTCAGGGGTTCGATCCCCCTCAGCTCCACCAAGACGGTGGCCCCCCAAGGCCGCCGTTTTTCGTTTCTGGGGATGCCCACCCCCAGCGTGCTCGCCCTGCGGGCTGCGCGCGCTGCCCCTCCCTGATTCGGGCTGCGCCCGAATGGGAGGGGTGGAACCGAAGATTGAGAACGGCCCCCACCATCTCGACCACCTCCCGTCATCGGCCAGCCATCGAGCCGGTTGCGTGGGCGGGAATTGGGAAGAGGGCAGCGTGGGTTGACAGAGCAGGTGGCGATGCACATGTCTCCGGCAGCCAACGTGGAAAGTCGTAACGTGCAGGTGCATTTCGAGCAAGAGGGCTCGGAGCTGACGGCGGTGCAGATAGAGCGACGTGGGCGTGCGCCCACCATCATGTCGCTGCATCGGGCGCTGATGGCGCTCGGGATCGTGGTGCTGACGTATCAGGTGCGGCCGAGCGCGAACGGGCTGATGGAGCGCGTGGTGCTCGGGCGTCGTGATGGCGGTGCGATTCAGGGCCCGCTCAACGCGGCGACGCGCGCGGCGATTCTGCCCATCGCGTTTCACGACGCAACCTGATCGGCGAGCCAAGGCACAGGCGGTACGGGGTCGAGCGTGGGTCCAAGGTGATGGGTTGTCGCCGATCGCGTCGGTGCCCGACCGTCCCACTTTGGCAGCGCGTCAGGTCGATGACGAACCGATGGCCTTGCGGATGGGCTTGTTGAAGGCCCACATCGCGAGGCCCGCGCCGACGCCCAGGGCCATCAGTAGCAAGAAAAAGCTCTCCTTGGACCATCGCGTGTACAGCACGCCGATATAGCCGGACGTGAGGTTGCCCAGGAAGCTCGAGACGAACCAGATACCCATCATCATCGAGACGATGCGGATAGGGCTGACCTTGGTGACCAGCGACAGCCCGATCGGCGACAGGTATAGCTCGCCGACCGTGAGCAGCAGCGTGCAGAACAACGGCCAGAACAAGCTGCCCTTCCCGCTACCGACGATTTGAGCCCCGATCACCATCACGATGAACGACAGTCCGAGGATGATGCAACCGATGGCCATCTTGCTCACGCTGCTCGGCTCGGTCCCGCGCCGGGCCTGACGGCGCCAGAACATGTCTAGCAGCGGCGCCAAAAGCACGATGCACATCGGGTTGAAGGACTGATACCAGGTGGAGGGGATCTGAAAGTCGCCGATGGAGGGCCAAATGGTCTGCTCGTCGGCCCAGGTCTGCATGGTGTTGCCCTGTTGCTCGTAAACGGCCCAGAACACCACGTTCAGCGCGCACAGGCCGATCAGGGCCGCGACGCGCTTCCATTCGTCCGAGTCGAGTGGCTTCTTGGTCGAGCCATCGTCTTTGTGTAGGGTCAGGTTGTCCGGAGCGAGATAACGCTGGCCAAAGGTGTACACGATCAGGCCGAGCAGCATGCCCACGCCGGCCGCAGCGAAGCCGTAGTGCCAGCCGTACACGACGGCCAGCGTGCCGCATACGAAGTTGCAGATGAACGCGCCCAGGTTGATGCCCATGTAGAAGATGGTGAAGGCACCGTCACGGCGCGGGTCGCCCGGGGCATACAGGCTGCCGACCTGCGTCGAGATGTTGGGCTTGAAGGCGCCGTTGCCCAGGATCAAGAGCCCCAGGGCGATGAAGAACGCTTGCTCGGAGGCCATCACGAAGTGGCCGAGCATCATCAGCGTGCCGCCGACCAGCACCGTCTTGCGTTGCCCCAGCACACGGTCGGCCAGCATGCCGCCGAAGAACGGCGTCAGGTAGACCAGACCGGTATACCAGCCGTAGAGGATGGACGCGTGCTCTTGCGCGATGCAGGCCTGCCGCGCCGCGTCGAGCGCCGCCGTGGGATCGAGCATCGGGTAGTTCTTGACTACCCCGGCCAAGCACTCCTTGAGCTCCACGTCGCTCGGTGTCGAAAGCAGCGAGCGGAAAAAACTGCCACCCAGCACCTCGATGGGCCCGCCTTGCGTGAACGGTTGACCCTGTTTGATCTGCCGCCAGCTCACGAACAAGTAGTTGGCGACGTACAGCTTCAACAGGCCGCGCATGCCGTAGTAGCTGAAGCGCTCCCACATCTCGGCGAAGAACAGGATCACCAGCCCGGGCGGGTGCTTGAAGCGCTTCTCGAATGCCGTCAGCGGTACGGGACGGGGCGCGGTCTCGCTCGGGGTTTCCGCCATCGCCCCGCGAAACTACGTGCCCGGGCAGGCGTTGTCATCTGCTACATGCGGGGCCCGGCAATTAGCTACCAGCGCAGCTTGTCCAGAAAGTACTCCGCGATCAGCTCCCGGTAAAAGGGCAGCAGGTGCTCGTAAGCGCCCACGGCGCACGCCGCCAGCGGCGTCCGAGCAGCGCCACGAGCCCGAGCGCGAGCCAGCCGGCACTGCCAGAGTCGGGTACGCGCCGCGAAATCGCGCAGCCACTTTCATCCGCCCCGTCTCCGCTCGGCTTCAGACACAGCGAGGTCGAACCGATGTCTTCGCAGACCAGGCCGGCGTCGCAGCTGGCGGTCGCGCTGCACACCTCGACACAGATCGCGGTGCTCGGATCACCCGAGGCCGTGTAGCAGGCCAGGCCCGCGCCGCAGGCCTGGTCTTCGCAAGCTTCACCACGGGCGGCTAGGTTCGCTTCGGGGTCGCCGCTCGATCCGGCGGCTCCCGACGGATCCACCACCGGCGGATCACTGCTGCCGGTCGTGACCCAGAAGGGCGCCTCGTAGCCGCCGAGCGCGGCGGCATCCTCCGCGGACTTGATGATGAAGTCTCGCCAGGCAGTTACGGTCCCGTAGATGGGCGTGCCGCAATCCACACCACCGCGCGAGACCACGCCGACCACCTTGCCTTTCGCGTCGAGCGCCGGACCGCCCGAATCACCGGAGCAGATCCCGTCCTCACCGCGGAATTCGGTGGACTCTACGCCTACGCCGCAACTGCCGGGTTGGCAATCGATGCTGAGCCCGCTGCGCTCCATACGCGTGCCGGTGGATTGGCCAGACTCGTCCACGCCGTACCCCACCGCCGTATACACTTCACCCGGCTGCACTTCCTGATCGATGCGCGGCACCGCGGGCCCCGCGATCTGGCTCGGTACATTCTCACCGAGCAACACCAGCGCCATGTCGAAGCCGCAAGTGTCACCGCTTTCCACCGGCACCCGGATGTCGATGGCTCGGAAGTACGGGCTGCCGTCTCGCGGCTGGGGATCATTGGTCGCGAAGAAACTGTCGGCGGGATAGGGCTCACCGAGCCCCGCCTCACCACACAGCACGTCTTCATGCGAGCCTGCGGAAACGCAGTGCCGTGCCGTCAGGAGCAGGTTGGGGGCCAGTAGGGTCGCGGTGCAGATCGATGTGCGGTCATCGTGATGCGACACCAGCAAGAAGACGCTGTCGTGCGAGACGTCGGCCACGCCTCCTGAGATAGAATGCGAGGAGCTGCCCGGCTCCTGTTGCGCCGGGGCACCGCAGCCTGCTGCCGTCGCGCCCAACGCCAATGTCACGGCCGAGAGCCCGATCGCCACCCTGCGGAACCGCGCTTGCTGCTGTGCCTTGCTTTCCATGCGCTCGATACGCCCGGGTAAGGCCCCGAAACCACACTATAACGCGGCCGGCTCCGGCTATGCTACTCGGGAGCGGTTTCAGTGAGAACGATTCGCATTTCGCAGAAGATTCCCGCATCGCTCGATGCGCTGTGGCTGGCGTGTGCCACTCCCTCTGGAATTGCGGGGTGGCAAGCCGATCAGGTGACGGGTGTGGTGCGGCTTGGCGAGACACTGGGACTTGGGTGGCCGGAACTCGGCGTTTCCATCCGACTCGACGTGGTGGAGCTGCTCGAGGGTCGCCGCGTGGTCTTCGGGCACGGCCAGTCGCGCGTACGCTTCGAGGTGAGGGAAGGCGAAGTGGAGCTGTCTCACTCGGCTCCGTTCGAGGACGACGAGGAGATCGGCACCGAATCTTCTTGGCGCTTGGCGCTCGGCACGCTCGCGCACTACCTCGATCGCTACGAGGGTCAGGAGCGTGAAACGGTCTGGCTGGTCAAGCCGGCCAAGACCAGCGCCGAGGCGGCGTACGCTTTCTTCACGCTACCCGATGCGCTGGCGGCGTGGCTGGGGCGTGCGGTGGCGCCGATCGGCGCCGTGGGCACGCGCTATCGCATCGACCTAGGGGCGGGCGGCAGCATGAGCGGCGTGGTGCTGGCGCACACCGAAGGGCGGGATCTCGCGCTGCGCTGGGATGAAGCGAGCTACTCGGTGATCACGTTTCGGACCTTGCCCTCGCCCGCCAGCGAGCACGAGCGACTGCTGGTGATCTCCTGGTCGCGCTGGGCGGAGCTCGACAACGCGGAGCTCATCGCCGGCGCGCTCGCCGGCGCACTGGCCCGCCTGGTTCAGCGCCTCGGGGCGGCCGGGGCCGCGTGAAGCGGCCGGCCGAGGCCTGAGCAGGCCCTGGCTGCTACCGAACGCCCTCATGGGCTTGGCCAGGCTCCTGCGCCCTCACTCCGTATTCCGACAGCAGCGCGCGCCGGTGCTGTAATCGTAATAGATGGGCGCGTGGCTCGAGACCTTCGCTTCGCAGCCTTGCGTGGTGGAGCGGGCGTAGAAACCACCCAGGAACATGCCTTCCTCGACCCATTCGTCGATGTTGCCGACCATGTCGAAGATCTGATCGTCGTCCCAACTCGAAATGCACGTAGCCGTGGCGCCGGTCGTGCGCAGGAGCGGCGACTCGCCCTCGTAGACCAGGTTCAGCCGCGGATCGCGATGACCGAGCGAGGGTGAGCCGTGCAGCACGGCGGCTGGATGAATCAGGCGGTGGACGTTGCACCCGCCCTGCTTGTATGCCGCTCCGTAAGGAAACTTGCGAAAAGCCTTGCCCTTGCAGGCATTGACCCACTCGTCCTGGCTGCACAGGCGCTTGCCCGCGTTCTCGCACGCCCGACGCGCCAGCACCTGAGACAGGTAGCTTTGCGGGACGATTCCTGGTCGCGAGATGGCCTTGACCTCGAAACGACCACTTCGTTGCAGTGCGGGCAGAGGCGGCAGCGGCATGGCGCGCGCCGCCTCGTCACCCAGCTCCTGGCGTTCGACGAGCCAGCCGCGCCACACCTCGCTCACGAGCGCTGGCGTCGGCGGATAGTAGGGCGAAAGGGCCACACCCGTGGCCTTGTCCACCGTGCTGATCTCCCAACGATCGATGCAATAGGCCCCGACCCGCGCCATCTCGCTGGGACAACCGCGCGGCCCGCCCGTTTCGGCCTCCGCGCCGCCGGGCACTGCCGCCAAGGTCAGCGAACCTACGCCGCAAGCCAGAACTGGAAGAAGGCGCCGCATAGGCGCGTACCATTGCACGACTCGAGCAGAAGGCCTAAATGCCTTCGAGATGTCGCTCGTTCCAACCGAGGCGGCCAGCGGGCTACGCGAACGCATTTCGCGCAGCACCGCTGTCAGCGACGCGGCGATTCTGGATGCGTTCCAGAGCGTTCCGCGCCAGGCCTTCCTACCGCCGGAGCTCGCGTCGCGCGCCTACGAGGACACGGCGCTACCCATCGGCTTGGGCCAGACCATCAGCCAACCTTCCATGATCGCCTTGATGCTCGCAGAGCTGCGCCCGGCCCCGCGCCATCGCGTGCTCGAGGTGGGCTCGGGCTCGGGCTACGTCGTCGCGCTACTGTCGCAGCTCGGTTGTGAGGTCTTCGGCATCGAGCGCCACCCGGAGCTGGTCGCGCGCGCGAGAGAAACGCTGCGCGCCCTCGGCATCACTCAGCCGATGCTGTACGACGGAGACGGCGCCCGTGGTTTGCCGGAGCACGCTCCCTTCGATCGCATCCTGATCTCGGCGGCCGCACCCGCGATCCCCGAGGCGCTGCTGGCCGAGCTAGCGGAGGGTGGACGGCTAGTCATGCCGGTCGGCGGCGCGGAGTCGCAAACGCTGGTCATGTGTGAGCGAGACGACAAGGGCAATCTGCACTACCGCGCCGGCGCGAGCTGCGTGTTCGTGCCACTAGTGATCGACTCACGGCCAGAGCCGTGAGGTCAGGCGGAACCGACCGTCCGCGTCGTGAACGCGATCGGCGTGGTTCCGACGCGGCCGTAGGCTGCGGTCCAGGCCTGATCGCGGTCGGTTTCGAACACCAGCTCGGGCGCCACGTCGATCGGCAGCCAGGAGCCCGAACGGATTTCGTTTTCGAGCTGGCCGGGTGCCCAGCCGGCATAGCCGACCAGTGCGATCAAGCTCCGCGGCACGACGCCGCCCGCGACAGTCTCCAGCACCTTGCGCGACGCGGTAGCGGTGATGCCGGTCCCGACGTCGAACTGACCCTCGTGATCGGTGAACCGCTCGTCACTGCGGTACACGAGCCATACCTGCTCGGGCGAGACCGGCCCGCCGATACGCACCGAGCACGAAATGTCGGGCGGCTGCTCCGAGACCTGCGAGCGCACGAGCAGCTCTGGCAGGGTCATCAGCTCCCGGCCATTGATGATCCAACCGAACGCGCCTTCCGGCCCATGCGCCGCTAGCAGCACCACTGAACGGTCAAAGTTCGGATCACCCGGGGGCGGCGACGCGACGAGCAAGCCCGGGGCCAGCACGGACATGACCTTGAAAGCTACCCCGGCTGCCCGGGTCCGTCGAGCGGAGGGACGCTGTCTTCGTAGAGGTGGGGCCCCGACCCCGCCTCGCAGTCCTCGTTAAGCCTCGTTAAGCTCGTTAAGGCGGGGCCCCGACCCCACCTCTCGACTCGCCTCGACTCGCCTGACCCCGTCTTGGCTGCGCTTTGGGGCCCGCTTTTCGCTTACCTTTCGGGGGGCGCTAGGATCTTGATAGAGTCCTGGGTCTCTCATGCAGGTCACCTTCTACGGCGTTCGCGGGTCGGTTCCGGCACCTGGCCCGAACACGGTGCGCTATGGCGGCAATACGTCGTGCGTGGAGGTGCGCTTGTCGGACGATTCGGCACTGGTTCTGGACGCTGGGACCGGAATGCGCGCGCTCGGCAACGAGCTGCTCAAGAACGGGCGGTCGACTCCCGTGCATTTGCTCCTATCGCACACGCACTGGGATCACGTGCTCGGGCTTCCGTTCTTCGGCCCGTTGTATCGCCGCGACACACACCTGTTCGTGTACCCGCTTGCGAACGATGCGCAGGAGCTTTTTCAGCGCAACATCTTCAACGACATTCACTTTCCGGTGAGCGTCGATGACATTCCGGCGCGGCTCGAGCTCGCGCGGCCCGAAAACGCGGAGTGGCACATCGGTTCAGCCATCGTGAAGCGCATCCAGCTGAACCATCCGGGTGGTGCTCAGGGGTTTCGCATCGACGATGCCGATGGCACCTCCGTTGCTTACCTGACCGACAACGAGCTCAACGCCGAAAACGCCATAACCAGCATCGAGCAGCTGGCGCGTTTCGCGGACGGTGCCGATCTCATCATCCACGACTCGCAGTATCTCGCGGAGGATATGCCAGCCAAGCTCGGTTGGGGTCACTCGGTCGTCAACGAAGTGCTGCGCCTGGCTGTCTTGGCCGAACCCAAGCAACTGGCGCTCTTCCATCACGATCCCGATCGCAGCGACAGCGCGCTCGACTTGATCGGCGAAACTAGCCAAAGCTTCATCAAGTCCGAGGGCAAGGCCACCAAGGTCATGGTCGCGAGCGAAGGCCTGTCGGTTCAGCTCAAGAAGTGAGCAGTTCGTGCTCCCAGTTGACGAAACACCCTTCGCGAGTAGGATTCGCCTCCCTCGCCTCGGTCTCGTCCCGCGGGGCTCCGACCCCGCCCATCAACCCCAAAGGTTTGGTACCCGCTTAGATCGACCTCGCTCCTGAAAACTACGCTTCGGTGAGGTAGCCAAGCGGTTAGGCAACGGTTTGCAAAACCGTTATACGCCGGTTCGAATCCGGTCCTCACCTCCGAGTTTCTCCTTTCGTTTTCGCTACTTCAAACCGCGGGCAACGACAATCGCGCTCGATCCGGAGCTCGACAAGCTGCTGACACGCGCGGCGCGCGCACAACGCGTATCGCGCTCCGAGCTCGTTCGTCAACAACTCGATCTGGCGCTTGAACAGTACCGGCGTCATCCACTACCGAAGATGGCGGGCATCATCAGGCGACTGCCAGAACGTGGAGACGAGTCCGAGCTCTTCCGCGGTCGACGGTGACCGGCCGTGACGATACGAAACTGTGCGTTCGCTCCTCCCTGGAGCCCGAAGCCCGGAGCCTGGACCTTCGGGCCCGATACAGGAATGTGGAATTGGGGTTAACTCTTGAGCTAGCCACCATCCACACGGGAAAATGGGTGCGGTGCAAGGGCCGCCCAAACAGTCATGCGTTCGAGCGTTCGAGCAATGCTAAATACCACTCAGATCTCGGATCCTTTCTGGGCGGTACGAAGTTTCCTCGCCATCTGAGATCGCTTGCGACGACCCCCAAATCGTCGTCGTTCCAGGTTAGCGCTGGCGCGGCCGAGGCCAGGACGTCGAGCGTCGATAGCAGCTCGATCGCAGGAAACATATCGGTGGCGATGCGGCGCTCTTTGCGATCGTCCGTGAGCAACGGCAGCTTCAACACGCCGGCCAATGCGATACATGAAGCGTCGCTGTCCTTGACTCGTTCGGCCGCGAAGACGAAAGTGTCGACGAGGGGCTCGGTATCGAGCTGGTGCGTTTCGAGGAGGCCGGCTTTCCTCAGGTTCTCGGTAGATGCAGGCTCCTTGTGGCGGAGACCGTCGCCATCCGGTTCGGTCCAAAGGAAAAGCGTTTCTCGGCTCACGAACTCGGTTTCGAGCAGGTGGATCTCCAATGCCCCAACGATGTCGACCTCGCGTTTGGTTGCGAGCAGGTTGAGCATGCAACAGGCGTCGATGACCACCGGCCCCTTTTTCATCGCGTGAGTCACGAAGCGCGGAGATCCATACCGGAGAAGTCCAGCGGCAGGCGAGTGCCATCGTCGAGTGAGATCTCGTTTCGGCTTTGATAGACAGCGCGAGCCGTGGCGATGTCCGTCCCCAAGCATTCAGCGAATTCGCTTTCGCTGAAGTGTTCCTGGTCGTAGGCCGACACTGCGAGGGCGAGATAGCGTTCCGGAAGCCCCAGGCTGATCGCCAGTGCACGAGCGGGCGGGAGCTCGTGCTTTCCAAGATCGTGAGCTCGAAGGCGACTCCGCACGATCTTGTCGTAGCTCCCGCGGGGCAGCAGGCGCAGCTCTTCGAGTCGGAGCGCCATGGCTTGAAACGACACCCCGAACGCGCGCGACAGCGCGAACAGATCCAGCGGCGTGAACTTGCCCGCGCGACAGCGCTCAGCGAAGCGCTTTTGAACGCCCGACGCAGGTAGCAGAAATTCCTTCGCGAAGGCTTCGGGGAAAAGCTCGGATGGGAGCTTCAATGACTCGTCCTCGTCGAGCACGTCGCCGGTCTCGCGATCGCGGAGAAAGTGGCCCAGCTCGTGGACGAGCGACCAGCGTTGGCGTTCCGCCGGATGAGCGCGGTTGATGGCGACGCAGGCGCCGAGGTCGTCGCTCCAAACGAGAAATGCAGAAACCTTGGCAGGAATATGGTCGAGATAGAAGATGCGGAACCCAGCCTCGGTTTCAAATCGCTCGTCGAGCATCAGCGCTGGCTCATCACCGATTCCGAGCAACCCGCGCACCGCCCTGGCTGCGTCTTCGCCCTCAAGTTTGGGATCCAGGTCGGACTTCGCGTCAGGATCCAAGCGGTAGGTTTGCAAGGTCTCGAGCGGCGCGCGCGGGCGTCGCAAGCTGTGCAACTGTTCGAGCTCAACGTACCGGGTGCCGAACATTCGGAGTCGCTCGACGGCACTTGCGACGGCCGTCGATTCGGCCTGCGTACTGCTCATCCGAAACCGTGGCGAGAGCTCCGTGCGAATGAAGCCTTCTCTCAATAGGTCGTGAACGCTCGCCGATAGTTCTTGGCTCAGTTTTACGAGCTCGGCATTCGAGGGGCGTCGCTCACCTTTCTCGATCGCGACGAGCGTCGTACGCGCGATACCCAAGCGTTCGGCAACTTGCGCCTGCGTCAATTTCGCGCGCTTGCGGGCGTCGGCTAGCCGTTCACCCAGCTGCTGCGAAGAGATCACGTTCTTTCTCCTTTCTAGGTGGTTTCGGGCGCGACTGCAAAGTCGGGGCCTGCCCAAGAAACTGTGAAATTTCTCGCGTGTAGATGCAGTCCAGGGCAAATACACGAGCCACCACCTCGTCTTTTGGGAGCGAGCTCTCGAGCGGTGCTTCGGAGGCGAAGCGAATGTCTGGATCGAGTCCCAAAATCGCTGAATCGGGTACAAGCGCCGAGCTGAGCAGCATGGTGTTCGAAGGCGCACAGCTCGTACGCGCTGTGTCGACGCGTTGGCCGGTCGCGATGTTGGCCGGTCGCGATACAGGGTCGGATTGTTCTGCAGGCCGGCAGACAGAAGCGCAATACGACGAAAAATGCGCCTGACCTTGCTGAAAACATTTCGCCGTTCACAGGCTGAAGATACGGCACTCATCTGACAATGTCAACATATGCAGCCAAATTAAGAATATATTTGGTGACATTGTCATAGTACATACACCACCTTGCCCGATAATCGAGCTTCGAGCGGAGCTGCGGATGTTGCGGACGCCTTTGTGGCAACAACCTGGGATGACGCCGCCGCGACCTATTGCGGCGACGGGAGCGGCTGCATTTCCGGTTGAGTTGAGGCTGGTGGGGTTTCTTGGGGAAGGTACGCTCGTCCCGATGTGCGACGTTCAACAGACGACCGACGCTTTCACGTCAACATCAGTGGTGCCACTTGGCAGCACACGCAGCTACGCACGCCGAATGCAGCGTCAGTTCCTTTGTCTGAGTTTGCTCGTCGCGGTCGCCTGCCAGTTGCCGAACGAGCAGCCCCCCGCCTCTCCCGGACAGCCGTCCAACAGCGTCTCGAACGAGCCGGCGCCGCTACCGCCCGAAGAGACTCCGCCTCCTGAAGAACCCACACCCACTTCGACTGCCGAAGCCAAACCCATCGAACCGGGTGTCACCAGCACGAGCGGAGCACCCAAACGCGGCTCCCTGCCGAAGGCGGTCATCGACGAGAAGTTGAAGTCGGCGCAGCCGGCGATCCAGGGGTGTTACGAGCGCGCCCTGAAAGCAAGAGCAGATCTGCGCGGCAATGTCAGCATCAACTTCGTCGTCGCGCCCGAAGGCAAGGTCGCGCACGCCGAGGCCGTCGAGGTCGAGGATGCACTCAGTGACGCCGCGACCGTGGACTGCATTCTGGCAGAGATCCGCAAGCTGGAGTTCCCGGCCCCGAGCGGCGGACGCGTTTTTCTCAACTACCCGCTGAGGTTGGAACCGCCGCCGGTGCCGCCCGCGTCGGCAGCGCCGCCCGCTCCAACCCCGCCCGGGAAGAAATGATGAAGGCCTCGGTGTTCTATTGTACGGCCTGGCCCGATTTCAGCGCCTGCACCATCACCGGCTGTGCCCAAGGTGACCGCATAACGCTTGGTGCCATGCCGGTCGTGTCCGCGGACGTGTTCGAAACCTCCCTTTACTTCTCACTCAAGTAGACCCTTGCGCGTCTATTCGGGCATGAGGGGTCAGGGCCGTGCGGCGCGCAGCTGGATGGCCTGCTCCGGGCAGGCCTTCACGCATTCCCCGCAGGCGTGGCAATCGGCCGGGCGCGTGACGAAGCCCTGCTTGCCGCCGTGAACGAAGACCCTGAAGCGGGTCAAGAGGCCCAGGGCGCCGCGCTCCTGCTCGGTGAGCTTGCGCACCGTGAAGACGTCGTAGGGGCAGACGCGGACGCAGTCTTCCTTGGCTTCGCAGCGGCTTGCGTCGATCACCGGAATCAGGCGGCCGGTTTCCTTGCAGTCCGAGGCTTCGGGCATGAGCGGAGTCTGCCGCAGGTTGGGGCCGGGTTGCCGTGAAGAAACATCGAGCTTGCCGCGGAATTTGCGCCCCGGTGTGCCGGCGGCTAGGTTTCGGGCAGTCCATGCTCTGCCGAGGCTCGTTGCTGCTGCTCGCCGCCCTATGCAGCTGCTCCGCCTCCTCCCAGCCGCACGGCTCCATGACCTCCATGAGCCTCGCCTCGCGGTCGGACTGGAAGGCTTGCCCGCACCAGGTGCCCGAAGAGGTGTGCGTGCTCTGCCACCCGGAGCTTGCCCCCGGCTTCAAGAAGCGTGGGGACTGGTGCAAGGAGCACGACGTTGCCGAGTCGCAGTGCTTGAAGTGCCACCCGGACCTCGACTTTTCGCCTCCTCACGCGCCGCCGCCCAACGCCGATGTGCGTGAGATCGCCAAGGAAGGGCAGGAGCTGCGCGAGCTCGGTCCGCACCTGGCCCAGGGCAAGGTGACGGTGTTCGACTTTTACGCTGCGTGGTGTCCGCCGTGCCGCAAGGTGGACGAGCACCTGTACCCGCAGCTCACCAAGCGCCCGGACATCGCGATCCGCAAGGTGAACGTCGGCAATTGGGAGAGCGCGACCGCGCAGCGCTGGCTGAGCGACGTGCCGGAGCTACCGCATCTGATCGTCTACGACAAGCGCGGCCAAAAGGTGCGCGCCATCTCGGGTGCGCAGCTTTCGGAGATCGACGCCGCAATTGCAGAGGCGAGCCGGTGAGGAGCCTGCCCCAAGCCGCGCTGGGGCTGGCTGCGCTGCTGCTGGTCGGCTTCGCCGTGCGGCCTGTCCAGGCCTGCGCCGGCTGTCGCAACCCGTCGCTCGCGACCAGCCGCGGTAGTCAGGGTGAGCTGCAAGCCGGTTACTTTCGGCTCGGCGCTTCGCTCACCGGCACGACCGTGCACGTGGTGCACGAAGCCGGCTGCGCGGATCCGGATCCGGCTGTGTGCGACGACGTGCCGCCGCAGTCCACCTACATGCACGATCAGAACCTCTACCCGGTGGAGCTGCGCGTCGCCGCTGAGTATGGCATCAGTGAGCTCTGGGGTGTCGAGCTCCAGCTGCCTTTCCGAGCCGTCACCACGACCATCGAGTATACGACGCCGGATGGCGCGGACTACGAGCCCCTCGACCCCGACGTACACCACCGCGACGAGACCGTGCTCGGACCGGTGGATCCCTGGCTGCTGGCGCGCATCGGCGGTTTTGCCTCGAAGTGGTGGTTGGCGACGCGGCCCGGGGTCTCGATCCCGCTCGGCAAGACTCAGGAGAATCCGTTCGCGCTCGGCGATCGCGGCATTCGCCATCAGCACATCCAGCTCGGCACCGGTACCTTCGATCCGCTGCTGATCCTCGAAGCCAGCTGCAAGATCGATAGCTGGGATGTCGCATTCTTCGCGCAGGGGCAGGCGAGCCTGTACGATAACAAGCACGGCTACCGAGCACCCTGGAAGGTGGCGGGCGGCGCGATGGTGGGGCGTGACCTACTCGAGAAGAGCAACGCCTCGGTCGGCCTCGAGACCTTCCACGAAGCGGCCGAGCGCTGGGATGGTAAGATCCGGCAGGACGGCAACCTGGGTCGCACCGAGCTTTTGGGCGCGGTGGGAGCGCGCCAGACGCTGGGCAACGACAACCAGCTCAGCTTGTCGCTGCGCTTCTCGCTGTGGCGCAAAATCGTGGTGGGCGACGAGCCGCCCGGCACCCTGAGCTCCCCGGTCGTACTGGCGCTGGGGTTTACGCGGGTTTTCGATACGTCGAGCAAGTGAGCCGGAACCGTCGCGCGTCCGCTGTTGCTCCCTTGCGTCACTCGCAGGAAGCGGCGTTCACGGCCAGCACCACGGCCTGACCCGCTTCGGCCCGGAAAACCCCGGGCATGAGCGTTGCAGAACGGGCGAAGCATGCGCGGTTGGCGCGGCTTCGCCCGTCTTGCTTTGTTTGGCTTCGTCACGCTGGGTGCTGCGGCTCCGGCGAGAGCGCAGCTGCTGGTCGCCGCCACGCCCGGTGAGCCGCCGGCAATCGAGCACGCGGAGCTTGCCTACGCGCTGGGTGACGCGCAATCGCTGACCTGGTTGTCGCTGCGCGTCGAGCGCGGCCCGGTGGCAGTGGTGGCGGCGTTGCCCGACGCTGCGACCATCGGGCAGGCAGTCGACGGATGGCTCACGGCGCTCGAAACCACCGCCAGCCCCAGCGTGCTCGTGCCGCCGGGCTCAGAGCCTTGCGGGCGCACCAACCTGATTCGCGCGGAGTGGCCTCGCGCCAAGGGCACCCCGGCGGTGGAGCTCAGGCTGGATAGCGCCGACGACGTCGTGGCGCTGCTCGAGGCGGCGGGGCTCACGCTGGAAAGCGAGCTGCCCGAAGCGTCCAGCTACGCCGTCTGGTCCTGGCCGGCGCTCGACCGCGGTCAGACCACGCGCACACTGCGCGTGGCGGGTGCGCCGCCCTTGAGCTTACTACCTGGCTTCGATTTCCCGGTGGCGCTGAGTCTGATCACGACGGGCCCGGTGCGTTACGAAAACGAGGTAGACAAGCGGGAGCTTCAGGTCACGTTCCGCGGCGGGAATGCGCCGAGCAGCGACTATCTGGAGCGGCTGGTCGAATTCGTCAGCGCCGGCCCGACCGGGCTGCTCGAGACGCGGTCGCGGGGTCTGCTGTTCGATTGGTCGATCTACGGCGACGCGCTTTCCGTGGCGCCGCTGGCTCGAACGTACCCCCACGAAGCCTCGAGCGAGCTCGCCGATCTCGACGTCGACGCCTGCAGTCAGCAGCTGCGCGAGCTCGGCTCCGCAGGCGCGGCTCCTGCCACCGATTGTGGCGACGCGGTGGATCTGGGTCTAGCGCTGACTGCGGTCGATCCGCAGCTCGCCACGCTGCAGCGTCTGGCGGTCTCGAGCCGCGAGGGCGTTAGCCCCGCCAAGCTGGAAGGTGGGGGCGAACCGGTCTCGCCGTTATTGACGGCACGCCACTTAGACGCTTCGGGGTGCGAGACCGTCACGCAGCCGCCGCTAGTGCGCGATCCGCCGCCGACTACGGGCGGCGGCTCTCCGCCGCCGACTGGCGCCGGTCAGGAAGTGGTCCATGAGACGGTCGTGGTGGAGCGCGAGCCGGTCGAAGTCAGCTGTGGCGGCTCACCGGAGCCGGAACCGGTTGGGGACTACGACTATTACGGCAACGACGACAGCGACGAGAGCTGCACGGGCGACACCAGCAGCGACTACGACTCTACCGACGACCCAGATTGTTCGTCGGATACCTCCAGTAGCAGCGACAGCAGCGCCGAAGCGGATTGTTCTTCGGACAGCTCCGGCAGTAGCTCGAGCTCGAGCGACGACGGCTGCTCCGGTGATTCGAGCACCAGCAGCGACTCGATCTCGAGCGACAGCGGCTGCTCCGGCGACTGTTCGAGCAGCGAGACCAATGGCTACGACGGTGACACCTGCACTGGCCAGGCCGCGCCGCGCGAAGGTCGTCCGGCGCAGCGCAGCGCGGGCCAAGCTAGGCCCCAGCGCAGCGGGGCCGGGGCCCCGCGACCCACGAGACTGAAGACCAGCCTCTGGTCGGTGGCGTTTGCGGCGCTGGTGCTGCCGATCCGGCGTCGAAAACGCCGCGCCAGCGCTAGCGGTTGAAAGACGGCGCTCGGCCTGGAATTGTCGGGGGCTGCCCCATGCCACGCCAGAGCTTCCGACGTCAGTGGCTCGTGCCCATCGTCTTCTTGACGGGGGCGGCGCTGGCGATTTTCTGGGTGTTCTACAGCCTCGATCACTTCGTGACCGGCGGCTCGGGCGGCAAGGCCGGCGGCGGGCCGCTGGCGCAATACCTGTCCTTCGATCCGACCAGCATCACCGATGCGGTGGCCTCCCTGGCCGGCATGATTGCGGCCGTATTCGGTATCGTGATCACGGTCGTCAGCATCATCGTGCAGCTATCTGCCGATCGCTACACCGGTGTGGCGCGCATGTTCTTGAGTGATCGCGTGAACCTGGCCGTGATGGGCTTTTACGTCATCGCCTGCGTGTGCGGCGTTTGGCTCAGCGTGGCCCTGCATCATGACTACGTGCCGCGCGCTGCGCTTTTGGGCATGATTCTGGCGACCACGCTGGGCATGGTGCTGATGGGCCCATACTTTCGTTACGTGTTCTGGTTCGTCGAGCCCATGAACATCGTCGCCAAGATTCGGAGCGACGCGGTCAAGAGCACGCTACAGGCCTTTCACTCCACCGACCCGGCCAAGACTGCGGAGGGTCAGGCGTCCACGCTGGGGGCGATGGAGGAGCTGACCGACATCACCAGCAACTCCATCTCGGGCAAGGACAAGATCATCGCCAGTGGCGCGGTAGACGCGCTCAAGGACTTCACGCTTCAGTACCTGAAGCACAAGCAACGCGCCGCCAGCGCCTGGTTCGACATCGGCCCCAGCATCCGTCAAAACCCGGACTTCGTCGCCATGGATCCCGAGTCCTTGCAGGACCTGGAGCAGCGCCGCACTTGGGTCGAGTGGAAGGTGATGCGCCAGTACCTGGGCATCTACAACGAAGCGCTCGCGACCATGCGCGACATCAACTACCTGGTCGCCATCGACACCCGCTACATCGGGGAAGCGGCAGCCGCGGCCAAGGATCAGGAGCTGATCCAGCTGGTCTACCGCTTCATGAACTCGTACCTGCGCTCCACGCTCAACGCGCGGGACGTGCGCACTGCCTACAACGTGCTGAATCAGTATCGTTTGCTGGTCGAGTCGATGCTCAGGCAGGGCAGCGCGCGCGCCGCGGTCGAAGGCGTGCGCCACATGTCCTACTACGGGCATGTCAGCTTCGACCTCAAGCTGACCTTCGTGACCGAGACCGTTGCTTACGACGTCTCCACGCTGTGCCAGATCGCGAGTGAGCTGAAGCTGCCGGAAGAAGACGAAATGCTGCGGCAGTTTCTGGAGCTCGACCGCCCGCTGCGCGTCTCCAGCCAGGAGACCGCGCTGCTCGGCGTGCGCAAGGCGCAGGTGAAGCTCGCGGCCTATTACCTGTCGCAGGGCATGGCAGAAAAGGCACGCCTGATCTCCAAGGACATGGAGAACGAGCTGCCCGAGCGCCTGGTCGCCATCCGCCGCGCGCTCGAGAACGTGACCAGCAAAGATTTCTGGGAAATCATCGATCGCGGGCGCAATTTCGAATACATGCCGCCCGGCCAGCGCGCGCGGCTGGCCGAGTTCTTCGCCTGGCTCAACGTCGGTAAGAGCTAACTTGACTCATCTGTCACGGAAATCGGCTCTCAAGGAACCTAGAGCTTGGGCTTCCTGGGGTGCTTCTTGGTGCCAACCAGGCGGCCCTTGTTGTACTGCTCGGTCTTGGTCAGCTCCGCGTCCTTGTCGTAGTAGTTGAAGGCGCCGTCCTTTTCGTCGGCTTTGTAGGCGCCGTCGAATTCCTTGGCGCCGTTTTGTTGCCAGCGCGCCGTGGGGCCTTCTTTGACGCCGTTCACGTAGGTTTTCTCTTCCATGGGCATGCCGTTCTCGCGGAAAGAACGCCACACTCCGACCTGATTGTCGCTCGCGTACATGCCGCTGGTGCGCTTCTGCCCATTCTCGTAATAGGTGCGTGACGTGCCCTGCTTCACGTCGCCGACGTACTCGGTTTCCTCCTTGAGCTTACCGCTCTCGTAGAAGACGCGCGACGTGCCGTGCCGGACGCCGCCGCGGTACTCGATCTCTTCGATATGCTCGCCCGACTCGGAGAACCTCTTGAAGACGCTACTCTGCTTGCCGGCGCGGTACTCGCCCTCGAGCTCCTTGGCGCCGGTCTTGTAGTAGCGCGTCATGCGTCCCTCGAGAGCGTCGCTTCTGTAGTTGCCCTCCTCGGCCAGGGTGCCGCTGTCGTGCCAGGCGCTGAAGCGGCCTTGCAGCTTGCCCTGGTAGTAGGTGCGAGTGCTCTCGCGCTGGGCGTTCGCGTGAAAGGTGGTCTTCGGGCCGTGCGACTTGCCTTCCCTTTCGCACCACACTGCCTTGCCAGCAGGCGGCGCGGCGCCTTTCAGCTCGGCGCCCTCGGGGCAAGGTTGGGCTGCGGTCCACCACTGTTCGGGCGGGGACGCAGCGCTGTCGCTGGCGTTGGTGGTGCTGCTACCCGCGACGGCGGGCGCAGCGCTGGTGGTCGCGGTGTCGCTGGGGGCCTTGGCCGGCGTGGAGCCGGCGGAATGACCGCCCGAGCAGGCGAGCGTGAGTGACAGCAAGCTGAAGCAGGCTAATAGGCGCATGACCGGGGATCGTACGCCCGCTAGCAAGGCCCACTCTAGGGATCACGGCCCCTACATTTCCTCCGCAGCATTTCGCCACGACTACCCGGGCGTTTGCGACGACTTTGAGAATTTCCTCGGCGGGGCCCCACCTATGCGGGCATGTGGAGCCCAAAGCACGCTTATGTGGTCACGCTGGCTCTTGCGCTGAGCGCATGCGGATCCGACGACGATGACGACAGCTCGAGCGGCGGTTCCACGAGCTCCGGCGGCTCGTTGAGCATCGCGGGCGCGCCGAGCCATGGTGGCATGTCCAGCGACGGCGGCACGCCGGGCGAGGGTGGCACGATGAGCAGCGCGGGCACCAGCACGGGCGGCGGCGGCGCGTCCGGTGGCACGGCCTCGGGCGGTAACGTCTCCTACCTGCCCTGTGAATCGGAGGCCGATTGCGAGCCTTTCGGCGGAGGTAAGGTGTGCTGCGCCGCCCGCGCCATGCACTTCTGCACCAAGCCCAGCGCCTGCCCCGGCGAGCCGTTGCCCTAGCGCCGGGCCCCGCGTCCTAGTCTCGAGTTAGCGATTTCGCCTCGGGAATAGCAGGGCCGTTGCGGGTTCTACGTGGTTGCGGGAGCGAGCAGACCACTCGAAATGTCCGGCGACTCATGCATACCCGAGCGCAGCAGGCGCCCGTCCCGCCGGTTTTCTCGTGGCTCGCGGCTTCCCTGGCGATCGCGATCTTTCCTTCCAAGACCGCGAAGCTCGAGCCTAGTTGCGCGCGGTCCGGCGGCTGCTTTCGCCGAGCTCGATGAAGTTGCGCCCGACCTCGTCGCCGAAGTCGTCGCTCACCTCGACTCGCACCACCCAGGGCCCGGAGCCCGACGCCGGCGGCACCTTGGCCGAGTAAGTGTTGCCCGAATGAGACCAGTTGGGGGTTACCGGGTCTACGTTGACGAACACGCGCGGCTTGCTCTTGAGTGGATCGCTTACCGGCTTGCCGCGGTGGTCGAACAGCTTGACCGAAACGTGCAGCGGGTCGCCCGGCCAGCGTGCCGTCTTCGGGCCGATCGCGATCTCGGCCCGCAGCGTGCGCGGCTCCAGCTGGATCGAAAGCTCCTCTTTGGCGCCCTGCTCGCGCAGGCGAAGGAGCGTGCTCTGCCCGCGTGTCAGGCCAATATCCGCAGGCGCCGGCACGAACAGACTCGCGCGACCCAAGGTGGCTTCGAGCCCTTCGGCTCCGATCAGCTTCACCCGCGTGGAGCGGCCCAGCAGGATCGTCTCCCCCGAAAGGCGCGTGCCCTCGGGCAGGTCAGCGCCGATCACCCGCAGGCTCAGCGGTGCCGATATGGGGCTTTCGACCCCGAAGCGATCCACCGCCCGCGCTTGCAGCTCGTAGCGCCCGGGGGCGAGCGGCGGCAGTGATTCGGTATCGGAGCGCCACTCCACCTCGAGCAGCTTGGTGCGCTTGGTACCTTCGACCCGATACAGCCAAAGACGTTTGTGATCGACGTTCGCGCTCGACGCCGCGTGCACGCTAGTCGTCGCCTTGCCGCGTAGGGCCAGATGCATGCTGCGCGGCAGACTGAGCCGCGGCGTGGGTGGTACGGCTTGTTCGCTGGTAGCGCCGGCGCCGAACGAGCGCACGATGCCGCTCGGCAGTGATTTCCAGTCGTTGCCGAGCGCTGCCAGCATCTCGCCCGTCAGCGCTGCCACCGTGACGCGTTCAGCGCCGATGATCACCGAGCTCTGGCCGCCCTTGGCCACCGCGCTCACCTTGCGCGGTGCCTGAATCAGGACTGCGGTCTTGGGATGCTTGGCCTCCGGAATGCTGACGCTGACCCGTCCGGCGCTGAGCTTGATCATCTGCACGGTGGTCTTGTCGCTACCGGTCGGGGCCAGCTGCAGCTTGATGGGACGGCCGACGTCGTACTTCGCGTCGGCTGAAAAGGTGAGCACGGCGCCGCCGGGTAAGGTCTTGGTTTCAGTGGCGGCGGCCTTGGTAGTCGGGCCGGCCTCGGCCGCGTGCGCTTCGGGCAGCAGGGAGCAGGCTAACAGGGCGAGTAGGATCCCACGCTTGAACATGCCTTACCGAACGGCCGCTCGTTCAGGTGGCTTTAGCGCTTCTTGATCCCCACATGGCCCGACATCAGGCTGTGGAAAACCTGGGTAAAGTTGGCGGGTTGTAGGTCGCGCGATCCGGCGTGGCGTTCACGTGTTCAGCCACTCACGGGCGGCTTGTTCAGCTCGGCCAGCACGCCGTCGAGTAGCGACTCGTCGCGGCGCATGATCGCGATGTGAAGCAAGCGCACGCGCGAGTCGCTCATCGGCAAGTCGCGCATCAGCGCTGTCGCCAGCCGCACCTTCTGCTCGATGCGACCATCGAGCGAGCCCGGCGCTGCGGGACGCGAGCTGGAATGGCTGCGCACACTTCTCGCGTCATCGCGCGAGCTTTTCTGGGCATCGCGCGAGCGAATGACGGAGCCCTCGTCGTCGTCGAACGGCGCGACGAGGTCGGGGAACGAAGGATTCTTACGGGCCATGTCAGCCATCGATTTCTGCTTCTCACTCTGACGGTGCGTCAGCTCTGCCAACCCACCGGATGCAGGTTCCATTCCGTCCCTTCAGACTCGTAGCCCCCCGCACGGCTTGGCAGCCGGCGTCAAGTTGCAACTGGCGAGACCCATTCCGGAATTTGGTGTCGCTTGTGCCGGAGAAGTTCCTAGCTCTGACGAAGGGCGCCACGGTCGTACGTCAACGGGTGGCGTGCCGACCACGACAGCGAGATCGCAGCGAAATTACTTAGTGCCTCGGCTTTCCGTCCTGGACGGAAGGCCTACGTTCTTGCACTCAACTTGCGCCCACCGCCGTCGATTCCTATGGTCTGGGCCCCGAGCCGGTGAGCCGACGATGTTGAGGGCTACTCCTGATTCCCCGCGCATGTTCGAGAGCGATTTCATCGACTTCTTCTCGCGCACGCCGTGGACCATCGTGCCCATACTGTTCGTACCCGGCGCCGTCTTCGCGTTTTGGGGCAGTGTTCACTATACGGACGTGGGCGTGCTCGGCTCGCTCGGCCTGACGCTTGCGGGCTTCGTGCTCTGGACTTTGACCGAGTACTGGCTGCACCGCTTGTTCTTCCACTGGGAGCCGCCCGGTAAGTGGGGTGAGCGCATGCACTTCCTGGTGCACGGCGTGCACCACAAGTGGCCGAAGGACAGGTACCGGCTGGTGATGCCGCCGGCCGTGAGCATCTCGCTCTACTTCATCTTCGGGTCGTTCTTCTACTTCGTGATCGGACCGCGCTTCGGCTGGGGCCTGCACTGCGGCATGGTCATCGGCTACATGTTCTACGACATCACGCACTACTACATCCATCACTTCAATCCGAAGTCGGAGTATGGGCTGCGTTTGAAGAAGAACCACATGCTGCACCACTTCAAGTCTCACGGAGAGCGTTTCGGGGTCTCGAACATGGTGTGGGACAAAGTCTTCGGGACCGTGGGCAGCGCGCCCGCGCCTGCTCAGCAACCGCGCTCGTGACGGAGCTCGGCGGGCTCGAGCTGGTCGTCGAGAAGCTCGTGCCGGACGGTGTGGGGCTGGCTCACCTGCCCGATGGGCAGGTGCTGCTCGTGCGTGGCGCGGCTCCAGGCGATCGGATTCGCTTGACCGCCGTGGAAAAGCAGCGCGGCGCGCTGTGGGCCGTAGGCTACGAGCTTTTGCAGCCGAGCAGCCAGCGCATTCAGCCCGAGTGCCCGGTCGCGGAGCGCTGCGGCGGCTGCGACCTGATGCACCTGTCCCGCGAGGCCGAGCTGGAGCAGAAGAGCTCGATTTTGCGCGAGGCACTCGAGCGCGTCGGCGGCGTCAGCGCCCCGAGCACAGCGCTGGCCAGCGCCGGGGACAGCGCGGGCTACCGCTCGCGAGTGCGTTTCCACGTGGGACTGAAGGGCAAGCTCGGTTTCTTCGCGCGCGGCAGCCGTCAATTGGTCGAGGTGCCGAGCTGCGTCGTCGCCGACCCGCGCATCAATCACGCGCTGGGGACGATTCGGCGACTGGCCCGGCGCTTTCCGGAAGCGCTGGCGGGTTTCAGTGACGTCGAGCTACGGGCGACCGAGGCGGGCGTGACCGCGCGCTTCGTGGCGCGTGACGGCATCAAGCCCGTGGCCGCCGATCCGCTGCTGCGCGCGCTTGCCAAGGAGCTCACGGTGGCCGCCAGCGAGCGTGATGCTGCGGCGCTCGTGGAGCGACGTCGCCTCGGCGACAACGTGTACGTGGAGATTCCGAGCGACGCATTTTCGCAGATCAACGTCGCGGTCAATCAGCTGCTGGTCGATGCGGTGCGGGAAGGCGCCCGCGCGCGTCAGCTTTCGAGCTTTTGCGACTTGTTCGCCGGTGTCGGCAATTTCGCGTTGCCGCTCGCGCGTCTGGGCCTGTCGGGCGTGATGGTCGACCGGACCTCGAGCGCGGTAGCGGCCGCCAAGCGCGCGCTGGCCCAGCAGGGCCTCACTTCCCTGAAGGCGCGCTGCGCCGACGCGGCTCGGGCGCTCGCTGACCTGGTTCGGGAGGGCCAGCGCTTCGACCTTCTGGTACTCGACCCGCCCCGCGAGGGCGCGCCGGACCTCACGCCTGGGATTCTGGCTCTCGAGCCGCGGGCCGTCGCCTACGTGGCCTGCGACCCGGTCACGCTCTCGCGCGACCTGCGGCCCCTGCTGGCGGCGGGCCTGCGCATCGAGGACGTGCAGGCCTTCGATATGTTTCCGCGCACCCACCATTTCGAGACGCTGATTTGGCTGGGCAGGCCTGAGCAGAATCAACAGGAAGGGTGGAAGCTTGGAAGACCAGAGAAGGAATGATTTTTGGGCGCTTGCGCCCAAAAATGCCCTTCCATCCTTCCACCCTTCCTGTTCGCTCGTTCTCTCGTTCGTCAAAAGTTGGCCCGCTGGGCCAGGGCTTCGGAAAATTCGCGTGGCATGCAGAACCTGACGCAGGCTTCGTCTCCTTCCGCCGACTACCCCCAGTCCCATCGCTGGTTGGTGACCAACGGTATCGCCACGGTAGGGCCCGTTCACACCGAGCTGCTTTTGCGCGGTTACATGGGCGGGCGCATTCCCGAGCACTGTCAGGTGCGCGAAGTCGGCTGGCACGCCTTTCGACCACTCGACCGCATCCGCGAGATCGGCAGCCTGAAGCGGCGCCTGGCGCGCGACACCGAGCGTCCGCTGAACCTGCGTGAAGCCACGCAACGTTTGCCGCTCACCCACGACACCGGTGAGCTGCTGACTTCCGCCTTGCTGCTGGCGGCGCTTTCTCTGGATGCCAACGCTGGCCTCATCCACCGCTACCGGAGCCCGTCGCCCCTGCTCGTGGCCTCCTCCGCGTTCGGTGTCATGCCGGAACGCCTGGGCGAGGTGTTGCCTGCGACCGATCCCAGCTACCTGCTGGCGCTGCGGGGGCGCAGCCTGTGCGGCAGCCCGCGCCACGGCGTGGCCGAGCGTCTGGTCGCGGAACGGCTGCAGCACGATGCGCCGCTCAGCAGTATCGCCATGACTCCGATCATCGTGGCCGGGCGGTTGGTTGCAATGCTGGAGCTGGGGCGCACTGCGCACGCCTTTCGCGTCGACGACGCCGATGACCTCGCCGAGTTCGCGGTAGAGGTCGCGCGGCGCCTTGGTTGAGCCAGGTTGCTAGAGCGTGGGGTCGCAGACGCATTCCATGCACGGCGCAGGCTAATCTGCTAGCGTTTGGTGGGTAGGGAGCCGGAGCACATGCGGAGAGTCCGAATCGTGGTGCGGCAGCTTTCAAACCTCGTCCGTCTGACCGTGCTTGTGATGCCTTGCCTGGTGGCGGCAGCGGCTTGTGATCGGCCGGACTGGGAGGTCGTGGACTTGGGTCCCGGTGGCACGTCGTTTGCGGGCGCGGCAGTCGTTGCGGGCACTGGCGTCATCGGGTTCGCCGGAATGGCCGGGCAGGCCTGTGCGTTCGACCGCGTGGTCGGCACCAAGCCCATTCTTTCGGCGCAGACCATGAACAGCAACATGCCGGGTCGCACAGAGCTCTACGCGCTGGTCAGCGATGCCGAGGCTGAAGCCTTGCGCGCCGGAGGTTCGCTCGTCCCGCCTGCTGATCCGATGGCCGTGCCCGACGTGGTCAAGCTGCTCGACAAGCTCCTGGCGCCCGCGACCATGGCGCGAAAGTCCGTGATTGAGGCGCTCAAGCCGCGCTTTGCCAGCGTGCGACGCGGCTGGCCCAATCCGTGGGCGCTGCGCTTGGTCGACCACGCCGCTAGTGAGCATCTGAACGCCGTGCGGCTGGTGTTGCGCGAGGACGCTTGGATTGCACAGTTACTCGACGGCTCGATCAGGGTCGTGGACCTCAAGAACGTCGAGGTAACTCCTGACAAGGCCGCAGCGAGTGCGGACCGCATCGCGGCCGTCTTCTACGCGCTCAATAGCCGTAGCTTCGTGACCACCGGCGGAGACCCGTGTGAGGACGGACGGCGCGAGTACGTGATCGCCAGCGATGCCATGATTCAGGAGTGGTCGCTCGGCACCGAGGAGATCCTGGCTCGGCACGACGACGACCTGACCAAGCTCGAGGAGTTCTTCAAGGTCGCCCGGAACTGCGGCAGTACGACGCTACTTGGCGGCGGCTCATTTCGCGTAGCGACCGCATGCGGCGTCTGGCCGAATCCCTTCAACTCCTATTCCGAGTACACGGCCTATCAATGGTCGCTATCCACCCCTAACGAGCTCTTCAAACCTACCTCCCAGAACATCGCGAGCCTGATCGAGGCGCTTCAGGGGGACCGCTTCGAGCCCACCGATCCGTATGTTGTGCTGCCAGAGCCTCCGACCGCAGGCGGTGCAGGTGGCGAGGGCAATGAAGGTGGCGCAAGCGGGGCGGCGATTGGCGGCGCCGGTTCGAAGTAGCCCTGCCGACTAGCTTCATCGCGCAGCCGTTGTCGCCCAACTCGAGACTAGAGACCTTCGCAGAAACGTCTCACCACGCTCTGGATCGCGTACTCCACATCGGTTTGGGTCGTACCCTGCGTCTTGAGCGCGGTCCTGGTTGCTTCGAGCGAGTGATTGCCGCCTTCGACGACGAACAGCTCGCTCGGCGCGGTCATGCGAGCGCGCGCTTTCTCCAGCTCATCCAGGGGACACAGGCTATCGCGCGTCCCCTGAATGAAGAGCACGGGCGTCCGCAGCGCCAGCAGCACCTCATCGCGCAGCTTCGCGTTTTGACCTCGCAACGGATAGCCGAAGCAGATGACCCCGCTGACCTTCTCCTCCAGCGCGACGTGGCAGCCGACGCGCCCGCCCAAGCTCTTGCCCGCGAGCACGATCCTGTCATCGGAGGCGGCTGCGGCGCGCAAGGCAGCAAGCTCCTGCCGATGCGCGGCGATCAGCACCTCCAACTTGTCCGGTGTCTTGCGAGGACGACCACCGGCAGTCGCGCGCGCGTACGGATAGTCGAAAGAGCGCACGCGCCCGAGCTCTGCCAGCAAGCCGGCGAAGCGCTGTATCCAGGGCGACGTGGAGGGGGCGCCCGCGCCGTGGGCGAGCAGGAACTGGGTGGGCAAAGGGCTGGCTCCTTCCCTACCGCCTCCGCCTCTCGTTCGATCTACCGCCGAGCGCCCCGAAGGCACAAAAGGACAGCGGCTCGAAGCGAGGGGAGCGCTCCGAGCCGCTGAGAAGATTAGGGAGACGGCGACCGAGGCGGAGGGGGGGGCACCAAGGGCGCCGTCTGCAATGAGATCTATTAGCATTCTTCGTGCCAGCGTAGGAACACAGTCATTTCAATAGTTTACGAACCATCCTATGGGCCTGGTCTTTCATTTCTGAAACGACTGCTGCGTGCCC
Source organism: Polyangiaceae bacterium (assembly GCA_035281385.1). GTDB lineage: Bacteria > Myxococcota_A > Polyangia > Polyangiales > Polyangiaceae > PMG-095. The sequence continues at coordinate 69,527 of DATEDZ010000137.1, forward strand.
GAAACGCTCCCGTCACCGCAACTCTGACCACTCGTCACGCTGGGGTATCCGTCCCGACCTGCGTCGGCTCGGGCCAGCTCGCCCGGCTGGGCCTATGCTTCGTGGGTGCGATGGTCCCTCCGGCTCGGCAGCATCTCCGGCATCGACATCCGGGTGCACTTCACGTTCGCCCTGCTGGTGGTGCTGATCGCCAACGAGCTCGGCAGGCTGCATGGCTCGCGCGGCGCGCTCTTCGGAACGCTGGTCATAGTCTGCTTGTTCGGGTGCGTCGTGCTGCATGAGCTCGGGCATGGCCTGGTCGCCCAGCGCTTCGGCGTCGGCGTGCGCGAGATAGTGCTCCTGCCAATCGGCGGCGTGGCGCGCCTGCTGTCGGAGCCGAAGAAGCCCCTTCACGAGCTTTTGATCGCGATCGCAGGGCCGCTCGTCAACGTGGTGATCGCGGTCGGGCTCTTGCTGGGGCTCCAGGTTTCGCCGCTCGAGCTGGCGGACGTCGGCCAACTGCAGCAGCAGGTCATGGCGGCGCCCACGCTGCGAGGACTACTCATGTTGCTGCTCTACGGCAACTTGGCGCTGGCGATGTTCAACATGGTTCCGGCGCTGCCCATGGATGGCGGGCGCGTGCTGCGCGCGGTGCTGAGCTTCTTCGTCGGTCAGGTGCGGGCCACCAATCTGGCCGCGGGGCTGGCCCAGATGCTGGCGGTGGGCCTGGGTTTCTACGGGCTTCAGAACGATCCGCTGCTGGTCTTCATCGCCATCCTGGTGTTCATGGGCGCAGGACAAGAGCGCGCGACGGCGCGCACCAACCAGCTCCTCTCCGAACTGCATGCAGCCGAGGTCTGCGACCCACAGGCCGTTACCTTTGCGCCTGGCGATACCGTGGGCGCCGCCATCGACCAGACCTTGCGCTCGTCGCAGGCGCATTTCCTGGTCACCCACGGCGTCGAGCCGATCGGCACGTTGTCACGGGATGACGTGATCGCTCTGGCGGGCCGAGTGGGCTTGCACGCCCCGCTCGCGACCATCACGCGCCGTTCGCCGACCAGCGTGCCGCCGGAGATGGCGCTGTCCGAGGTCAGGCGGATCCTGCAGGAAAATAGCGGGTCACCGGTCGTGGTGCGGTCCAGCGAGGCGGCGCTCGGCGTGCTCGGGCTGGAGGACATCGCTCGCATCGCCTCGCTCACGGATCATCTGGCGCGCGGTGGCGTACGCCGTCAGGTGGCGCCAAATCCCGAGACCTCTGGCCTAGGCTGACTCGAAAAACGACTTGGAAGTGGGAGCCGGGCCGTTCAGAATGCCTGGCCCGGATGGCGGACATTTCTCCGAACTTACCTCGGGCCGAGATGGGTGACGCGGCCGAGGTGGCGCTAGCGCTCGAGACTGCACGAACCCTTTGGGCCAAAGGACAGGGCCTGGAGTCGGTGCGCTGGATCCAGCGCGCTGCCGAGAACGCGGAGTCGGCTGGCAATGATCGGAGGGCGGTGACGCTGGCGCGCGCCGCAGCAGATCTGCGCGCCGAGGTGCGAGTCGGCTCGGATCCGCCGGGGACCATGAACGAGGCGGCTGCCCTGACTCCGTACGACGACTTCAGCGAGCAGACCATCGTCGATTCTCCTGCCACGTTGCTCGCGCGTCAATCGCTGCAGAGTGGCGTGCAGATTGCCGAGCTCGAACCTGCGCCGCCGCAGTCACCGGTCGTACTGATACCGAGCGCTGCCGCGCCGGCGCGCATGGCGCATCACCAAGCAGTTCGGGTCGCGGTGCTCAATGGTGACGCCGCGACGCGCCAGCTGTCGGTGCGCGTGCTGGCAGAGGGTGAGAGCGTGCCTGCCGGCAGCAGCGAGGCCATGCTGGTCGCCCTGGATCCGCGGCGTAAGCTGTTGGTTTAGCCGACGGGCTCAGATGCGCGCAGCACGCAACGCCGCCACGGCTAGGGCATCCAGCTGGATTGGCTCGCGGGGCAGGCTGGACAGCGCGAATGCCGGCAAGACCTCAGCAGGTGTGGCGCGCGGCTCCGCGGCGATGCCCGAGGAGCGCGCGGCCCAAGCCACGATGGCGCGCGGGTCGGTGCCGCTGGCGCGTAGCTCCGCCAGGCTCAAGTCGTCGTGACGCTTGGCGAGACGCCGCCCGGTTTCATCCACGACCAACGGCACGTGGCAGTAGGTGACTCCAGGCAAGCCGAGCGCCTGCTGCAGTAGACATTGACGGGCGGCGCTGGGCAGCAGGTCCTCGCCACGCACCACCTCCGTGACCCCCTGGCGTGCGTCGTCGACCACCACGGCCAATTGATAAGCCGGCGCTCCATCGCGTTTGGCGATCAAGAAGTCGCCGACCTCCGCCTGCACGTCGAAGCTGCGCGTCCCCAGCAGCAGATCACTCACCTTCACCTGACCTTCTCGAACGCGCAGCCGCAAGCCTGCGCTCTTTCCGGTCTGCGCCTCGGCCTCCGCGAGCGATCGGAACTCGTTCTGGCACGTCCCGGGGTAGCGCGGCTCGCTGTCGCCTTGCTGCGGTGCACTCTGCGCAGAGCGCACCTCGCCGCGTGAGCACACGCAAGCATAGGCCAACCCGGCGTGCGCTAGCCGCGTCGCCGCCGCCGAAATCTCTTCGAGACCGCTCGACTGCACGTGGGCTGGTCCATCCCAGTCCAGCCCCAACCAGGCCAGATCGCGCAGCGCCGCTTCCGACATCTCGGGTCTAACGCGCGGCCCATCCAGGTCCTCGAGCCGCATCAGCAGGCGCGCCCCGCTGCTGCGTGCGCGCCACCAAGCGATCAGGAAGGTGCGCGCGTGCCCCAAGTGCAAGAGGCCCGTCGGGCTGGGCGCGAGGCGACCAACTCGCTTCCTGCTTTCGGCCTCGAGCAGCGCGTCCGACACCAGCCAAGACTGCCACAGCTTCTGCTACCGCTCCCGCCGCTCAGGCGCTACTTCGAGCAGCCGCAGCCCTGCACGCGCCGCGCCGCGTCCTCACGAATTTGGCGAGCGCGCCGGCAGCGCTGACCGCCCTCATTGTCCAGTCGACACACGGCATCGCTGGCGCGCTCCAGTGACGAGAAGGCCTTGCACGCCGTTTCGCACGGGCTCACCTCCCTGGCGCGCGGCGGAGCCGCTTCGGATTGCGCTTCGTCGGCCGACGCCTTCTCGGCGCGCTTGCCTGCCGCCGGCTCAGCCGCTGGCGCGGCTGCAGGAGGGGGTGGAGCAGCAGCGCCTGCGGCCGTTGCCGGCGGAGCCCCCGGCTGGCTGAGCGCCACCTGATCCAGATCGGCGCGAGCCCGCTCCAGCAGCTCCTCAGCCTCAGCCAGGGTTTGCGGCTCGGCATATCCGCCGCCACTCATCGACTTTCGGCCCGCGTCGTGTTCCGGGGCCACCGTCGAGGGCGCTTCAGCCTCCTGGCCGCGTCCGCACGCGGCCAGGCTCAGTAGGATCAAGCAGTGCTGTAGTCGCAGCCCGGAAATCGCGGTCGTCATGGCCTCCTTGGACAGACGTACGAGCCCTCAAAATGGGTCAGACCTCAGCCACGATGTAGGCCAGCCAGCCCGGCTGGTTGGGGGCACGGGTCCGTAGTCGGTAGGCGTCCTGGTCGTCGGTCGTGCTCGTATCCCAGTATACGTGGACCGTGGAAAACCCTGCCTCGTGGAGCAGCTCACGCAGCTCCGGCATGGTCCAGAAGCGCCAATCATAGCGGAACGCGCGCTGCAGCTTGGTGCCGTCCTTGAACTCGAAGTGGATGTAGTTGGTCACGTCGTGCGTGATGGCGTCGAACTGGTGCTGGTCCCACACGTAAGTGAAGCCGCCCTTGATCTTGCGGTGCTCTTGCATGGGCTCGTGCGCCTCCCACCCGCCGTAGGCGTCCAGAAAGAACAGGCCGTCTTTGACCAAGCCGGCTCTGACGCGTGTGAAGTAATCGCGCAGTGTTTCGCGTGTCTTGAAGACCCAGTAACTGAAGTTGAAAGCGCACACGATGTCGTGCTTGACCGAAACCTTGTGGCGCACGTCCTGGCAGAGCAGCGTGACGCGCTCTTGAGCGTCTCCGAGCGGAGCCATGTTGTGCTTGACGCCCCAGCGCAGCACCTCGCCATCGATGTCCAGTCCCGTCGCCGTGCGCTGCTTCGAGCTTTTCACCCAATGCGAGCACAGCAGGGCGGAGCCGCAAAAATCTTCACGCAGGCTGAGCGGTTTACGCCCGCGGATCTTCTTGAACCAGTCGGTGAGGAACAGGACCTCCGCTTCCGGTGCCTGGACCGACAGCTGATAGAGCACGTGCTTGTCGGCGGTCTTGGCGGTGAGGCGGGATTCGCCGTTCGAGCGGGTACGTTGCGGTTGTGGCATCGGCGCTTGGCTTACTACAGTGTTTTGGGGTTGGGCTCCAAAACCTGAGGGTGGGGCCCGACTGAATTCACTGTGCCTGCGGCGCTCCCTCGCCTTCGGCTCGGGCTGTAGGCCTCCGGCTCATTTCAGCGGGGGCGCGAGCTGCGCTCCCGAAGGAGAGGGACGAGAGACCCCCGTCCCATGCATGGGATGGGGCTCGTGAAATCACTTGCAGCGGATTATGCGCGCCCACGTGCGGCGGTCCGCCACATAAGACACCACGGCGCTTTCACCCACCGCATATAGTGAAACATCGGCGAAACCGCGGGCGGTTGCCAATTGTTCGGAGGTGGCCGTCTCGGCCAGCGTCAGCTCCGACATGACCAGCTCTTGATTGGACGTGGGCCGTGCATCGGCCGGTCGCACGTAGATGACCAGCGGGCTGCCACAGACCACGGCAGCCGCGGCCGGGGCGCGGTCGAGCCCATTTTCGTAGGTTCGCCAGCGCAGCGGCGGATCCATCTTGGGCTGCGGCTCGAGCGCGAGCGCCGCCAGCCCGAAGTGACTCACGTCCTTCTCGACCGCCATCAGCAGCCAGCTCCCACTGTTGGTCGCGACGCTCGTGATCTCGGTCATGCCCTGCGTGGCGCCCGACACCCAGACCACCACGTCCGCTTCGAGCTGGCCGGTCTTGCCCAGAAAGCGGCGCGCGTGGACCGGCGTCATCCCGCTTCGACCGTCGATCGAGCTTACCAGCAAGTCTTCTCCCACCCGCGTCAGGGAGACGCTGCTCGCGGCCGCGCCCTCCGGTGTCACGTCGAGCGTGCGCCCGTCGTGCAAGCGAAGCCTGGCGATCGGATCCGCTTTCCCTGGCACCATCGCGATGTAGGCGACCACGTCGGGCGAGCTGGCTACCGCGACCCGCGTGCCCTCACGCACGTCGTTTGCGAGCACCTCGAGCCCGCCGCCAGCCAGCGGGCGACGTACCAGCCGATTCTTCGACACCCAGTAGGCGTGGCTGGCGCTGACGGCAGGGCCGCGCGCCACCGGCCAGAAATCTCCGGGCGGGCGCGGGGTGGGCTCGATCGCGCCCGCGACGGGCTTCTTCGATTTGCTCGGCGGCTGCTCCAGCTTGCACAGTGAAAGCTCGTCGGAGCGCGTGACCAGCACGACGCCGCGCTCGAACGCGCTGGCCGGCGCTGCAGGGCCGATGTCGTTCAGGCCATCGATCACAAAGCGGCTGCTTTTGACGGGCTTATCGGGCTTCTCGCTTTCGGCGAGAGCCTTGGGCGGCTCGGGCTTACTCGGTGGCGGCGCAGCTTGGAGCGCGCGCGCGACGGCCGACTCGACCGACGGCAGCGTCGCGCTGGACGCCGCCGGTTTGGGTTTCGGCGCGGCGCGTGATGCCCGCGGGCCACTCGGGTCGCACGCCCCTAGGAGGCTGGTGTGAAACACCAGCTGTCCCAATCGGCGGAGCCGCCGCGTAGAGGGGAGGCTCAAGAAGCTTTGCTTCTTGAGGGGAGGAGGCGCGTGCCTCCTCCCTGAGAACCAGAAACCTAGGAGGCTGGGTTTGAAAAACACCAGCCTCCTAGGGTGAGCGCCACACAGAGGCCAGCACGTTTTCGAGCACGCGGGCGATCCCAATTCAGGGACACGCTCTAAAGCTCGGCGCGCCGCACGGCGCCGGTCAACAGGTCCGCGAAGTAGAGCTTGGCGTCGGGCCCCACCACGATACCCCCGAGCGTCCCGGCAGGCAGCTGGGTGTTCAGCTTTTTCTGTAGCTTGCCGCTGGTATCGAGCACGTAAATGTAGCTCGTCGCTGCGTCGGCCACGTACAGCGTGTCGTCCGACAGCGCCAGACCGCTCGGCTGCTGCAGCAGTCCAGGCGGGGAGAGATCCACCACCGTGGCGCCGACCATCTCGCCGCTGTCTTGCAGCGTCTCGTAAACCTTGATCGGAGTATCGCCGCGCGTGGCGGCCTTGGGGTCGACGCTCAGCAGGCGGGCGTGCCCGGTATCGGCCACGTAGAGTAGGCCGCTGACGGCGTCGTACACCAGGTGACTGGGCACCTCCGGAACCCGCTGCAGCTGTCCCGCCACATAACGGAACACCTCCCCGTCGGCGTGATTCTCCCCGCCGATCGCGTGTGGCGCATGAAAGTCGTAGCGATCCAGCGATCCAGCGTCGCCGTTGAAGGTCCAGTAGGCGTTGCCCGACTCGAAGGCAATGCCCATGCAGTAGGGCGTCGCGTGCAGCATGTCCAGGTGCGTGCCGTTCTGCATCCCGGTCGGTCTCACGCCGAAAATCTGGGGATCCGACGACCACAGCGCCGGTCCTGAATAGGGCGTTGCGTCGTCCTCGAGGTTGTCGGTGCGCGCTTCACCGCAGGTCGCGAACAGGTCCGTGGCGCTCCACGCGATCGCGGTCGGGCGGCGCATGAAATGCCAGGCGTTGAAATCCGCTTTCACGCTGGCGACCGGCGCGTCGGAGGTGGCGTCGCTCAGGATCGCGACTGCTCCCGGCAGGGCATCGCAACCGGAGTCGTCGTCGTTGGTGCAGGGCAGACCGCTGGGAGGCTGGCGCAAGGTAACCCATAGCTCACCGGGCACGCTGGCATTGAAAGCCAAATCGGTGGCGTGGAAGGTCACGGCCAGCGCGGGCCGATACAGCTCGGTCGATGCCAGCATCACGTCCGGAATCTCGTCCGGCTTGGGGTCGTCATCAGCGCCGCCGCCGCCGACGGCATCGCCGCCGCCGACGGCGCTGGACGAGCAACCTGCCAGCGAGCAGCTCAGCAAGAGCACGGCAAAAGAGATGGCGCGGACCCGAAGCACGCGCGGCTAGCGTAGCGCCGCACGGCGCGTCGGCCAACCGAGCGCAGGGCCGGTTGCGTCGCGCGCGGATCCGCGGGAAAAGACGCGAAATGTTGCGTCCATGCCTGCTGTTACTGCTGATCCCGCTGGGATGCGCCGCGCGGAGCGCGCAGGTCGCGTCAGCTCCTGGCGCGGGCCCCACTTGGCCTGCAGAAGGGTCAGGCTTTAAGACCGGTGGTCCGTCCGGCGCCTCGGCAGCCGCCGGCAACGTGGCAGCCGTACCGGTCGTGCCGCTTCCCGGCGGGGAGGAGCCCACGCCGGACAAGGCGCTGCCGGAGCTGCGCATCGAGGCGCTCGGCATACACATCGGCGGCGGCAAGAACGACGCGGAGGAGAAGGCGCCGTTTCACCGCGCGCTCGAGCGCCAGTTTCCGGCCCTGCTCGAGTGTTACCGCCTGGCCGATGATCCGTGGGCTGGTGGCAGCTTCGGGATCGATCTCAAGATCCCGCGCGCCGGCGGCCCGCCGCAGCTCGAGCAACTGCGCACCAAGATCCGCGGCGCCGGTTTCCAGGACTGCATGCTCGCCGCGCTCGGCCGCACCCAGTTCGAAAAACCGAAGGCCGGCCCCACCGTGATCAGCTACTCGGTGCGCTTCACTCTCGGCAGCGCCAAGGACAAAGACAAACCCAAACGCTGAGCCCCGTGCCCGCGTCTAGCCCCGCCCGAAGCGTTCGAACGGCATCGCGACGGCGGCGCCGCGCAGCGCCACGTCGGTCAGGTGACGTAGCAGTGGTAGCTCGCTCGGCTGCGTGCGGCCTAGCTCGTCGAAGCGCGAAAGCGCGGCGTCGAGCTCGCGCAGCACTTCGAGGCATTCGAGCGTAGCGCCCTCCATTTTCGCGATTGCTTCAGGCAGCGAGAGCCCGAGCCCCAACCATTTGCCGAAGCGCCCGGTGCGGCCGCCGTTGCAGGTCACCGTGAGATCCCCAGTGCCGGGCAATCCCACGGCAGTCTGCGGGTCGCCACCGACGAGCGTCAGCATGCGCTGCATCTCCAGGATGGCCTGCGCAAATACCGCGCTTTCGTAGTTGTGGTGCGCGATGCTGCCAGGGGCACCGCCCTGCGCCTCGTGCACACCCGCACCGAAGCCCACACCCATCGCGAAGGCGTTCTTGAGCGCTGCGCACGTTTCGCTACCGACCACGTCCGGCTCCACCTGCACGAAGTAAAAGGGACCGCGCGCCCAGCTCGCCCACGTCTCGCAGTCAGGAAGTGATCGCCCGGTGAATACCACGCTGGTCGGGACACACTGTAGCAGCTCCCCGGCGATGCACGGCCCCGCCACGCCGACCGGGCTCACCTGCGCCTGAGTCTGCGCGGGCAACAGACTCTGAAACACGTCTGGCAAGATCTGAAGGCACTCGCCGTCAAACACCAAACCCTTGGACACCATCGCGACCGGTCGCGGTACGCGCTCAAGCTCCGGGCCGAGCGCCTGCGCGGCCCAGCGCACACCCGCCGAGCTGACACCGAGCGCTATCCCTTCTACGCCCCAAAGCGCTTGCCCCAGCTCCTCCACGAAGTAGGGCGTTACGCCAGCTGGCACTGGCGCACGCAGCTTCGGGTGCGCTGCGCCCGCCTTCAGCGCCAGGATGATCTCGCGGTCGAGCGGCGTCCCGACCAGCCGCACCTCGTGGCCCCGCTCTAGCAGCGGCACCGAAAGCGCGCTGCCCATCATGCCGGCTCCGACGATCGCGATCGCGGTCATGAGCGAGGTTTAGCCAGACGGAGCGGGCGCAGCCAGCTCCTTCTTTTTGGCTCCGCCGGGAGCTGGCTCGATCTTGATGTCGAGCCTGGGCAGTGGCGGCAGCGCCAGACTGGAGGGCACCGGGGGCAACCCCAGATCCTTACCGATGTCTTCGAGCTTCTTGCCCACCTCACCACCGATCGCTTCGAGGTCCTTCGCGTTCGGCGTCAGCTCCAGCAGCTCCTGTAGGGAGAGCGGGCGCAGGCCGCAGCCGATGCCGATCTTGCGCGTGACCTTGGCGTTGAGCAGATCATCGCTGCGCGCCTTGAGCGCCACATCGACCGAGACCTCGCCGCGTACGACGGCCAGCGCGGTGCGCTTGCCCTGTTTGCCCGAGGCCTTTCCCAGCAGCTTTCCCAGTCGAGATTCGGTGTCGGCGGCGGCCAGCACGTCGCACGGCAGTGCTCCCTTGAGCGAAATGTCCACGCTTGCGAGCTGTCCCTCGCGCACGATCGTGCCGCCCCCGTTGAGCTCGAACTTGGCGGCTTTGACCTTGGTATTGGTGAGCGTGACGCGGTTGCGGCTGGCGTCGATGCTCAGATCCGTCTCGAGCGTCGTGAGATCACCGAACACGAAGCCGTCGAGCTCCGGCGGGTGCGGAGGAACGAAGCCTTTCAGGTTGCCGTTGAGCTTGCCCTTGACCTCACCGCCCGCAAGACCCGGCGGAAAGCTCAGGTCGGCGCTACCCGAAACGATCACGTCGGGCAAGGGTAGTGGGACGCCGAGGCCCTTGCCGAGCAGACCCAGCTTGGTCGGCGTGAGTACGATCGACATCTTGCCGCCCGAGGCATCGCTGCTCGCGTCGAGCTTCAAGGGGGCGGCCTGCGCGCTCTGATCGCCGAAACCGATCGATACCGAAGAGCCGCTCTTGCCGAAGCCCGCGCCCACCTTGCCCAGCTCGTAGCCAGAAAGCTTGCAGCTCTCGGCTGAAAAGGCCGCGCCAGCGACGGTGCGGGTCAGAAAGCCTCCGGAGAGCTCGAGCCACGGCGCAGCGGCGGCAGCCTCGGCCACCTGGATACTGACGCGGCTTGCCACCACCGGGAGCTCGTAGGTCGAAGGGTGGTTCTTGGTCCATTCGCCCAGCTCGAAAAGCACCCGCGGCAGTGAGCCGCTCACGCCGATCTCTACGCCCGTGGCCTCGATCAGCGCAGGCTTCCAATCCTGAAGCTGAAAATCCAACAGCTTGAGCTTGGCCTCGAAAGAGGGTGCGCCGATCAGCTTTACCGTCGCGCCTGACAGCTGCAGCCACTGCCAGCCAAAGGAGATCTCACCCGGCTCGAGCGCGATGCCGCGGGCTTCCGCTTCTGCTACGACGCGAGTACGGAAGTAGCTCGGCAAGTAGACGAGCAACCCGACGACGATGGCGACGACCCCCAGGATCACGATCCCGAGCGCGATGAGCAGGCCATGGCTTCGTTTCACCGGCAAGAGGCTAGCATCATGTCGAACTACCTGACGCCCGAAGGCGCCAAGAAACTGGCCGCAGAGCTGAACCAGCTGCTCAACGTCGAACGCGTGAAGGTCGTGCACGAGGTGGCGGAAGCGGCCGCTCAGGGCGATCGCTCGGAGAACGCCGAGTACATCTACGGCAAGAGGAAGCTGCGCGAGATCGATCGGCGGATTCGTTTCATTACCAAGCGGCTCGACGCGGCGGTGGTCGTGAAACAGGAGTTTTCCCACGCGGAAGTGCGCTTCGGCGCCACCGTGCAGGTCGAGGACGAAAACGGCAAAAAAAGCCGCTACCTCATCGTGGGACCCGACGAGGCGGCGCCCGCCGAAGGTCGCATTAGCTTTCAGTCTCCGCTCGGGCGCGCGCTGATGAGGCGCAAGGTGGGCGACGTCGTGAGCGTGCTGCGCCCCGCCGGGGAGATCGAGATCGAGATCAAGGCGATCAGCTACGAATAGCCGATCGCTCGCTCGCGTTCGTCGGTGACCCCGGCCCCACCTTCTCGTTGGTCGCTGGGG
>DATEDZ010000138.1:0-13009 GCA_035281385.1 Polyangiaceae bacterium
CATGAGCAACGCCTTGGACGAGATCATCGCCATCGTATTTTTGACCGCCGACGGCATGATCCAGGCCGCCGGCGCCACCCTGTTCTTCGTCGGTCTGGCGAGCGGCTATGACGAGCTGGTGCGCGCGGATTTGCCCAAGACCGCGGTCGTGAAGTTGCCCGAGGGCGGCTGGGCTCTCAGAGTCTCCGGTCACTTCTGAGCGCCGCGCGCGCTCAGCGCGGTCGCCACGGAGCATGTCCGGTCGAGTGAATGCCGTCGAGGCGCTCGTCGGGCACACCTCCTTCACCCGGCCGGCTCTCAATGCGACGCACGCGGACCAGGAGATCCTCGAGCAGCCGTCGGTTGGCCGCCAAAAGCTCGGCCAGGATCGCTACCATCGCGACCAGGAAGGCGAGCACGATCGCGCCCGTGCCGATGATCAAGGACTGAATGTTGCCCGAGACGCCCCCGCGCACGATGAATAGGTAGACGAATCGAATCCAGGTCACCGCGCCCACCAGAAACAGCACGATCGCGATGCGCAAAAAAACCTGTACCGGTTGGTACATGGTGTAGGCGCGCAGCATGACCCCGCCGCCTTTGCGCAAGTAGTCGGGGATAGAGCGGAACAGGCGCGACTCGCGCGTCTTCTTGTTCGTGCTGATCTTCACGTTCTCGATGGCCAGGCCCGCGCGTCCGGCCTGAATCACGGTCTCGAGCGTGTAGGTGAAGCGATTGTGCACGAACAGCAGCAGTGCCGCCTTGCGGCTCAGGGCGCGAAAGCCGCTCGGTGAGTCGCTCACGTTGGTGGCAGAAAGTCTCCGCACCACGCCGGAGCCCCAGCGCTGGAGCAGCTTCTTGACCGGCGAAAAATGCGCGATGGTGTGAGTCTGGCGATCGCCGATCGTAAGCTCGGCCCGACCGGCCAGGATTGGCGCGACGAGCAACGCGATATCGGCGCCGCGGTACTGATTGTCCGCGTCGGTGTTGACGATGATGTCCGCCCCCAGCCGCACGCCCGCGTCCACACCCGCCGTGAAGGCTCGCGCCAGGCCGCGATTGCGCGGGAAGCGCACGACGTGATGCACACCCAGCTCGGCGGCGCGCTCGGCGGTACCGTCCGTGCTGCCGTCGTCGATGACCAGGACCTCGATCTCGTCGACCCCCTCGATCTGTCGGGGCAGCTCCGCGATGGTCTCGGGCAACGTGTCTCGCTCGTTGAGACAAGGAATCTGAATGATCAGCTTCACGGTTGCGGCAACCTAAAACTAGCGCTTGCCCAGAAGCAAGATCAGGTGCTGACCCTCGATCTCTTCGCGGATCAGAACCTTGGTGTTCTTCTTGGCGTAGTTATCGATTTCTTCCATCACGTTGGGCTTCGACGCCACGACCCACACCGGCTGGTCGTCGCGCTGCAGGCGCTGCATGACCTTGGGCCCAAGCGCGCCGCGCCCGACGTGGTCCTGATTGAAGTTCCTCTTGAAGAAGGCGCGGTAGCGCTCTCGGAAAACGGGGTGATCGTTGAGGTAGTAGAGCTGCGGGTGATAAGTGTGCGAGTCCATCACCAGGCGCGCCGGGCCATACTCGGGATGCTCCGCTAGCTCCTTCCTCCGATACTCGTAGAGCTTGGCCAGCACCTCGCGCTGGTAGTGATCGCGCGTGTAGGTGCGCTTGTGACCGTGCCAGTCGAAGCCGTACATGAAGCCGGGCACCAGCGTGAACCCGAGCACCGCCACCGCGAGCGCGCGCTGCACCACCTCGCCCCGCTTGGCCAGCACCTCCATCCCGATCAGCGGAAATAAGAAGAGGTAGACGCTCGCAAAGATGTTGGTGCGGAACGCGCCGAGTGGCCATTTGCCGACCCAGTTAGCGCCCAGCACCACGAGCAGCGGCATGCCGAGCAGCAGCAAATGCGCGCGCCGTTTCTGCCACAGCGCCCACAGCCCGACCGCGCTCAACGCAATCCAGAGTAAGCGGTCAGCGGATCCCAGCTCACGCGCGGCTTTCTCGTCGATCTTGCGCGGACCATCCAGCCACGTGTCACGCCGCAGGCCGATGAACGCCAGCATGTCGCTGGTGCGCTCCAGCGTCCAGTCGACGCGACTGGCCTTCTCCTTGGGGTGGTAGAAGACATCGTATTTGCGTCCCCAGTAGTTTTCGGTGCGCTCTTCCTTGACCACCTTGTTGAGCGCAAGCTTGTAGATGGTCAAGGAAGTCCCGAGGCACAACGCGCCGCCTAACAGCGTGGCCGTCACCAGGCGCCGGCGACTCGCCGACTGCCAGGCGTAGCGCAGGAGCAAGAGCAGGAGCCCGGGATAGGTGAACGAGATGTTGTACGCGAATAAGAAGCAGATCGGCACGTACGCGAGCAGCGCGTAGAAATAGCCAAGGCGCTGCGTCTGCTCCAGCCGTAGGTAGAGCACGATCGGGATCAGGTGCAGCAGCACCTCGAACCCGTACGGCTTGAACTCGTTGGCGAAGTCCACGAGCGCCGGGTGAATCGCGAACAGCAGCACCAACAGCACGCGCAGCAGCCTGTTGTCCAAGAAGCGCGACGCCACGTACGGCATCAGAAACAGCGCCGCCAGCGCGCTGAGGTTGGGCAACAGCCTGAGCCAGATCTCGGTGGCGCCGAAGGTATTGACGATGACCCTCGTCAGCCAGACGAAGCCGATCGGACGAATGCCGAACTGGAGCAGCTCGCGATGCAGCACGCGGCTGCCCCACATCGCCTCGTCGAACCAGAGCGAAATGCTATGCCCCAGATAGCTATTGAGACGCAGGAAGACGCCGAGAGCTAGCGACAGGAACATGCCGAGCACGAAAGCTCGCTGCGCGATCGGTGCGCGCCAGGTTTCCCTCCACCAGTTTCTCAACCAATCCAGCATTCGGGGACGGGATGCTGGCCTCTGGCTGGCGTTTTGTCTAGCCTCCCCGGCCTCGTGTTAGGGCGCTTCGCACTGCCTCCTCGCATTCAGAACATCTTGCGAGCGCTCCTTGCGGCGCTGATCTGTGGTGGCGGGGTGTATCTGTTCGTCGGCGTCGTCGATCGCCACTACGCGGTCGAGAACTGGCTGGTCTGGCGCCTCTTGCCGATCTGGGCGTACGCGCTGCTATTCAACGTGGCGTGCGTCGCGCTGGGCGCGTTTCTGCTTCGAAAGCTGCTGCAGCAGCGCGAGCTGCCGGCGCTCGAAGAGCTGCTGCAGAGCATGATGCTGGGGTTCACGGCGTTCGTGCTGGCGCTGTACCTTTGCGGCTTCCTGCGTTTGTTCCGGCCTGTGGTGGCGTTCGGTTTGCCGCTCGTCTTCTTGTCCGTCGGTTTGAAGGATGCGCTCGGCCTGTGGCAGCGCCTGCGCAGCTGGCGCGCCAGCCTGCCCCCGCTCAGACCGGTCGAGCAGGTGCTCGGAACGCTCGCGGTGCTGGCGGGCTGCGCGGCCCTGGTCTTCCTGTATCTGGAGGCGCTCGACGTTTCGAACATCAACTTCGACGCCACCTGGTACCACTACCCGATCGCGCAGGACTACGCGCGCGCCGGGCGCATCATTCCGTTCTGGGGCGACGCGCATCGCTCGTTCCCGCACCTGACCAGCATGCTGCACACCTGGGCGCTGCTGGTGCCGGGGATGAAGGACGTGCCCGAGCACTGGATGCTGTCACTACATCTCGAGTACGCGGTGGTGCTGTGGCGCATCGTCGGCGCAGCAACGCTGGCGCGTTGGCTCTTGGGCGGCCGCGACGTTCGCGGGCTGTGGGCGGGCTTCTTCCTGTTTCCGTCGATCTTCATCTACGACCAGAGCATCGGCGCGTCCGCCGATCACTTCTTGGGTTTCTTCGCAGTCCCGGCCATGCTGGCCGCCGCGCGCGTGCTCAAGTTTTTCGACGTGCGCTGGTGCGTGCTGCTCGGGGTGGCGCTGGGCGGCCACCTGCTGGTCAAGTACCAGGCCATCTACCTGTTCGGTGGCATCGGCCTGATCGTCACCGGGCGTCTGGGCTTCTTGTTGGCGCGCGGACTGCTACGCCGACGCCGCGGCTCGCTTTCGGCCGACGACGTGCCGTGGCGCGGCCTGCTCGCGGGCGCCGGCGCGATCGCGCTCAGCGCGACGCTGGTCAGCGCGCCGCACTTCGCGAAGAACGCCGTCTATCATCACAACCCGACGTATCCGTTCGCGCAGAAGGTTTTCAAGTCGAGCTATCCCGCGAAACAGTCGGGCTACTACAAGGAAGAGCCCTACGACGGCGGGTTCATGCCGAAGTACGAGGGGCTCGAGCGCCAGAAGTGGGCGCTGGGACGGATCTTCGCCTACTCGTTCGAGCCCGCCAATCGCAACCTCACCGAGAAGCGACCCTACATGGGCGCGTTGTTTTCGTTGCTGCTGCCCTGCCTGCTCTTGGTCAGGCAGCGCCGCCGGCTGCTGCTCGTGAGTGGCGTGCTCTTGATCGCGTTCTGGGTGTGGGGCAACACCGCGCCCAACGATCGCTACCTGATCAGTTTCTACGACTTGTGCATCGGTGCGGCCCTGGCGTTGATGGTCAAGGTTTGGGAGCTCGGCTGGCTGGCGCGCGTGGGGCTCGTGCCGCTGATAGCATCGCAGCTATTTTGGGGCGGCGACGCCATGCTCTTTTACGGGCGTAAGGAGCTCGAAAAGGGCCTCGATCTGATCGGCGCCGGCTACAAGCGCAACTACGACGGTCGCTTCGACGCCAAGGGCGCGCAGCGCCAGATCACCAAAGCCACGCCGCCCGACGCCGTGATCCTGGCGCGCAACTACAAGGGCCTGCTCGGGCTGGATCGTACCATCCTGGCCGATAACCCGGATCTGCAGGACTACATCCGCTACTCGAATCTCAAGGACGCGCGCGAGCTCTACGACGTGATCAAGGCTCGGGGCGTGACCCACCTGCTCTACCCACACGGGCAGCGCATGCCGGAGCGGCTCAACAACGTCTTTCTATTCAACGAGCTTTTCATGCACCACGCCGGTAAGGTGCGGCGCTTCGGCTCGGTGCGGCTGGCGGAAATGCCGCCTCAGCCGCCGCCGCGCTCGGCTCCTTACCTGGTGCTCGTCGCGGGCGTCCGTGAGTACCCCGACGGCATCTACAAGGTCGAACAGCTGGACGTCGACAAGCGCGTGCCCGAGCGCTTCACGCCGCGACCCAAGCCGCTCGAACGCCTGTCCAAGACCGAGTCCGCCGAGCAGCTGGAGCGCATTTCCGGCATGGCCATCGGGCGCGGCAAGCTGCCCAAGGCCGACCCCGATGAACTGGCGCAATTCGAGGCGGTCGAGCGCTTCAAGGGCGTCGAAATCTACCTGCGCCGGCGCGGCGGGGATTATAAGCCCGAGCGCGAGCCCAAGGAGCCCAAGCTCAAGCCCGAGCCGGAACCGGAATCGAACGAGCTCGACCCCGATAGCGACTCGACCGACCCGCAATGACCATCTCCTCCGTCACCGTCGTGATCCCCTGCTACAACGAGCGCGCGGGGCTCGGGCCCATGCTCGACACCCTCGACAGGGCGCTGAAGGGACAAGCGGTGCGCTACGACTACGTGGTGGTCGACGATGGGTCGACCGACGGCTCGGGGGAGATCGCGCCGCGCCAAAACCTGACGGTGGTCCGTCACCAATACAATCGGGGTTACGGCGCGGCGCTCAAGACCGGCATTCGCGCTGCCAGCAGCGACTGGATCCTGATCATCGACGCGGACGGCACCTACCCGGTGGAGCGCATCGCGGATCTGGTGCGCGAGGCCGAGGCGTGTGACATGGCGGTGGGCGCCCGCAAGGGCAAGAACGTCAGTCACTCGATCGTGCGGCGCACCGCCAAGTGGCCCATCCATCGCCTGGCGGACTTCTTGGTCGGCCGGCGCATCCCCGATCTGAACTCGGGCATGCGCGTGTTCCGCAAGGAGCTGGCGCTGCGCTACAGCCGGCTGCTGCCCGACGGTTTCAGCTTCACCAGCACCATCACGCTCGCCATGCTGTCTGACGGCTGGCACGTGCGCTACATCAACATCGACTACTTCGAGCGCGCTGGCAGCTCGAAGGTCAAACCGGTCCGCGACGCCATCAACTACTTCACGCTCGTGATGCGGATGATCTTGTTCTTCAATCCGCTCAAGATCTTCTTGCCGCTTTCGTTCACCCTATTCTTGGCTACCGCCGGCTCCGCCGGCTACGACCTGTGGCTGCTCGACATGAACGAGCGCACGCTCATCTTGCTGGTCGGCTTCCTACAGGTGACGCTGCTCGGTTTCCTCGCCGACCTCGTGAACCGGCGTGGTGCCGCCTGAGGCTTCGGGCGCCTCGCTCTTCAGGGAGCGCACCAGGCCCACCCCACCGAAGGCCAGCCCGAGCACCACCGCCGCCAGGCTGTACAGCGCGCGGAACGCCAGAGCGGCGGCGATGCCGTGCTCCAGGCTGCCGCCGTGAGTGCCGGCGCCGAGCGCGCCGAATGCCAGCTCCGTGACGCCCAGATTGCCGGGGGTGATGATCACGATGTTGCTGAGCCGGATCACGATGTGAAACAGCGCGGCCTGCGCGATGCCGATGGGCAGCCCTGCGCCTCGAAAACACAGCCAGAGCACGCTGGCCTGCGCGGCCAGGGTGAGCAGGTTGAGGAGCGCGAAACCCCCGAGCACGCGCGGCGCCCGGCGGCTTTCGGCGGTCACGCGCAGCAGGCGTGCCGATAGCTCCAAAATGCGCAGCCAGAGCCCCGCGCGCGGCTTGAACAGCAGAGCCAGGCGCGCCGCCAGGCTCGGCGCCACCAGCACCACGGCCAGGAGTGCGCCCAGCACGGGCAGCACCGCGAGCCCGCCCAGCTTCAGACCCGGCGCGAGCCAGCCCACCGTGAGCAGGCCGAGCGCCAGGCTCATCACGACCTCGAGCCAGATGAACGTGACCAGGCCGCTGCTGTACGCGAAGTAGGAGACACTGTATTGCCGTTTGAGCGCGACGCCGCGGTACACGTTGCCCAGCTGCGGAAACAGCACGTTCAAGAATTGCCCCAAGGCGACGATGCGAAACCAGGCCCACGCAGGCACCGGCGGCGCGCCGGCCTGGCGCACCGCGAGCGCCATGCGCGCCGCCGTGAAGGCCAGGTTGAGCACCGTGAGCGGCAGCATCATGGCCCACGTCCAGGCCGGCATGGTCAGCAGGCTGGTCAGCGGCTCGCTATTGGACTTCAGGATGCGCGCAGAAAAACCCAGCAGCACCAGCGCCGTAAGCCAGGTCAGCGCGGTGCGATAGCGCACGAGGCGGGTGCGCACGAGACTGCCGGCTCGAGCTGCCTCGATCATCCTTTAGCCTGCATGCGCCGCGGATGCTGGCTAAAGGCTGGCGTATTGTCTAGGCCAATCAGGCTCTTTCGCGCTACTGAAAGGCTCACGGCCATGAAGATTCTCACCGTCGTCGGCGCCCGGCCGCAGTTCGTGAAAGCGGCTACGGTGAGCGCCGAGATCGCGCGGCGCAGCAAAGCTGGCGTGAACCTCCAGGAGGTGCTCGTCCACACCGGCCAGCATTACGACCAGAACATGAGCCAGGTGTTCTTCGATCAGCTCGAAGTGCCTCGGCCCAAGTACAACCTGGCCGTGGGCTCGGGTTCGCACGGCGCCATGACTGGCAAGATGCTGGCCGCGGTGGAGCAAATTCTGCTCGACGAAAAACCGGAGTGGCTCTTGGTCTACGGCGACACCAATTCCACCCTGGCCGGCGCGCTGGCTGCGGCCAAGCTGCACGTGCCGGTGTGCCACGTGGAAGCTGGGCTGCGCTCGTTCGACAAACGCATGCCCGAAGAAATCAATCGCATCCTGACCGACCACGTGTCCAAGCTGCTTTTGTGTCCGACTCAGACCGCCATCGTCAACCTGAAGAACGAGGGCGTGCTCCTCGGCGTACACCACGTGGGCGACGTCATGTACGACGCCGCGCTGATTTTCGCGGAAGTCGCCGGCAGCAGCTCCGACGTGCTCGAGCGCTACGGTCTGAAACCCAAGAGCTTCTGTCTGGCTACCGTGCACCGCGCCGAGAACACGGATGACCTGGGACGTTTGACCGACATCCTGGAGGCGCTCTCATCTCTGGCCAGCGCCGCGCGTCCGCTGCTGTTGCCCCTGCATCCGCGGACGCGCGCGACGCTGAAGAGCCACGGCCTGGAGCAGGTCTTGGCGAAGAACCCGTCGTTGCTCGTGGTCGAGCCGGTCTCGTTTCTGGACATGATCGTGCTCGAGCAGCAGGCCGCGCTGATCTTGACCGACTCCGGCGGCGTCCAGAAAGAGGCCTACTTTCACGGCGTGCCATGCGTGACCCTGCGCGACGAAACCGAGTGGGTCGAGACGATCGAGGCCGGCTGGAATCAGCTGGCCGGCGCTGATCGCGCGCGCATCGAGCAGGCGGCAGCCGCGGCTAAGCCGGGCCGCAGCATCGACGAATACGGCGACGGGAAGGCGGCTTCCAAGGTCGTCGATCGGCTGGTCTCGGAGTGGACGAGCCTGGCAAACTGAGGCATGGTTCCGCCCAGCTTTTTGGTGGGACGAGGCCAGGAAATGTCCGAAAATAACTCAGGAAATCGCGACTTAGCACTCCTCGGCGCTGGCCACTGGGGGAAGAACTTGGCGCGCAGCTTCGACGGGCTCGGTGCGCTCGGCGTGGTGTGTGAAGCCAGTGAGGCGGCGCTCGAGAGTATCCGCAGGCAGTACCCGCAGGTTCGGACCACGTCTTCGTATGCGGAGGTGCTTGCTGATCCCAAGATCAACAAGGTCGCGATCGCGGCCCCTGCGGCGCTGCATTACGAGCTGGCCGAGGCGGCGCTGAAGGCGGGCAAAGACGTTTACGTCGAAAAGCCGCTGTGCCTGCGGCTCGAGCACGCCGAAGCGCTGGTCAAGCTGGCGGGTAGCTCGGGCAAGGTACTGATGGTCGGGCACCTCTTGCAGTACCACCCCTGCGTGGTGAGGCTGCGCGAGCTCGTAGCGGACGGCACGCTGGGCAAGGTGCTGACCATCACCAGCAATCGCCTGAATCTCGGCAAGTTCCGCACCGAAGAAAACGCGCTCTGGAGCTTCGCGCCGCACGACATCTCGGTGATCCTCTCACTGCTCGGGGATCGGCTACCAGAATCGGTGCGCTGCATGGGCAACGCTTACTTGAGTCAGGACGTCGCCGACTCCACCATCACGGTGATGCGTTTCAGCGGTAACGTGATGGCGCAAATCTACGTGACCTGGCTCAACCCGTTCAAGGAGCAGAAGCTGACCATCGCGGGCAGCGACGGCATGGCGGTGTTCGACGATACCAAGCCCTGGGCCGAGAAGCTCACGCTCTATCGCAAGTACCTGAGCTGGGCGAAGGGGCAGGAGCCGGTGCCCCTGAAGGTGACGGGTGAGGCCGTGGCAGTGCCCGAAGGCGAGCCGCTGCGCGCGGAGTGCGACCATTTCTTGAGCGTTTGCCGCGACCGCCAGCGTCCGCGCACCGATGGCCCCGAGGGCCTGCGCGTGCTGCAGGTCCTGGACATGGCGCAGCGCAGCCTGGAAGCGGGCGGGGATGCAGTGCAACCGAAGCTCGAGGGCACCGCAGCGCTCCGCTCTTTCTTCGCCCATCCGACCGCCATCGTCGACAGCAGCGCCGACATCGGCAAGGACACCAAGATCTGGCACTTTTGCCACGTGATGGCCAAGGCCAAGATCGGGGAGCGCTGCATCTTGGGTCAAAATGTGAACGTCGCCGGCGGCGTGGTGATCGGAAACAACGTCAAGGTGCAGAACAACGTCTCCATCTACACCGGTACGCTGATCGAGGACGACGTGTTCCTCGGTCCGTCTTGCGTGCTCACGAACGTCACCAACCCGCGTTCGCAGGTCAATCGACACTCGCTGTACGAGAAGACGCTGTTTCGCCGTGGCGCCACCGTCGGCGCCAACGCCACCATCGTGTGCGGCATCACGCTCGGGCGTTACTCGTTCATCGCCGCGGGCGCGGTCGTCGCCAAGGACGTGCCCGACTACGCCTTGGTGGTCGGCAACCCGGCCCGTCAAATGGGCTGGATGAGCCGGCACGGGCACCGGCTGAAGCCGGGCGCCGACGGCGTCATGGTGTGTCCGGAGTCCGGTCTCAAGTACCGAGAGACCTCGCCCGGCATGCTCCAATGCTTGGACTTGGACGAGGAAGCGCCGTTGCCCGACGCGCTAAAAGTGGGTAAGCAGACTTACGACGAGCTGAAAGCCTGAGCATGCAATTCATCGATCTCAAGACCCCTCACGAACGCTACAGACAAGAGATCGAGGGCCGCATGCAAGCGGTGCTGGCTCACGGCGCTTTCATCATGGGGCCCGAGATCGCCGAATGCGAGCAGCAGCTGGCCAGCTTCGTGGGCGTCAAGCACGCCATCACGGTTTCGAGCGGTACGCACAGCCTGGAAATCGCGCTGCGCGCCCTGGGCATCGGCCGCGGCGACGAAGTGATCACGGTCGCCTTCACCTGGATCAGCTCCGCGGAGGTGATCGGGCTGGTCGGCGCCAAGCCGATTTTCGTCGACATCGAGCCGGTCGGATTCAACCTGGACGTGAGCCAGCTCGAGAAGGCCATCACGCCGCGCACCAAGGCGATCATGCCGGTCAGCCTGTTCGGCCAGATGCCGGACTACGCGGCCGTGAGCGCCATCGCGGCCAAGCACGACATTCCGGTGATCGAGGACGCCGCACAGAGCTTCGGCGCCACTCAACAAGGTAAGCAGAGCTGTAGCGTGACCCTGATCGGCAGCACCAGCTTTTTCCCTGCCAAGCCGCTCGGCTGTTATGGCGACGGCGGCGCGGTGTTCACCAGCGACGACGCCTTGGCCGGAAAGATCAAGGCGATTCGCACGCACGGCGGCGAAAAGCGCCACCACCACACCATGATCGGCACCAACGGTCGCTTCGACACGTTGCAAGCGGCGGTGCTGCTCGGCAAGCTCCCGCATTTTGCCTGGGAGGTGGCGGAGCGCAATCGCATCGGCGCGCGCTACTCCGACTTGCTGCGCGACGTCTGCGTCGTGCCCGAGGTCGCGCCCGGCAATACGCACGTGTACGCGCAGTACACGATTCGCGTGAAGGATCGCGATGGCGTCGGCACCAAGCTGAAGGAGCTGGGCATTCCGACCGCGGTCTACTATCCTAAATGCTTGCACGAGCAGCCGGTGTTCGCCGGCACCTCCGCCTGGGGCGAGCTGCCCGAGTCGGAAAAGGCGTCGCGTGAAGTGATCAGCCTGCCCATGCACCCCTACCTGAGCGAAGCGGATCAGGACAAGGTCGTGGAAGCCGTGAAAAAGTCGCTCGGCTGAGGCAGCACGTGGAGGAGCAAGGACGGGCCGGCGTTCGACTCGTCAAGCAGACCACGCTCTATACGCTCGGCATCGCGGTCACGCGCTTTGCCAACTTGCTGCTGCTACCGCTCTACCTGCGGACGCTGAGCAAAGAGGACTACGGCGCGCTCGGCGTGCTCGAGCAGCTGGTGCAGCTGCTGGTGATTCTGACCATGGCCGGCGGCATGGAGACGCTGGTCAAGATCGGGACCGACGTGCGCGAGACGCCCGGCGCGCCGGTACGCCTGGTCTCGACCATGGCGACCTGGATGGTGCTGAGCGGCTTGCTGGTGGCGGGGTTCGGGGCGCTGGTCTGGCCTTGGGCGTCTGACCTTATCGGCGGCATCGCGCTTTGGCCACTCGGCGCTTGCGCGCTGCTCACGGTGGCCGGTAACGCCGCGTTCCAGGCGCTCTCGGCGCACCTGCAGGTCGAAGGCAAGGCCCGGAGCCACACCTTGTTTCAGGCGCTGCGCACGTCGCTGAACGTCGCGATCGGTGTGCCATTGCTCCTTTTCACGCAGCTGGGCGTGGTCGCGCTGCTGCTCTCCGCCTGCTTGTCGTTCTGGCTCTGCACGTTGATCCTGATCTGGCGCATCCCGCTGGATTTGCGGCCTATGATCGACTGGGCACTGCTCAAGCGGGTGCTCAGCTACGGGGTACCGCTGATGCCGCACATCGGGGCGGCCTACATCTTCCAGTCGATCGACAAGCTCATGCTGGCCGGCTCTGCCGAGCACGGGCTGGAGGTGGCTGGCGTGTACTCGGTGGGCTCGCGTATCGCTTCGGGTGCCATGATGCTGGGGCTCGGCATGCAGCGCGCCTGGCTGCCGTTCTTCTTCAAGGAGGCGCGTGGCGAAGCTCCGAATTGGGAGCGCGTCCGGCATCTGTCGTTTTGGAGCATGAGCGGCATGGCCGCGTTCGTGGCAGTGCTGTCGCTGACGGCGCCCGAAATCGTCGCGCTGATCGCGCCCGGTGGCTACGAAGCGGCGGTCGCCGTCACTTCGGTGTTGTGTCTCGGCACGCTGTATCGCACTGGCGCACAGACCGCCGGCGCGGTGGTGCTGAGCAGCCCGAGCGCGGCCTACCGCATCTGGTTGGCTTCGCTCCCAGCCGCCGCGCTCGCCATCGTGCTCAACTTGTGGTGGATTCCGCGCTGGGGCGCGCTCGGCGCCTGCTGGGCGACAACGATCGGGATGGCCTGCAATCTTCTATTCACGGTAGCGATGTCGCGCGCGGTGCAGCGCGTGCCGTTTCGCTACCTGCCCATCTCGGTGATCCTGCTGGTGGTCACGCTGCTGGTGGTGCTCGCCGGCACCACTCCGCTGCTGCTCAGGCTCGCGCTTTGCGGCGTCGTGCCGCTGTTGGCACTGGCCTTCGATTGGCGGTTCGCGCGCGGTGAGCTGCGGCGACTGCTGGCTGGCTAGACGAGGTTTCGAACTGATGGAACGCGGATAGATGTTGTTCATGGACGTGAGCGAGTGCGCTGACGCATCAAGCTACTAGTTTCGTTCGATGCGGCGGCGCCAAGGGCGCCCTTGCGTGTGCTAGGGTCGTCCCGGCCCCGTGGAAGGTGGGGCCAAAGCTAGCCCGACGATGCAATACCTGGTGGGCTCGACCCAGACGCTGCTGCTAGCAGCGTTGCTACTGACCGTCGTCGGGTCGCTGCCCAGCTTGCCCGCCGTGGTCGGGGCCAGTGCTCGCT
>DATEDZ010000139.1:0-25301 GCA_035281385.1 Polyangiaceae bacterium
AAGCCCAACAAGTGACCCACCTCGTGCGTCACGACCGAAGCCAGATCGACGTCCGTTACCGGATCACCCACGCTGAAGGGATCCATTTCCGCGTTGATCTCGATGTCGGCGTCGAGGAGCTGCCCCGTCTCGGTGCCGAAGCGCAGGCGCGTGTAGCCATAAGCATCGACGGCGCCGACGTAGGGCCAACTCTCGTCCCGAAAGACCAAGATATTGGCGTTCATGCCGTCCGGATTGCTCTCGGAAGCGGCGCATTCGACGGCTTCGCTGAGCTCGGCACGGATCGACGGCGAGCCGCCGCCCTCGCATTCGACGCGGCTCCAGGTGGCGATGGCATCGCTCAACACCTCGAGCGCGGCGTCGTACGAAATGCCCTGCGCGGGCGAGCCGTCTTGCTGAACGCTCAGGGTGATACAGTTACTGGGCCAAAACAGCGCTGGGCCCTGCTGCACGCAGCCCTGTGCGTCGCGCGTGCACGTCATCTGCTTCGGATCGCACGCCTTCGCGCGGCAGAAGGCCTGCGCGCTCAGTGGCGTCAACCAGACGCTGACGCCGAGCGCGACCACGGCCCACCCGCCGAGCGAGCTGGAGCGACCGAGACGCGGCCCGCGGCTCATCGGCTTCTCGCGCGCAGGATCAGGCGCCGCGCCTCCGCCAGCTCGGTACCGGGCAGACGTTGCACCGCAGAACCCTCCCAGCGCAGCAGCGTCGGTAGCGAGCGATTGGCGCGCAAGAAACGCGGCCCGCGCTGCGCTGAGGTGAGCGGGTAATGCCCTTGCCCCATCCCGGTTGCCCAGTAAACGCCATCCGAGGCGCGCTTCAGGAACGTCACCCCAGCTTGACCCGGGCTCAGCTCCGCCTGCCCGGCGACCAGCTCCCCGGTGTCGCCCACGCGCCCTCCCGGAACCCTCACGATGACTTCGCTCTCACGAGCGCGGCCGTGGATCGAATCGTCGACCGTGGCGCGCGTATCGGTGACGATCATGCGCTGACCGCCCAAGGTCTCCCAGTGTGAAAACGCCGTGACGGGCGTGAGAACGACGACCCAATCGCTGAAGCTCACGAGCTCCTGGAGCTTCAGGCCTCGCACCAGTGTCGCAGCCGCTGGCTGCGGCGAGAGGGCGACGAGCGTCGGCAGACCCAACGCAGCGGCTCGAAGCACGGTTCGCCGCTCGATTCGCCTGGCAATCATGATCCCGCTCCCGCTTCGCCGCCGCTTGCGGTTGCGGTGCCGCCGTCGTTGCCCGGGGCTCCCGCTGCCCCGCCGAGCATCTCCCCGCCGCTTCCCGGCGCACCGCCAGCCGGCGCTCCGGCATTGGCTGGCACACCACCCGAAGCTTCACCCGCCGTGCCAGCGGGCTCCTGACCGGCGCCGCCCGCGGATTCGCCAGCCAACGCCGCGCTGGCTCGGTCGATATAATTCCAGTCCACCTTGGTGATCTCGGTGCAGCCCGCCACCGCCGTGAGCCCGTAGAAGCTTGCAAGGAATTGGCCACGGTGCAGCGAGCGAATCATTGTCGGCCTGGCGCGCTTATCTACTCGAGCGCGCTGAGCCGCAAGGAACGACATGGTGACGAATTGGTTACACCGCGCACGAAGTGATGCGCGATCGCGAAACGCTGGGTGCCTCAAAAAACGATGCACTCTGAGGGGAGTTGGGTTAAGGCTGGGGCGGCTTCAGCCAATGGGTCGAACGAATCCTCGAGGTGTGATGTTGAAGACGTCGTGTTACGGGCTTTGGGCTCCGCTTCACGCCGCCATCGTGGTCGCCGCGCTTCTTTGGCCCGCTGCCGCACGCAGCGAGGAGCCGGCACCGTCACCTGCTCGTGCCCTTTTTAATGAGGGACGGAAGCTAGCAAGTGAGGGCCATTACGAAGCGGCTTGCTCCAAGTTCGAGGAGAGCCTGCGTCTGGAAGTGGGCATCGGCACTCAGTTCAACCTGGCTGATTGCTGGGAGCACATCGGCCGCACCGCCAGCGCTCAAGCGCTGTTTCTGGGAGCTGCCGCGTCCGCCAAGGCGGTGGGGCAGACGGATCGCGAGCAGGTCTTGCGCGAGCGCGCCAGTGCGCTCGCGCCGCGCCTTTCGCGCCTCGTCGTCGAAGTCAAAGCGACCGATCCCAAGCTCCGTGTGAAACGCGGTGAGCTGCCGCTCGAGAGCGAAGCTTGGGGCAAGGCCATTGCCGTCGACCCAGGCGCGTACGTGATCGTTGCCAAGGCGCCCGGTAAGCAGACCTGGGAAAAGCGCGTCGAAGTCAAGGCCGGCGCCCCCGTCGTCACGGTCGAAATTCCCGAGCTCAAGCCCGAGGCTACGAAGAAGGCAGCTCCGGCGGTCAAGCCCAGCCGGGCCAAGCCCAGCGAGGAGAAGTTGGCACTCAAGCCGACCGATTCGGGGACGCTCAAGAGCGATCGGCAAGCCGGCCCCAACTACACGGCGCTCGCGCTGGGCACGCTCGGCGTCGCCGGCGTCGGCGTCGGCATCTTGACGGGGCTTCAGTATCAGAGCGTCAACGACGACGCGAAGGCGATTTGTCCGTCGAGTCAAGGCTGCACACGAAAACAGATCGACGACCACAGTCGTCTGATCGACTCCGCTCGAGATTCACGCACCTGGAGCTACGTGGGCTGGAGCGTCGGAACCCTCAGCTTGGTTGGCGCCGGCGCGCTCTGGTATTTCAAAATACCCAAGCCCCGAAAGGCCAAGACCAGCTGGCAGGCTGTTCCCGTGGTGGGGCTGGATCGCACGGTCGGAGCCGCGGTGAGCGGCGCCTTCTAATCCACAGCCTCTTCATCCGCCCGACACTCGTCCGACATGGATTTCGCTCGTCATTGTCACGAGCATCCGGGGCGGCGATGAGTATTCTTCGGCGTCCTCGTTTTCGGCGCAAGCCGATCGAGTGACGAAACACGGGTACAGGCATGGCCGATCGGTTCGCGGAAGCAGAGTTGGTTCTCGACGACGAGCTCTTGTACGAGGACGCCCCGCGCCGCTCGTCGATGCTGCGTCGCGAGGGCAGTGGTCGCGTCGAAGAAATCGTTCGCGAAGGCGAGCTGCTCGCCGGCAAGTACCGGGTCGAGAAGATCCCGGGCCGCAGCGGGCTCGGGGTGGTCGTTCAAGTGCGGCACCTGGAGCTCGGGCAAGAGGTGACGCTGAAGTTCCTGGTGCCTGACGCTTGCGCCTACCCCGAGTTCGTTCAGCGCTTCGTCCGTGAAGCGCGCGCCGCGGTGAAGATTCAGGGCGAGCACGTCGCGCGCGTCACCGATGTGGGGCGCCTCGACTCCGGCGCGCCCTACATGGTCCGCGAGTACCTGGCTGGTCCGGACTTGGCAGAGGTCGTCAAGGTCCGCGGGCCGCTGCCGATCGATGAAGCCGTCGATTACGTGATTCAGGCGTGTGAGGGCGTGGCCGAGGGACACGCGCTCGGCGTCGTCCATCGCAATCTCAAACCAACCAGCCTCGTCGTCACGAAGCGCAGCGATGGTAGCCCGTTGGTCAAGGTGTTCGACTTTGCGGCCGCCGAATCGCTGCACATCGATCCGTTCACCGAGCGGGCCATCTCGCTCGTGGGCACCAGCGCCATCATGGCCTCGCTGCCGTACCTCGCGCCCGAGCAGGTCCGCGATCCCCACGACGTTGACTTTCGCGCCGACGTCTACTCCCTGGGCGCCATCCTGTTCGAGCTGCTCGCGGGACGACCCGTCTACGCCGCCGAATCGGCGCCAGGACTTTTGGCGATGGTTGCTGCGGACGCGGCTCCCTCCGTGCGCACCTTTCGGCCGGACATCCCGGGAGATCTCGATCACATCGTCCTGCGCTGTCTCGCGAAAAATCGCGCCATTCGCTATCCCACGATCGCCGATTTGGTGATGGCGCTCCGCGACTTCGCTTCAGCCGAAGTCAATAGCTCCATCGAGAGAGTGGTGCGGCTCGGCAAGCGCACCAGCCGCCCGCCGGAGCGGACTCAGGGGTCCTTGCCGGCAGCAGCCGCGGCGCTCGCGTCCGCCCATCCCGGCAACCCGAGCGCGCCGTTTCCTCCGAGCCCCTCCGCGGCGCCTCCAGCCCCACGCGGTCCAACCGGGACCGTGATCATCCAAGACGGTGTTCAACCCACCCGCGCCGCGTCGCGCTACCCGCAGCCCGTGGGCAGTGAAGACGTCACGACCATCAATCCCAACGCGGCCTACAGCGCCGCCGCAGTCGAGCCGATCGTCGTAGAGCCGCCGCGGCAGCCGTCGAAGCCGCCGCCGGTGCCGACGCGGATGCGCGTGTCAACGCCGCCACCGCTCCGGGCCCCCACGCCGGTCCCGCCTCCAGTCAGCACACGTCCCGAAACTCGATTCGAGTCGCCGCCGCTGCCGCAACCGCAGGCGCCATCGTCGTTGCCTCCGCGCAGCTCCATGGCGGGCCTGACGCGGTCGTGGGCAGTGCCCGACGAAGTGGCGCCTCCTCTGTTCACTCGCAAGCGCTTGGTCGCAATTGGTGTCGTAGCAGCTTGCGCAACGCTGGGTGCCGTCCTGGCTCTGCGCTCGGTGGCGGTGACGCGAGCCGGGGGGCCGGTTGCGGCATCGCGTCCCGCGCAGCCCTCTCCGCCGCCGCCTGCTGCCGCGCCGCCGCCCGCTGCCGCGGCGCCCCCTGCGCCTGCGCTACCGGCGGCTCCGCCCCCCCCAGTCGCCGAGGTTCCCACCATCCCGCCTGCTCAAGTCCTCGCGCTTCAGGCGCTGGCCGCTGCGGCGTTTCAAGCTCAGACCGCGGCTGCGCTACAAGCGCCCGCGGCTGCGCCGCCGCCCGCGCCGCGCGCAGCGGCGCCGGCCGCTCGACCTGCGGTCGCGCGAAAACCGGCACCAACCAAGGAACGGATCGAGTCAGCGGCGACGCGACTAGAGGGCGAGAAAGTCGCCCGAGCCAAGCCGGCACCGGGGTCCAGTCTGTTCGACGAGCCGAATTGAAGCAGCCCACTTGGGCGCGCTGGCCCGTCGCGGAACTGACACGTATTCTTTGCACGGCGCTCAGGGGCCTCCGCGCTATGTCGCGCTCGCATGCCAGACGAGCGGCGACGTGGACTCTTCTCGATCCCTGCGTGGTGGTGGGCGCTGGGGCTTGCGCTGGCGGTGCTCGTAAGTCCAGCCAGTGCTCTCGCTTACCCCTGGATGATTCGATACCGCTACACGGGCTGCTCGGGGTGTCATGTCGATCCTTCTGGGGCCGGACCGCTCACCCATTACGGCCGCGTGATCGGCGATACCTTGCTCGCACCTCCGCTCTCCGACGCTGAGGAACCGTCCACGGGGCCCCTGTTCGGGGCCGTCAAGACGCCTGACTGGCTCAATGTCGGGTTCGATGGTCGAGCGCTTTGGCTACGCAGCAAGGCGGGTTGGGGCGGGGTCAACACCGGCAGTGTGCCGATGACCCGTCGGTTGATCTGGATGCAAGCAGACGCGTCGGCGGCCATCGACGTCTCGAGCTTCATCGCGGTCGGCAGCATCGGCTACGCGCCCGAGGGTGCACTCGGGGCCGCGCTCACGCGCGAAGTGGAGGGCAACCTGGTCTCGCGGCAGCACTGGGTCGGCTATCGCTTCGAGTCGCCGGGTTTGACCTTGCGGGCCGGGCGAATGCACCTGCCGTTCGGCATTCGAACGCTCGAGCATACGCTCTGGGCGCGCAATTTGACGCGCACCGACATCAACGACGACCAGCAATATGGGCTGGCCCTGGCGTTCTCGCGCGAAATGATTCGCGGTGAAGTGATGGCGATCGCGGGCAATTTCCAGCTTCGACCCGACGACTATCGCGAGCGAGGTTACAGCGCCTTCATCGAAGCGGCCGTCTTCGACCAGCTGGCGGTCGGCGCTTCGAGCTTGATCACGCATCGCGACCTCGACCCGACGACTTTCGCCGAGACCTGGCGGCACGCGCACGGCGCTTTCGCGCGCTGGGTGACGCCATGGGAAGCGCTCGTGCTGCAGGGGGAGTGGGACTATCTGCTCAGCTCCTCCCGCGAGCACTACTACTGGCGCGGTAACGCCGCCTTTCTCCAGGCGGATCTGGAGTTCTCGCCGGGCATGCATGTCCAGGCGATCGTGGAAGGCAACAAGGTCGGCTCGCGGCGCCGCTTTTGGGGCCATAGCGGCTGGCTATCGTACTGGTGGTTCTTCATGCCGCGCGCCGACGTGCGGCTCGACGCCATCTACTCATCGGTCGGCTCCGCCGGCGGCAATCAACGATTGTTCACGCTGCTCTTGCAAGGACACGTTCACCTATGAAGCCGCTATTCGCAGCCAAGGAAGTGATGCGACGCGCTTATTCTCTCGTCCTCGTCCTCGCGTTTGCGCCAGCCGTTGCCTTCGCAAATCCTGAGAATCCTGCCACCATCAGATCTACGCTGGGGCTCGACCAGTTTCCTCCCTGCACTATCTGTCATTCGGAAGCGGTCGGTGCCAAGGGTACAGCTACCAAACCGCTCGCGCGAACGTTGAGCCAGCTCGGTGTAACGGGAACGAGTGGCCCCGGGGCTTTCAAGGATGCCCTGGGCCGCATGGAAACCTGCGGTATCGATAGCGACGGTGACGGCGTGTCGGATGTGGACGAACTGGTCGCAGGGGCTGATCCAAACGACGGCAACGGCTCCCCCACGTCCATGTGCAGCGATGAAGTCATTGTTGATACTACCAATGTCCCCTTGCCTCAGCATGGCTGTTCATTGGCGGCGTCGCGTCGGACTATCATCGGTGGAACTGTCGCCTTATACTTTAGCTCCGGGTTGGCGATGGTCGCGTTGCTTTGGCGCCGCGCGCGTTCCATGCGCAGCAACACCGTAACCCAGTAGTGAGGGAGCTCCTGAGCCTATCGCAGCAAGATTGCGGTTGCGCGCGCCTGGGTTGGCCTAGAGGTGGTGTGACGGACGCGGGCGGGGAAGGTCCCTTGGTTGGCACCAAATCGTTACTGAAACGACGTGCCCGCGCGCCACGCTCGGGACGTCGAAGGCGGCGGAACGAGGACCAGATGCTGAAGAGCAAGCTAACCACGGTGTTGATCGCGATGTCCGTCGTCGCGTGTGGCGGCAGGGTGGAGCGGGATGAAACGGACGTGATCGCGGAGCCTGGCTCCGACGTCGCCGAGCCTGGCTCCGACGTCGCGGAGTCTGGCTCCGATGTCGAGCACTTGGACCTCGGCGTGCTCCAGGTGCTGGTCCCAGTGGAGGGTGTCTCGCTCAAGACGTTGAGCTACAGGGTCAATGCGGTGCGCGACGGTCACCTCATCCAGGAGGGTGAGGTCAAGGTCACCACGACCACGTACGAGCACCCATCGGGGTCCCGGCGCACGGACCTGGCTTTCGCGATCTCTTTGCCACCGAGCAAGCACAACCTCCTGAATTGGAATGGCCAGTGGGGTGAGGAGACGTGTGAGGGCGCGCTCGGGCCATTCGATATCGAAGCAATGCGCACGGCGACGTTCATTTCCCCATCGAGCTGCGACCGCTAGCGCGTCCCTGACTGCCACGCGTGCGGCTTGCTGCCATTCCAACGCGGTGCCTCGAAAGTATCGCGCACGAACATGAGCCGGCGCGATCAGGGTATCGTGGACGTGGAAGGGCCTTTCTCGACGATCGAGCGCGCCAGCCGTAGCCTGCGCCAGACCCATCAAGTTGCTTTCAGCGCAGGGTCGCCGTGCTAGCGTCGTCGCTGCCTCCGCAGTGAGCGTGAAGGGTCGCTCGAGCCGCCGGACATGAAACCTGCTAAGTTTCTCGGCGTGATCAGCCCCATTCCGCAGCGCCAATCGAGGCACCACTACACTTACGCAGAGTACCTCGCCTACGAGCGCGATAGCGGGCTGAAGCACGAGTACGACGGCGGCGAGATCCTCGCGATGGCGGGCGGCTCTCGCAGGCACAATGCGCTTGCGTCGCGCATCAGTGCCGCGCTCGAGGCCGGCCGCAAGCCTGGCTGCGTCGCGTTTCAGTCGGACCAGAAGGTGCGCGTGCTCGCGACGGGCCGGGCCACCTATCCAGATGCCTCGTTGGTGTGCGGCCCGCTCGAGGGAGATCCTGCGGACACCTCCGGACAGACCGTAACCAATCCCAGCCTGATTGTAGAAGTCCTCTCCGCTTCGACTGAAGACGAGGACCGGGGTAGCAAGTGGCATTACTACCAGCTCATCCCGTCGCTCAGCGAGTATGTGCTCGTCAGTCAGACCCACCCGCGCATCGAACACTACCGCCGGCTGGAGTCGGGGCTCTGGGAGTATCGAGACGCTACCGCCGGCACGGTGGGGCTTGGCTGCGGAGCCACGCTCGATATCGCATCGCTCTACGCCGAGTTACCCGACTGAGCGCGCAGTTACTTCGAGCAGCACATTCCCCCGCACGCGAGGTCGAATCGCTCTAGGGCGTAGCAGCCCGCTCAGCGCTTGGACGGGGTGGGCTTGGTCGCTTTTGCTTCGGCGAGTTGGGGTTCGCCCAGTCCTGGGCTCGGCTCCAAGCCGAGACCCAGGTCGATCATTGGATCGGCCGGCGCGAGCCCCTCTGGCCCGGTCTCTGGCAGGGGAATGGGCGTTTCCGCCACCTGAACCGCGGCCTCCAGCGCTTCGATCGAAAGCCGCCCCTCTTGCGCGGTGAGGCGCTGCCCGGCCCGCAGCAGCACGCCGGCGGGCGCTGGTGGCCCGCTGACGATCAAGCTGCCCTCGTGCAGATCCACGCTGAGCGTGTCGTCGTAGCTGGACCAATCGACGTCGAACTGCGTGCCGGTGACATGAATCACGAAGGGGCCCGCGTCGACGAACCAGGTGGCGGCGGGGCGCTGCGTCACCGAGAGCGTCGCGTGGCCATTCTCGATCGCGATGCGGGCGCCGTGCGCGTCAACCGCCGCGATGCGCGCACGCGCGCCGTCCTGCAGATCCACGCGGGTACCGTCGCTGAAGGAGAGCCGCGCCCCGCTGGGACCGCTGCTGCGCACGTAGCCGCTGTCGCTCAGCATGCCACCGGTCACGTCGTAGGTGAGCCGGGAGCGTGCGTGCTTACGCCAGGCCAGCGCGGCGCCGCTCACGAGCAGCACCAGCGCACCGGCCATCAGCAGCAGGCGCCAGCGCGGCGCGCCGCGGCGCAAGTGGCGTTGATGCAGCGCAGCCAGCAGCCGCTGCTTGCCGTGCTCATGGTGCTCACCATCCACGTGCCCCGACACGTTCTCTCTGACCACCGCTTCGACGTCTGAAAGCGTGGGGGAGCCGGACTCCCCGTAGGTCACGGCGCGTCTCCCAGACTCGCTGCGGTGGCGTAGGCGGTGAGCGCGGGATGCCGGCTGACAGCGGCCTGCACGCGTGCGTTGGCGCGAGCCAGGCGACGCTTGGCGGTCGAAAGCGACGCGTCCAACGCGGACGCCAGCTCGGTGATCTGGAGGCCCTCGAAATGGCGCAGCGCGAACGCAAGTCGCGCGTCTCCATCCAGGTCGTCCAAGATCTGGTACAGGGCCAGGAGCGCGGTGCCCGTGGCGGCGTCTGCGGGTCCGGCCGGAAGCTCTGCCTGTTGCCAGGGGCTACGCAACCGCAGCAGGCGACGCACCCGATGGCGACGCAGCTCTGAGCTCAAGACACGCACCGTCACTCCCACCACGAACGGCCTGAGCTGCGCGCCTTCCGGCAGGCTGCCGAGCTGGCTGAGCACGCGCAGAAACACGTCTTGCAGCAGACCCTCCACCTCTGCCTGTGGGCCTAGCGTGCGCCTCAGCACGCGCCTTACGAGCGGAGAAAAGCGATCCCAAAGCACGCTGGTGGCGCGCGGATCTCCCGAGCTCGATGCCCGAGCCAACGAGGCGTCGTCCGCCTGCGACAGCGTGGGGCTTGGCAAGGCGACGAGACGCGCGCGGCTGGACTGGGGGCTCGAACCCATGAAGCTCTCTACAGATCGTTAGTGGCCAGTGAACGCCGAAGCGGTTC
Organism: Polyangiaceae bacterium; assembly: GCA_035281385.1. Lineage (GTDB taxonomy): Bacteria > Myxococcota_A > Polyangia > Polyangiales > Polyangiaceae > PMG-095. The sequence goes on from DATEDZ010000139.1 coordinate 9,923, forward strand.
AGTATTCGAGGGAGCTCGTGTGCTTTTATGGTTTGCGCCCGCTTTTGCTGTGGGGACCCATAGGCCGAATCAGTTAAGTGGCTGCTAGTTGAAGCCTCCATGAAACGCAGCCAGTAAGCAGCTTTCCGACGGGCGGCGGGGGGCGAAACCTTCCTTTCCGTGATCCATTCCGCGTGCTGCCCCACTAGACGCACGGGAGACGAGTGGACGACAGCGGAGCGCGGCCAGTCTTTCGGGGGGGCTGAGCCGCGCGCCCCCTTTTGTCGCATCGAGATCGCAGCGCGCGGTTTCGAGGGCGAACCGTCTACTACGTGGACGTCATTGGTACCACGCGGTGCGGCCGGCGCTCGGTCTACTACGGTGACTGAGCGGCGGCTGAGCTAGACTGAGCTCAGGCTCGCCATGAAGACCCGCACCGAGCACGATAGCTTCGGGCCGATCGAGGTTCCGGCGGAGCGCCTGTGGGGCGCCCAGACCGAGCGCAGCCTGAAACACTTTCGCATCTCGGACGAAAAGCTGCCGCGCGAGCTGCTCTTGGCGCTGGTTTTGGTCAAGAAGGCGGCCGCGCTCGTCAATGCGGAGCTCGGAGAGCTCGAAGGCGCCAAGGCCAGGGCCATCGCACAGGCTGCGGACGAGGTGCTGGCTGGAAAGCATGACGGCGAGTTCCCGCTGTCGGTTTGGCAGACCGGGAGCGGCACCCAATCGAACATGAACGTCAACGAGGTGCTCGCCAATCGCGGCAGTGAGCTGCTCGGAGGCGGCCGCGGTGACAAGCGCCTGGTGCATCCCAATGACGATGTGAATCGGGGTCAGTCGTCGAACGACGTCTTTCCGACCGCCATGGCGGTGGCGGCGACGCAGGCGCTGCGCGCTCGCGTGCTGCCGAGCGTCTCAGGGCTAGCCGCTGCGCTCTCGGCCAAGGCCGAGGCTTTCGCCAACGTGATCAAGATCGGTCGCACGCATCTGATGGACGCCACGCCGCTCTTCTTCGGGCAGGAGGTTGGCGGCTGGGCCGCGCAGCTCAATCATGGGCTGGTGCACCTGGAGAGCGCCATGCCGCATCTTGCCGAGCTTGCCCTGGGCGGTACCGCGGTGGGCACGGGTCTGAACGCGCACCCGGAGCTTGGGACCCGAGTGGCCGCGAAGCTGTCGGAGCTCACGAGTCTGCGCTTCGTCAGTGCGCCCAACAAGTTCGAGGCGCTCTCGGCGCACGATGCGCTGGTGTTTGCGCATGGCGGCTTCAAGACGCTGGCCGTATCGCTTACCAAGATAGCCAACGACGTGCGCTGGTTGGCTTCGGGGCCCCGCGCGGGGCTGGCGGAAATCACCATCCCCGAGAACGAGCCGGGCAGCTCGATCATGCCCGGTAAGGTGAACCCCACTCAGTGCGAGGCGCTGTGCATGGCGTGCGCCCAGGTGCTGGGCAACGACGTGGCCGTCAATATTGGCGGGGCCGGCGGTAACTTTCAGCTCAACGTCAACAAGCCGCTGATCGCGCACGCCTTCCTGCAGAGCGCGCGCCTGCTGGCCGATGGCGCCGACAGCTTTACCGAACACTGCGTGCTCGGCATCGAGCCGAACGCCGACCGCATGCGCGCTCTGCTCGAGCAGTCCTTGATGCTGGTGACGGCCTTGACGCGGCACATCGGCTACGATGCTGCGGCCAAGGTAGCCGCTTACGCCCATCGACACGGGGTGAGTCTGCGCGAGGCGGCTCTAACTCTGGGCGCGGTGAGCGCCGAAGATTTCGAGCGCTGGGTGAGGCCCGAGGACATGGTCGGGCGCCCGCGTTAGGTTCTAGCGTTTCACGAGGAGCGTTCAACTTCGTGGAGCAGCTCGAGCGAATCGCGTTGCTCACGATCCAGATGCTCCATCAGCGTCAAGCGATCGACGTCCGAGATCATCACGAAGCGCAAGGCATAAACCCCGGGCTCCGTGCGCCGTGCCACGCGGGCGAGCACTCGCACAGGACGGGGGCTCTCGGGAATGAACAGCTCCAGCTTGAACAGGGCGAGCTGCTCCCGTTCGCTCAGCTCACGCCTGCGCCGCACCACCACGCCCGTGGCAGAAAGCTCTAGGGCGAGGCAATGCGCGGCGTGCGGTCCTTCACACAGCAGCACCGGAAATTCGGTCCTGGCGCGCAGGCCGATACAGCGCTCGGTGCGCCCCGAAGGCGGTAGAAAGCTGACGCGTTGCGATTTATACGGCCAGATCGCGCGAATGTCGTAGGCGGCTTGGGCCATGGCTTTCGTCTCCTGCGCCGTACCGATGCAGCCCGCATGCCGATGCCGATGCCGGCTGCGTGGCAAATTGCCAGCGTGCGCCTCAGCGCTGAAAGTCGTATAGCGACCCGAGCGCCAGCGCCTGAGTGATCTCGTCGAGCGCCGTGTGCGCCTCGACCAGCAGCCCTGGATCTGCCATGTCGGCCAGCTCGACCCGGTCGCGATAGCGGCGCGTGACGATGCTCGTGAGCTCTCGTTCCAAGCGCTCGTCGAACATCACGGCTCCGCCGAGGTGCTCGCTCTCGTCGGCGCTGAGCAGGACGCGCAGGCGCAGACAGGCCGGACCGCCCCCGTTTCTCATCGAGCCGTTGACGTCGAGGTAGTCGATGCCGCGCAGTGTTTTGGATTCGGAGACCACGCGCTCCAGGAAGGCGCGCGCGCGCGCGTTGTGTCGCGACTCGAGCGGCGCGACGAGCTGCATGCCCCCATCAGGTAGGCTCAACAGTTGCGAGTTGAAAGGGTAAGCAGCCACCGCATCCGCCAGCGGTAGCTCGGCTTCGCTCGCGAGCAGTACGCTCGAGTCTTCACCCAGCCGCTGCCCTAGCTCCCGGAGCAGCTGCGCGTGATCGACGAAAGCGCGCTCGTGGAGGAGCAGCAGATGCTCATTTCCGACGGCCAGCACATCGCTGTGAAAGGCCCCCGCATCGATGCCGGTCGGATCCTGCTGCCACAGCAGCAGCTGCTCCGGAGCGAGCTGGCAGATGCGCGCGACCGCACGGCTGGCCTGCTCGGCTTGTCGCGCCGGGTGCGTGGAGGTGGGGGCGAGCTGGCCCGCGCGGCGTCCCCATCCGAAGAGGTGCAAGGCGGCGCGCCCGGTGACGAGGCGCGTGTGATTCGCCGCGCCCTCGTCAGACAGTGCGTCGCAGGCCGGCAACGGGGGATGCACCACGAAGTGGTTGGGATCACCGAAGATGGCGCCGAGCACGCGTTCGGTGGTCTCGGTCTCGATGCTGCGGTGAAGCAGTGAAACGAGATTTGCCGGTACGAAGTGAACCTTGCCGTCGCCCGCATCGCACGAGGGCACCACCGTCGCGGCGTTGGCTGCCCACATGCTCGACGCGCTGCTCGCTGCGTGGAGCAGCTCCGGTGCGTCACACAGCGCGCGCGCGAGCACCTCGCCATCTTCGCCGGCGAAGCCCAAGCGGCGCAGTAGGCCCAGGCTCGGACGTGGCTGTGGCGGCAGCACGGCCTGGGCGATGCCCAGCTCGCGCACGCGACGCATCTTCGCGAGCCCTTCCAGCGCAGCTGCACGGGGGTTGCTGGGCTCACCCGCGTGCGATTGACTCGCAAGATTCCCGGGGCTTAGCCCTGCGTAGTGGTGGGTGGGACCGACCAGCCCATCGAACTGGTGCTCGCGCATCCGCTGCCAGCATAGCGCCTTTTCGATGGTAGACTGGCGCCGATGCTTGCAGGGTCATTGAGAGGGCACGCCTTTGGTGCCGGCTTGGCGCTCATCTGGGCTTTTGCGTGCGGCAGCCCCGGAGGCGACGCGCTATTCGAAGCGAGCTCGAGCGCGGCCTCGGGAAAGCCCGCGACCGGTGGCGGCGGGGGCAGCACGAGCGCTGGCAAAGGCGGCGGCGGCAAAGCCGGCGACGGAGGCAAGGCTGGCGACGGAGGCAAGGCCGGCGACGGAGGCAAGGCCGGCGTCGGGGGCACGAGCGGCGGCAAGGGTGGCACCAGCCCGATCGTCCCAACGCCGGAATGTGAGGAGGCGTGTGCCGGCTTGGGCGAGTGCCAGGGTGCGGTCTGCGTTATCAAGTGCGACGCCGGGCGATCTTGTCCCGACGTCGTGAAGTGCCCGGACGGTTTGGCCTGTCAGATCGACTGCATCGCTGCGGGCACTTGCTCGAGCGGAGTCGATTGTCGGGGAGCCAGCAGCTGCATCGTCAACTGCGGCGGTGAGGATAGCTGCTCCGGCAGCGTGACTTGTGGTGGCAGCTCCTGTGAGGTGCGCTGCGAGAAGCAAGGCGCCTGCAAGAACGACGTCCGCTGCGAGGCGGGCAGCTGCGACGTACGTTGCAGAGGGATGAACAGTTGTCCAGGCAAAGTCAGCTGCAGTGGTGCCGCTGCCGAATGCCTGATCGAGTGCAGTGGCCAGCAAGCGTGCCAGAACCCGATCGAGAGCGACGCGACGCACGAGACCCGCGTGACCTGTGGAGCAGGCAACTGTCCGGGCAAGATCTCTTGCCGTGGCGCGGTCTGCGGGGTGACGTGTAGCGACGGCTCCTGTCAGGGCGGAGTGTGCTGCAGCGCCCAGCAGTGCGATCTGATGGGCACCGAAGGCGAGTGCGGCTAGAGCGACTAGCGGTTTGCCAAGGCAACGAAAATCACGAGCTTACGCCGTGCAGTGCCGCCGAAGGGGGGTGCGGCGTGTGCAGCGCGTGCCGCCGGCACAGTAGCGGAAGCGCTTCAAGAAATAGCTGCAGGCTCCTGATGCGGCTCGGGCCGTGCTAGGTGCACGGTCGCCTTGCTCGATGCCCTTCGTTACTTTTCGGCGCTGGCGCGCGGTGGCCTGGCTCCGTTCGTGCGTCAGGCTGTCGGGCAAACGACGCTGGCTGACGTAGTCGCGCGCTCTGCCCGCAAGCGTCCGAACGCGTTGGCGCTCGAGGTGGGCGACGAAGCGTTCAGCTGCGCCCAGCTCGCGCAACTCGCCAATGCTGCGGCCGGGCAACTCTCGACTTGGGGCGCCAAGACTGGGGATGTCGTGGCGCTGGTCGGCAAGAACTCGGTGGCCTACGTGGGGCTCCTGCTCGGTGCGGCACAGCGTGGAGTGACGCTGGCGCTCGTCCACCCGGAGCTCGGGGCGGAGCCGCTGCGCCACGCGCTGCGAGCGGCCAAGGCAACGCGCGTGCTGTGCGAAAGGCAGCTGCTGAAGGCCGTGGCCGCGGCCAGCGATCTGCCGGCGTACGCCTTCGACCCCGAGCAACGTGAGCCTTTCTTGCCAGATGCCGCTGCGAGCCGCGAATTTGCGCCAGCGCGCGGGGCCCACGACATGGCGCTCGTCTACACGTCGGGGACCACCGGTCTGCCCAAAGCGTGTCGCTTGCCCCACGCGCGGGTGCTGGCCGCCGCCTGCCTGTTCGGCGCGCCGCTTTACGACTTTCGCCCCGCCGACAAGCTCCTCTGCGCCCTGCCGCTGCATCACGGCAGCCCGCTCATGCTCGGGCTGAGTGCCTGCCTGGTTACCGGGACACCATTGCGACTCGAGCGCCGGTTTTCGGCCTCCGCGTTGATCGATGCGGCGCGGCGCTCACGAGCCACCGTCTTGCTCTATGTCGGTGATCTCGGGCGCATGCTGCTGGCCACGCCTGAGGCCGAGCGGGATCGCGACCACGCGCTGCGCCTGGCCGTGGGCAACGGTTTGTCTGCCGAGGTTTGGACCAGGCTGCAGGAACGCTTCGGCATTGGCCAGGTGCGTGAGTTCTACGCGGCCACGGAATCGCCGATGGGCTTGTTCAATCTTTCAGGTCGCGTGGGGTCGGTGGGTAACCTGCCGTACGCCTGGATGTTCGGTATGAAGCTGGTGCGGATCGATCCAGAAACCGGAGAGCTGTTGCGCGATAGAGCCGGCAAGCTGGCCGAGTGCGGCGTGGATGAACCGGGCGAGCTTTTGGTGCGGGCGCGACAGCGCGGGCTCGGCGTCTATCACGGCTACGTCGACTCGCAGGCTACCGAGTCGCGACTGGTGCGCTCGGGTTCTCGAAACAAGGGCCTGCTGTTTCGCACGGGTGACGTGCTGCGGCGCGATCGTGATGGCTTTTATTACTTCGTGGAGCGGCGCGGCGATAGCTACCGCTTCCGCGGGGAGAACGTGGCGGTGGCGCAGGTCGAGCACGAGCTCGAGCGTCTCGACGGTGTGCGAAGTGCGGTCGTGACGGGCGTGCAAGTGCCGGGTTATGACGGGCGGGTTGGACTCGCGGCGCTCGAGTGGGAACCCGGGTTCCAGGTATCGAGCTTGACGACGCTCTCGGGCCGCTTGCCGCGCTCGGCGCTGCCGCGCTTCGTGCGTCGACTGGAGGAGCTGCCACGCACGAGCTCACTCAAGGTGCGGCGGCGCGCGCTGGCCGCAGAAGGCGTCGATCCGGAGCGCGCTCCCGCACAGTTGTGGGTGCTGCAAGGCGACACTTACATACCTCTCGATAGCGCGGCATATCGCGACATTTTGGCCGGAAATCTGCGCCTCTAGCCCGAATGCCATCGACTCGACACTCGAGTGTGTCGGACTCGTTGCCTGGCCGCCACCGGCTCGTCAGCGAGAGCGGGCAGGCTCATTCTCATGCGTCCCCAAGTTTCGAAGGCCCTCGCCATCCTCGGTGGTGTCGCGACACTCGCGCTGGGAAGCACGTTCATGCTGCGCCTGTCGGCCCCGAAGGTGAGAGAGCAGCTGAGCCCGTGCGCGCCCCGTTTGCTCGAGCTCGAGCGAGCGGTGTGCGATTCCCCGCTCGTTGTGGCAAGATCCGCCGATCTTGCGCAGCACCCCTAGGCTTCTGTGCTCGTGCGGCCTCGCGCTGGTGCTCGCGCTTGGCTCGGGTTGCTCGTCCAAGAAGGAGGAGCTCGAGCCACTGACCGCGCCGTCGTGGTCCATCCAACTGCCGGTCTCCGGCTTCGGGCCCGCCACGGTCGCGCTGCCGCTGGGCACCATTACCCCGCGTCCCATCGCGGTGGTGCTGCATGGCGCTGCGGACCGCGCCGAATGGCAATGCGGCAGCTTCCGCGGCGTGCTCGGCGGTCGTCTCTTCATCGTATGCCCGCAGGGCAAAGCTCGGCCCGAGCTCGGTGACCGTTTCGGGTTGGGTGGTCCGGACGAGACGAGCGCGGAGCTGCGTGCGGCGCTCGCGGCGCTGAAGGCACGCTTCGCGGGTCACGTCGCGCCCGGGCCGGTCTTGTTGATCGGTTATGCCGAGGGTGGCGAGCACGCGCTCGAGCTCGCGCGTCAGGAGCCGAGCTTCTTCTCCCACGTGGCGCTCGTGGCTAGCAGCCCACTTTCGCTGTCCTCCAGCGCCGCCACCGTCTTCACGCGTAATGGCGGCAAGCGTCTGCTCTTCGTGTGTACGACCGCGGCATGCGAGGGCGATGGCGCGATGCGCGCGCTGTGGATCAAGCGCGCTGGCGGTAGCTCCAAGTCGGTGCGGCACGACGTGGGGCCATTTCTAGACGCGGCGTTTACGACTGCGCTCAAGGGTGACCTCGGATGGCTGATCGAAGGCGACTCCCGATTCCCGAAGCTCTGATCTTGGTGGCGGCTTGTCACGGGCCGAGCCCGAGTCCGAGTCCGAGCCCCAGTCTGAGTCTGAGGCCGAATCCGAACGCGAGTCCGAGTCCGAACGCGAGTCCGAGTTTGAATCCGACTCCGAGTCCGATCGCGAGCGCAGCGTCGGCGATCCCGGCGCCGACGCCGCTGAGCGCGGGGCAGGGGATCGTGCCGCTGGCGGTGCCAGGATTTGGCGATGCGGTGGTTTCGCTGCCGCTCGGCGCCACGGAGCCGCAGCCCATCGCGCTCGCGCTGCATGGCAACTTCGATCGCCCTGAATGGCAGTGCGAGGTATGGCGCGGGATCACGGAGGGCAAGCTCTTCGTGCTTTGCCCGCGCGGCATTCCGCGCGGCGACGTGCCCAAGGACTACGACCGCTGGGAGTGGGGGTCGCTCGCAAAAACCAAAGCAGAAGTGCTGGCGGCGCTGGGGGCTCTCGGCGCGCGCTATCCCGAGCACGTGAAACCGGGCCCGGTGATCTTCACCGGTTTCTCACTTGGTGCGATCCTCGGCGCGAAGCTGATTCAAGATCCCGAGCTCAACGTGGCCGTTGCAGTCCTGACCGAAGGCGGCTATCAGGGCTGGACGCTCGCCAAGGCCAAAGCACTCAAGCCGACCTTGAAGCACGTGCTGCTGGCCTGCGGCCAGACCGAGTGCCGCAACGTTTTCAAATACCAGCTCGAGCCTCTGTTCAAGAAAGCCGAGCTGCCGGCGACACTCGTCGCCGAAGTGAAGACGGGGCATACCTACGACGGGGCCGTGGCCGCGGGCATTCAACGGCACTGGCCTAAGCTCGTGTCCGCGCTTTCGCACGAAAAGTCAGGGCACTAGCACTCGCGCCCCGCACCCAGCGGCAATGAGCAAGCGCTCGATGTCCTCCGAATCGTCGCTGACGATGTCGGCTCCACGGGCCTCGGCCAGCGCGACAACGGCGCCATCTACGACATCCTTCCCGCGCACCTTGCCGAGCAAGGTGCCCACTTCGTGCGCCGTGCTCTCCTCGAAGGCAACGACGTCGCACCCGCGGAGTAGTCGACGCAGCTGCGCTTGTTTCGGCGAGCGACTCACCTGGGCGACGACCGGAGCTGGAACCAGCGGCACGATGCCGCCCTCGAGACGCACGCGATGGTCGGCCCAAACGCGTCGTACGTTGCGCTCAGCGGCGATCAGCACCCCCGCGTCGTAGACGACCGACTTCATTTCGACCGCGCCAAGGCTCGCTGGCTGCGTGCCACTCGGCGCCGCGCTGCCTCCAGCTCCGCGGCCGATAGTGTGCCCTGCTCGGCTTCCCATTCCGCGACGGCCGCCAAGCCATCTCGCATTCTGAGCGCTTGGCGAGCTGCGTCCGTCATCCACGCCGAGACACTGACGCCCTCGGCTCGGGCCGCGCGTAGCAGCTTCGCATGCACCCTCGCGTCGACGGTGATGGCCAGTTTCACTGCGGGATTGCCTCGGGGCACGGGCCAAACCATACTACCAGAGTAGGACTGTTTCCAGGGTCGTCGCACGGGCCTCCTGCCTCCTTCGGTCAGCGCTTCGGCGAGTTGCGAGCTTTCAGCCCAGCTCCGGGCGGTTCCGTCTGCCCGCAGCGGGCCCGAGCTCTGTCCGGAAGGGCGCCTCGAGACCGACTTCGATTTGATCGTGGCGTGTACGGCTCTCGAGCAGGGGGGCACGCCGATCACGAACGACGGCGTGATCGAAGGGCTGGCGGTTGAGGACTGGTTGGCCAGCTAGCGCCGCCAGCGCTACCTGCATGTGAACCCCGGCACCGACTCGTTGCCGAGTCTCTCGAAGCCGAGTGCAATGCCAGGTTGCACGCTCTTCACGAAGCTCGTGCCGATTACGAGCGCCGGCGCGCCACTGCTCGACGGGTCGTCGATGATGACCAACGCCGCCGCATCCTCGTTCTCTCGCCGCCGACTTCCCGCCGTCTGGAACGATCCGAATACGCCCGAACGTGAGCGGAGGCGCATGCTGGCTCTGGTCGTCGAGGACGTCACCGTTTTTACCTACGCGCTACATTCGAGCTCGTCAGCTAGCGTCATTTGACAACTTGATGCAGGCTGCTGTTTTTGCTTGGCAGGCTCCTACCACGCATGCGAAGAGTAAGTCAGCGACGTACTGTCGCTGGGTTGCTAGGTGTTGCAGTTGGGAAAGGGATGCGGAGATGGAAGAGAAAAAAATGTCACGCGAAGCACGCGGCACGAATCGCTGGTTGGCGGCCAGCAAGTGGGTTGGTGTCGCCGTCGTTCTGCTTGCACTGGTGCCCAGCACCTCTCACGCCGGTTTAGCCTTCAGCGACGCAACCTGCACCAAGGAGGGTGTCTTTTACCGATGCCGGGGAACCTTCGCCGGTTTCAGGGCCCGCACGGGGGTGGGAGCCAACGATTTTGCGGTGGCTAACTCGCTCAAGGTCGCGGGCTTTCCCGTAGAAGTGGTCTTCAAGGTCACTTTTGACGGGATTCTTCGCCGGTGCGTGGTGCCGACCTCCGTACCGTCGACCATGATTACGGCCCTGATCACCGGTTCGGCATCCGGCTCCAATCGCTGGTTCGAGGTGCGATGGAACGATGAGGCTTCAGGTACTTGTGACCGAATTTGGATCGAAGGCGGTTCGCCCTACTGAGGTGAGGGTGGCTCAGCTAGCCAACTGGCTCTTCGGCGGCGCCCTACTCGCGTCACTCGCCATCAACGCGGTGCTCTTGCGCGGCCAGCGCGCAGAGCTAGCGGGTCTTCGTCACGAGCTCTGGCAAGTTTCTGGTCAGGTCAACTCCGAACGCCCACCGCCTTCACTCGAGGGCATGGGTTGGTCTCGCCAAAACCAGGAGCTTGCGTCGGAGATCGCTCGACAAGTGCGAGCCGGGCTGGCGCATGCTGTCAGCAGCGGCACTAGCGCCGGTCCTGCCGTCGTCCCAGTAGCAGCTCTGCCAGCCCCGCGTGCCGAGCTGCCGCCCGGTGCAAGCGACGTCGGCGACACGCAGCCCACACCCGAGCAGCAAGCCGCCTACGATGAAGCCGAAGTCTTGATCCACGAGGTGCTGGCCAGTGGGACCCTCACCGAGCGCAGTGCCGAAGAGATCACCGCTCTGCGCAGAAAGAACGGCAATCGCCCGGAGTTCTTCAAGCTGCGTGAGCAGCTCATCATAGCCTTGAACCAGCAAAAAGCTCACGATCGAGTCAGACACGCCCCAATTCGCGATCCCTTAGGGCCCGCGAATGGCTAAGTCGGTCGATGATCGCGGCCGAGGCGCCCGGCTGGCGAGGCGCGACGCAGGCGCATACTGCTGGTATGTAACTGAGAACTTCGTGCTCGGCGCGCGGGGTCTCGATTAGCCACGCGTCGCGGGCTAGGGCAGCAGCACTTCGCTGCCGACTCGATTCTGGCGCAGCACGGTGGGGGTGAAGTCGCGCTCGAGCTGCGCGCCCCAGGCGTACATGCCCGCGTTCGTGGTGCCGGTGTAGGAGCTGAGGTCGTTATCGTCGACCAGGTAAGCGACCGCTCGTACCTGGCCGTTCGGTGCCAGCATGGCGGTTGGCACACCGGTCAGCGACACCCGATACCAACCACCGTCGAGCTGCTGCACTTCCGCATCGATGAGGTCGGCGTCACCGCCTTCGCTGGTGGATGCGACGCTGCCGGTACCGCTCAAGTTGGCTCGCATGCTGATGCCGGCGGCGGGCACCTGAGGGCTCTGCAGGTAGAGCAGGGCGCGCGTGCGCGGGACGGAGCAGATCGGCGCCGAGCACGCTCTCAGATAGACCGAGAACGTATACGTCTGGTTGGTGGTCGCGCTGATCACCTGCTCGAAAGAGTGGGTGCCGCTGGTAATGTCCTCGCGCACGAGCTCGACCCGCGACGTGACGCCGTTCGGATCCGCGACGTCCGTCACGTTGGTCTTGCTGCACGTGCCGCAGGTGCCGAAGCTTTGCAAGCGATTCCTGTACCAGGCGGCGTCGTTGACCGCATCGGTCGCGGTCAGCAGGTTCGTGCGGTTCCAGGCGCCGCTGGCGCCCGTGTCCGCGTCGGTCAACGGCCGGTTGATCGGCTCTCGGCTTTCGAAGGCACTGACATCGAACGGCGTGGTGCGTGTCACCGGGAACTTCACGAGCGGGCGGCCGTGGTGGATCGTGCTGGTCGGCGTGTTGAAGCGAAGGAACCAGCCGTCCCAGACCAATTCGGCGTCGTCGAACGTGTTCGCCCGATCCGGCGCGGTGGGCAACAGCCCCATCACGCTAGCGAGACCGGTCAGCCCGGCGTCGATGAAGTTCTTTTCGATGAAGTTGTTGTGGTTGGAGAGAAAGTCCGATTCGGAGCCGCTTGGCAGCACGAACAGCGGCGGGTCGCCGGCGTCGGGCACGTCCACGATCGACGCCAGGTTGTTGGCGATCAGGATGTGATGTGGAGTTATCGTGTAGCCGGACTTTCCCAGGTGGATGTTGCGGGCGCCGTCGACGAACGTGTTGTTGGCAATCACCACGTGCTGCGGGACGTTCGTGGGTTCATCAATGTTGCCGTAGGGAAGGACAATCGAGTGGTACCAATCGCCGGTGCCATTGGGCGTTGCGTAGAACGGCGGACTGAGAAGGTTCTCGTAGTAGCCGTTCTTGGAGAAGTAGTTGCGCACGATCCAGTGATGGGCGCCGTGGACGCGGACACCCGTCGACGAGATGGTGCCACCGCCGAGGAAGAAATTGCCTTCGACCAGCACCCGATTGGTCGCGCGCAGGGTCAGGTTGCCCATCGTGTTTCGGAACGTGTTGTTGCGAATGATCCAGTCGCTCGATTTCACGGTGATGAGCTCGGTCTCCTGCACCGGGACCACCGAGTCCTCGAACACGTTCTCTTCGACGCGGCCGAACATGCTCTGGGTTTGGACCTCGGAGTAGCCGAGCTGAAGCAGCTCGTAGCCATTGGCATCGCCCCAAAAGAACCGCTTGCGGAACAGGTTGCGGTAGACGTTCAGGCGTAGCGGTTTGGGGGGTGTGCTCTCGCTCTGGGGGTAGCTGGTGACCAGGTAGTGTCCCGGGCTGTCGTGGTGGCTGAACGTCGAGTACGCGACCGTGATGTCCTGCCCATAGGTGCTGAGATAGCTGAGCGTGGGTTGGCAAAACTGCCTGCGCTGCGGCGGTGTGCCCGGTGGGTCCACGTAGAGCTGCCCTTCCTGCGCAATATCTTGAGTGCACTGGTTGTCATCGGGTTGCACCGCCCTCATGGCATACGGGCGCCACTTCCAGTCCAGGCTCAGGCCGGATAGCTCGAGACCCACCGCCATGCAGCGGTCGCACGGGCTCCCGAGCCAGCCCAATGCCACGACCGTTTGAAACGGACTGTAGGCCTGGCTGCCGATGAACTTGAGATCCGACAAGATGACGTTCTTGCCGCGCACCGCGAGGTATGAAGGCGCACCGGTCGTGGGGTGGTTGACGAACCGGACCTTGCCCGGATTTTTGGCGCGCACCACGATGGGCGGATCGGTCGTCTCGGCTGCGCCACCCACGATCGTGATGTTGGCGTAGTAGTCGCCGTCGTCGAGCAGCACGTGCTTGCCCGCCGGCAGCGACACGCCCGAGAGCGTGTGAATGTTCGAAGGATTGAAGGACTGGGTGCTCGACGGGGTGAGTAGATTGCGTCGCACTGCCTCGACCCGTGCGTCGGGCTCCCGAAAGACCGCCGTCGTCGAATCGAGCCCCGGTTGCTGATAGCCGATCTTGCATTCGACGCCGTACAGCGACTCCGCCCCGGTTCCGCCGCAGGTGAGCGGCTTCATCCCGACACCGTCCGCCGCGGCGCCAACCCGTGCGCCGACTAAGGCACAAACCACCATGCTACCGAGCACTATCTGACGCATGTCCAACCTCCGCCCGCGACGCTAGCACCGTCGGGCTGGCGCACTACGCCATTTCGTCAGTCGGGGTGGCGCGGCCGTCCGCCTCCGCGATCAACTTTCAACGAGGCCGGATGAAGAGCGAATCACGGCGCCTTCTGCAGCGGCCCGGAACAGGCTAGCAAGCCCACGCTCGGGTCAGTAGAATGAGCCGGTGCGGTAGTACTCGCCGCCGTTGTTCACACCGTTGGGCGGAGCAGGTCGCGCAGAGCTGTAGATCGTCGCCCCGTTGCCCCACTTCACCGCAGTTCGCGGTGCACCGCTGTCGTCACTGTCGAAACCGAGCACGAGCTCGTCCTGGGCGACGTTCTCGTCGACGTTGCCGGCCGCCATGCCGGTCGTGCTCCAGATCACGGATTCGTACAGCTTGTTCGACAGCAAGCTGTTGCCCTGTGAGGTGTAGATGGCTCGGGTCGTGGTGGAGCCACTGGTGGTACTGGTAGCGGTGACCAGACGAGCCGCGGCGGTCGGTGTACCGAACTTCCCGAACGCCAGGCTGGTGACGGCGCCACCGTTCGGGATCGAGGCGAGCTGCACGGGGGCAATGAACGAAACGCCATCGTGCAGCGCCACGTAGGTGCTGGCGCCGTCGTTGCGGGCCAAGATCACCGAATTGGCACTGGCGGGAATGCCGCCGGCGCTCAGGCCCGTACCGTTGGTGATCGCGACGGTGCTGCCGCTCGGATAGGTGTAGAGAGGCGCGCCGTTGGCGGCGCTGACCCCCAACGTCGTCGTGCCGGACTGTGGTGTTTTGCCGTCGCCGCGGAACAAGCGCAAGCCCGTGGATGTGATCAGCTTGTCGGTCGTGTCCCCGGCGAACTTGCCGGCGGTCATGGCTTTGACCGGCCAAGGATCCCCGCTGAAGTCGTAGAGGATGCGCGACGACGATGGGTTCCCAGCTCCGGGCAAGTCGTTGATGTTGTCGTCGAAGCGGTACACACCGTCGACGAGACTACCGACGACGATCTTCGTGCGTATGCCCCCTCCGCCCACCGGCTTCTCGACCGCCATCACCAGTTGGTGGGGACCAGTCGCATTGAAACGCCCGGCCGCCAGCGCCTTCACCTGCCAACCGCTGGCCGAAAATGCAATCGTGCGCAACTCGGTATTGGCCTTGCCAGAGTCTTTGTAAACGACCTTGGTGAAGCTCGAGGTTGGGTAGTTCAACGCTACGAAAACTTGAGGCTGCGTTGGGGGGTCATGCAGCACGTCGGCCACGGCCACCGCCGCGACGCGCTCATTCAGGTAGTCAGGGCGCTCACCTTGAAACAGATCTGGCGTGCTGCTGTTGGGCACGAAACTCTGCGGATTGTTGCCAAACAGCATGTTCGGGAGGCGAAATGACGAAAACGTCGCAACGTTGTGGTCGAGCGTGTTCGGGCTGGACACCACGCCGCCCGAATCGGGATCGTCCGTGAAGACGTTGCCGTTGCCGGATCGGTCGATGTAGTTCCGAATCAAGAGATTGTTGTTTGAAGGGCTCGTTGACCCACCGCTGCTGAACTTGACAGGAGCGCCCGATACACCACGGATGTAGTTGTCTTCGATCACATTTTGGGTGCTGCCGTTCGACACGTAGATCGCGTGCATGTACTGATCGGTCGCCTGACCATTCAGCGAATTGGTGATGTCGTTGTGCTTGATGTGGTTGGACCCACCGTAGGAGATCAGGATGCCGCTGAAGCCGGGGCAGGCGCACCCTGACGGAACATTGCCTGAAACCCATTGCGTGGTGCATTCAGCGCGATTGAACACGCTGCGAGGCAGTCCCGCCGGGGGATCGTCGTTCAGCACACAGCTGCTGCCCAGGTCGCCGATGTCGGAGATCTTGTTGTTTACCAGGCGATTGCAGGCGCTGTAGGTCCACAGCCCGATCTCCCCGTAGTTACGCACCGTCAGCCCCTGAACGGTAATGTTGGTGTTCACGGAGGCGTTGCCCAGCAGCAGCGCGTACCCGCGGC
>DATEDZ010000140.1:0-7291 GCA_035281385.1 Polyangiaceae bacterium
GTCACATCACCGTGACCGACTTGGCCAGGTTCCGCGGCTTGTCGATGTTGTAGCCCTTCGCCAACGCCACGTAATACGCATAGAGCTGGAGCGGCACCGCATTGAGCACCGGTGAGACCGCCGTGTGATGCGGGGGCAGCGGGATCACGTGATCGACCAGGGCCTTGGTTTCCGCGTCGTCGGCGGCCGCAATGGCCATGATGAACGCGCCGCGCGCCTTCAGCTCTCGCAAGTTGCCCAGCATGCGTTCGCGCGTCTCGTCGGGCGGCACCAGCGCCCAGACCGGGCTGCCCTGATCGATCAGCGCCAGCGGGCCGTGCTTCATGGCGGCACCGGATAGGCCCTCCGCCGGCAAGTAGGCGATCTCTTTCAATTTCAGCGCGCCCTCCGCGGCCACCGGCACGTTGACGCCGCGACCGACGAACAGCGTGAAGCGCGAGTCACAAAACTTTTCGGCCAGCGCCTTGCACGCCGGCGCGTGCTCCAGCATCAGGCGCAGCTGCGCCGAGAGCGCTTCGAGCCCGAGCACCCACGCGCGTCCGTCACCCGCTGCCATGTCGCGCATGCGCGCGAAGCGCAACGCCAGAAGCTCCGTGGCCAGCACCTGCGCCGTGAACGCCTTGGTCGAGCACACGCTGATCTCCGGCCCCGCGTGCACGTAGATGCCCAGATCCGTTTCGCGGGACAGCGAGCTACCGACCACGTTGGTGATACCGGCCACCAGCCCGCCGCGCAGCTTGATCTCGCGCAGCGCCGCCAGCGTATCTGCCGTCTCGCCGCTCTGCGAAATGCCGATGTACAGCGTGTGACGATCCACGATCGGGTTTCTGACCGCCAGCTCCGCCGCGTCTTCGGCAGAAGCCGGCATGCGCGCGTAGCGGCTCATCAAGTAGGCGCCGACCTGTGCGCTGTAAAGGCTCGTCCCACAGGCAAAATAGGCGACCTGGCGGATGTCGAACAGCCGCTGCTCGTGCTGCTGCAGGCCGCCCAGGCGCGCCGAGCCGACTACCGGATCGAGGCGGCCGCGCATCGAGCGATCCAGCGCCTTGGGCTGCTCGTGGATCTCCTTGAGCATGAAGTGCGGAAAGTCACCGAGGTCGGCGTCGTCCGCTTGGTGCAGGATTTTTTCGATGCGCTTTTCGCGACTGCGTTGCTCGAGGTCGACGGTTTTGATGCCGGTCGCGGTGATCTCGGCCACCTCACCCTCGTCCAGCACCACCATGCGATCGGTATAGGGCCGGAGCGCCAGCGCATCCGAGGCCACCCACGAGCCGCCTTCACCGAGCCCGACCACCACCGGGCTGCCCATGCGTGCCGCCACCAGCCGCTCAGGATCGCGCTTGTCCACCGCCACCAAGCCGGCGGTGCCCTCGACCCTTTTCATGACTCCCACCACGGCATCGTGCAGCGTGAGGCCCGACTCCACGCCGCGCCCGATCAGCTCGGCCAGCACCTCCGTATCGGTTTCCGAGCGGAACTTGGCCCCTGTCGCGACCAGCTCCGCGCGCAGGGCCTCGACGTTGTCGACGATGCCGTTGTGCACGATAGCGATGCGCTCGCGCAGATCCGCGTGCGGGTGGCAGTTCGCTTCGGTCACGCCGCCGTGCGTGGCCCAGCGCGTGTGTCCGATGCCGACCTTACCGGGCAGACCATCGGGATACGCCTCTTGCAGCGCGGCCAAGTGCCCGACCCGCCTGGCCAGGTGCAAGCCCTTGCCGGAGACCGTGACGACGCCCGCGGAGTCGTAGCCGCGGTACTCGAGGCGACGTAGACCTCCCACCACGATGTCCCACGCTGCCTCGCGACCGACGTAACCCATGATTCCGCACATGCTGGTCTCCTCTGTCGTTACCGCTCATCCATAAATGCGTCGCCGGATCTGCCGCGCGCTCAGCTCGGGCGCCTTGAAGCGCAAGCAGCGCAGCTCCTCGGCAATACGCTCGAAGATCTCGGGGTTGTTTTCGCCCTGCCCCTGCAGCTCCGCGTGCCGCCGCGCAATGAACTCGTCGACCTCGAGCCCGAGCGAATCAATCACCTCATCGACGGCCCGCGCCGCCTGCGTCCCGCTCAGCCCCAAAAGGGACCGGAGCCGCTCTTGCGCATCGGCGACCGGGGCACTCATCGGCCCAATCTGACAGCCTCGTTCCCCCTGGTCCAATTTTCTGCCCGAAATCGGGCAAACCAGCTTTATTGATACTTATCTAAGCATCCTGCCTGGTTGCTCCGCTAAGCCTTCTGCGGCAGGTGCAGGCCGCATTCACGCTTGGTCGAGTCTTCCCACCACCAGCGGCCGGCGCGCTCGTGCTCACCGGGACGGGGCGGGCGGGTACACGGCTCACAGCCGATCGAGACGAAGCCCTGGTCGTGCAGCGGGTTGTAAGGCACCGACTCGTCGCGAATGTACTGCCAGACATGGGCCAGGCTCTGCTCAGCGAGCGGGTTCACCTTCAGGATGGGACCGTCGGCGCCCTGGTTCGTGTCGAGCTGCACGAGCGGCACGTCGGCGCGTGTGGGGCTCTGGTCACGGCGTTGTCCGGTAATCCAAGCCGCATAGCGCGTCAGCGCGCGGCGCAGAGGAGCCACCTTGCGGATGCCGCAGCACTCACTGTGACCGTCGTCGTAAAAGCTGAACAGGCCCTTCTTACGCACCAGCTCCTCGACCGCGACCGTGTCCGGCGACATCACGCTGATCTCGATGCCATAGTGCTTACGCACGCGATCGATGAAGCGATACGTCTCGGCGTGTAAGCGGCCCGTATCGAGCGAGAATACCGAAAACGAATGGCCGGACTTCGCCGCCAGATCGATCAGCATCACGTCTTCGGCCCCGCTGAATGAAATCGCGGCTCGCGCGCCGAACTGCGACAGGACGCGGCCCATCACCTCCGCAGGCGACTTACCGATGAGCTCCCCAGCCAGCGCGCCCACGCCGGTCTCGATCAACGCTTTGCCCGGAGCAGGCGCAGTCGAAGCCGGCAGCGCCAGTCGCTCTTTGATGAAGCCGAGCGCGCTCGTATAGACCTGCTCCTGCTCGCCTTCCCGCACCACGAAGAACGGGGCGAGCGTGACCCCTTTTTCTCGAGCGAGCTTCATGCCCGGCGAGGCCGCGTCGTCCTCGTCCGCCCACACCACCTCGTCGATGCGTTCCCAAAGGCCCCGGCGCTTCAAGAGCTCTTCAGCCTGGATGCACTTGTCGCAAGGCCGACCGCCGCTCAGCCGCTTCTTGACCATCGTGACGTGCATGAGGGGCAAAGAATATGAGGCCGCCACTGGCCTCCGCAAGTTCTTCAACGCTCATCACCGCTCAAGCGTGAAGTCGATGCCGAGCAGAAGCTCTGTGTGGAGCGCCATTGCCTCAGGCTTTGGGTGACTCCGCCGCTGTGGTCGGCGGGGGCACGAGCGTCTCGGTTTGCCGCACCACGTCGGCCCAGACGTCCAGGCGCCGTAGCTCCTCCCAGACCTGCGCGGGCGAGGTGTAGCGGTACTGTTCGTTGCGCCTCAAAAGCACGCTCACGATGTTGCCGATGGGCGTTCCCAATGCTTCGGCTTTCAGGCGGGGCACGCCTTCTTTGATCTGCTGCAGCATCGCGCCATAGCCCTGGTTGGTATCGACTGGATACTGGCCAGTGTGCATCTCGTACATCAAGAGACCGAGCTGATACAGATCGCTCTGCTTGGTCGTGTAGCCGCCAGCTACCAGCTCGGGCGCCATGATGCGGTGCTGCACCAGCGGCGGCCGCACCGCCGTCTGACCTGCCAGATCTTGTGCGATGCCGAGGTCACTGAGCTTGAGCGTGAGCTCCTCGCCCTGCAGGACCAGGATGTTGCCAGCGTGCAGATCGTTGTGGATGATCTGACTATCGGACAAGTACTGCAGCGCGAACAGGATCTGCCGCGATAGGTCGACCACGAGACGATCGGTGAAAGGCGTCCCCAGCATGTCCAGCAAGCTGTGGTCGCAGCGCTCGAGCACCAAGTAGAACAGTCCTTGCGACTCGAAGTAGTCGAACACGTAGACCACGTTCGGGTGCCGCAACCGATACAGCCGCTCGGCCTCGCGCTGCCACTCCGCGCGCACCTCGCTGTAGTGGCGCTTGCCGGGCCGGAACATCTTGAGCGCGAAGGGCTGGTCGAACGGCCCGATGCAGTCGAAGACGGCACCGAACGACCCTTCGCCCATCAGCTCGCCCAGGAGATAGCTAGCTCCCCGCGGCGAATGGACTGTCCCGCCCGGCAGCGGATAGATGGGCATTTGCCCCGTGACCCATTCACTCATGGCAGAAGTCCTCGCGAGAACCCCTCAAAACACAACTTTGGGGCTGGGGCCCCAAAGCCAATGAAACAGAAACCCATTCGCTCATGGGAGGCGGCCTCGCCCAAACCTAGCAGGGCGCAGCTTTGGGGCTGGGCCCAAAGCCCAACGGGACAGAAACCCACTCGCTCATCGAGTACGGCATCGCGAAAAGCCTGCAAAATACAGCGTTGGGGCCGGGGCCCCAACGCCCAACAAGACAGCAGTCCATTCGGTCATGGGCGGACTTTCATCCTAGCCGTCTGGCGGGGCCATTCCCACGGACTTGCGCCCCCCCTCTCCACCGAGTAAACCGAGCGCACCTTCATGTCCAACCGATCGCTTTGGAACGTCCGTAAACGCCACGAGTGGCTGACCACGCCCCTCAAAGGTAAGAAGCTCAAAGCCCGCAAGCGTGGCCGCATTGGTTTGCAAGCCGCGCTGGACCGCAAGGCGGCGCCCTCGGCCGCACCGGCTGAGCCCCCCGCGGCCAGCTAAGCGCTGAACTTGGCCGGCCGCTAGCGCGCCGGTTACTTCTCGGGCATGCGAGCGTTCTCGCGTGCCCTTTGTTTTTGGTGGTGTCCGCTGCTCTGGCTGGGTGGCTGCGCTAACCCGGACGAGCTTGGCAGCGAGGATCCCAAAGCGCCGGGCGAGGTGCTCGGCTTCTACGCGCTGTCTGGCAAGCTAACCGACGATAGCTGCGGTGCCGAGAGCTTGAACGCGCCGGCCAAATGGAGCTTCGAGGTGAAGCTGTCGCGCGTTCGCAGCACGCTATATTGGCTCAATGGTCGTGAAGCCATCGTGGGAGAGATCGACGATGCGGGGAGCTTCAGCTTCGAGACTCACGTCGACCAGACGCTCGCCGAGCGGCGTGGTGCCGCCAAGGGTTGCACGATGCGGCGTAGCGACATCGCCGCCGGCGTGCTGAGCGACGCCAGCGAAGCACTGAGCATGAAGCTGAGCTACGCCTTCGAAGCGATCGCCGACTCCGACTGCACCGAGTTCACGACCGGCACCGATAGCCAACCGGTCGCGCTGCCCTGCTCGATGACCTACGGCCTGGACGGCGTACGCGTATCAGCACGGTGAGCGGAACGGGGCGCAGCCCCGCGAAACGAGACAGACTCGGGCGAGTGACGGAGCGGCGCCCCTAAGCTCCTACTATCGCTAAAGAAATCACGCGAATCCCCTAGCGGGAAAAAGCGCCGCGTGCTATGTCTGAACCAACGTGCAGGCTGGAGCTTTCTCCCGGAATTATCCGGCGGGGGCCTCCCTCGCACCTGCACACTGGCCGAGACCCTATGGTCTCCTTTCGGAAGCGCCCCAAAATGCCGAACGTGGCGATAGAGTCTGGAAAGGGCTCTCGTTCCACGACCTCGGCTAGGGCGTCAGGCTGCTGCCTGAGGAGGAAGTGCGTAATGAACAGTACTTGTGCCCCTAAACCGGAGGTGGACCCTCGGACTTAGCCGGTAGGTTTTCGTTCGGCCGGTGAGCCTTAACTCGCTGCTGACCGAACGGATCCGGCTGAGCGGCGGGTGGGTACCTGCGCGTCGATCGCGCGGCACACCCCCTGCCAGAGCCCTAAGTTCCTCCGGGGACGGGCGTCGGTTTTGACCGCCGCCTGGGGCTAGCTGGAAAGGGCCGGGCGGTCCCGAAGTGCCGCCCGGCTCTTTTTTCTTTTGTGGGCTCGGGAGCCCGCGCTACTTACCCCTCCCGATGACGCTTGCTTCGCTGCTTGCGGATGCTGCCAGCACCGACTGGGGGCCCTGGTTTTTCGAGCTGATTTCCGGAAAGAACGAGTTCTGGAAGAACAAGTGGCTCCAGAAGGACCAGTTCGAGCCCTTCCTGAACGGAGTGCGCGCGACCCTGACCGCGGTCGGCGCTGCCCTGCTCATGTACGAGGCGCGCGCGTACAAGCTCGGGCAGGCGGTGCCGAAGAAATGGGTGCGCAACGTCGCCATCCTGTTCACGGTGCTCGGGTTTGGCGTCTACTTCGACTACTTCAACCCGAATACTCGCTACTCCGAGTACTACCACCGCCACGAGTTCTTCCACTATTACACCGGCTCGAAGTACTTCAACGAAGTCGGGTACACCCGGCTCTACGAGTGCACGGCCATCGCCGAGGTGGAGCTCGGGCGCGGCGCCAACATCCGCAAGCGCGACATCCGTGACCTACGGGTCAACCTGATCAAGCCGATCGTCGACACCGAGGTCATCAAAGATCCCAAGCACTGCACCAGTCATTTCAGCAAGGAACGCTGGGACGCGTTCAAGAAGGATATCGACTGGTTCTACAAATCCGCGGCGGGCAGTTACTGGGAAAACATGATCAAGGACCACGGCTACAACCCGCCGCCGGTCTGGACCATGACGGGCAAGGCGTTCGCCAACTTGGGGACGGCGGGCGACGGCTTTTTCAAGTGGCTGGCCTGCATCGACATCTTCTTACATCTCGGCGCCGTGGGGCTCTTGGTTTGGGCCTTTGGTTGGCGCACGACGGCCGTCGCGGTGGTGTTCTGGGGCTGTAACAAGGCCGCGGACTTCTATTGGACGGGCGGCGCCTTCATCCGTCAGGACTGGTGGTTCTTTCTGGTGGCGTCGCTATGCCTGACCAAGAAGAAGTACTACTTCCTGGCCGGCTTCGCGCTGATGTGGTCAGCGCTCTTGCGCATCTTCCCCGCCATCTTCTTCGGCGGCTGGGCCGTCATGATCGGCATCCATATCGTGCTTACCCTGCGCAAGAAGCGACCCGGGCCGATCATCCGGCGTGACCACCTGATGCTATTCTCGGGCGCCGTGCTGGCGCTGGCCACACTGGTGCCGCTGAGCGTTTGGTCTACCGGCAAGGACTCGTATAAGGAGTTCTTCGCTCATACCCTGCAAACGCACCAAAACACCGCCCTGACCAACCACATGGGCCTAGAGTCGATCATGGTGCACAACTGGGACGGTCGGATGCGCTTCCTGCGCAACGACAACCAGGACGACCCATTCGAG
>DATEDZ010000141.1:0-53313 GCA_035281385.1 Polyangiaceae bacterium
CATTGACGTGAGGTCGCCATCTACATTGACCTCGAGCACCCAGACCGGTAGGACCAGCGTCCTGGAGGCTTCAAGCATGCAGCTCAAGCAGTTGATCGTAGCGCTTTCGGTTCTGGGGCTCGCCATCGCGTGCAAGAGCGAAGAGCCTGCCCAGCAGGGCGGCTATCCGCCACAGCAAGGTCAGGCGGCCCCCTACGGCCAGCCCCCCGCTCAGCCAGGCTATGGGCAACCCGCGCCCGGCACCGCGCCGCCCCCAGCGCCCGCTCCCGCGCCGGGTGCTGCACCGGCAGCTGCACCCGCCGCAGCGCCGCTCTCCGCTCCCGGACCACTGGCTCTGCCCTGCACGAGCGACGCCAATTGTGCGACCCACCACTGCAATCCGCAGTTCGGCAAATGCGTGTTTCCATGCCTGAACGACGGCGACTGCATCGCGCCCAATCGCTGCATGGCGGGCGCCTGCTTGCCGGCGGCGCAGTAGCAGACATCGCTCGGCAGGGTCAGACTCGCCCCACATGTCGATCACCGAAGAGGAGTACGAAGCGCGTGCCCTGCCGGAGCTTCGCGCGCTGGTAAATGCGCTCGACGCGCTCGAGCTGTCGGGAGTCGAGGCGGAGCTCTCGAGCGACATCCTGACTCTGGAGCTCGAAGGCGGGGCGCGCTACATCGTCAACAGCCACCGCGCGGCGCGGCAGATCTGGATGGCCGCCGAACGCTCCGCCTGGCATTTCGATTGGGATGCCGAGCGCTCCGCCTGGATCGCCAGGAAGACGGGGGACGAGCTGTGGGCCACGCTTTCCCGCGTGCTGTCGAGCAAGCTCGGCACGCCGGTCAGTCTTTCACACTAGCTTTCGTAGCCCGCTTCCTCATTCAACCTCCGCACTTCATCACGCGATAGAAGTCCAACATAGGGAAGAGCAAGGCCGCTAACCTCGCAGGATCCCCAGCGCTTCGAGCAGGGGGCGAGGCTCCGGCACGAGCGCAGCCCCGATAGCGGCGACGCCTGCGGCGCCCGCGGCGTCGCAGGCGGGCACGTCGATGGCGGTGACGCCACCCAGCGCGTAGAAACGGATCGGCCGGAAGTGTGTCTGGAGGGCAGCTCCGAGCGACGCGAGCGCCGGAGCACCGAGAGCCGGTCGCCCCTTGCGCGCCGCAAAGACGGGTGAAAGCAGGAGCGCATCCAATCCGTCTAGCTCGGCGTCCAGCCCTTCCAGCTCCGCACAGTGCCACGCGCGCGATAGGTGCAGGTCAGGGCCGAGCAGACGACGCGCGTCGTGTCCGGAGACGCTGGCCTCACCCAGGTGTGCTCCATCCGCCTCGAGCAGAAGCGCCAGGTCCAATCGATCGGCGACCCAGAGCTGTTGGTCGGCGTATCGCGCGATCTGCCCCAGCTGTCGCCCCAGGTTGAGCCGTAGCCGAGCAGGAGCGTCATGATCGCGCAGCAGGATCGCCACGCTGCCTGCGCGCGCAGCGAAGGCGAGCGCCTCCACTTGCCGGACGAGCTCGTGGGGCGTGAGCAAAGAAAGATCGGTGATGACGATGAGCCGAGGCGCCGGGCGTCGCATGAGCTCAAGCCCTCGCGTCGGGCGCGGACGTCTCGCTCGCGCCTGCAGCCAGACGGCGAAGGACGAAGTAAGCCGCCAGCGCACCGAGACCATCCGCAACCAGATCAGCGACCTCCGCGGAGCGGAACGCTGTCAACGACTGCAAGACCTCGAGCAGCGCCCCGAGTCCGGCGGAAAGAAGCGCGCCGTCGCGACCTGCCAACGTGAGCCTGCGCCCCCAGTGCCAAAGCGCGCGCGCCAGCAGTACGACCAGCACGGCAAAGGCCAAGAAGTGCCACACCTTGTCGGCGAACCGGAACTCCGGCCCGGGCAGACTCTTGAGTGGGGTGAGGCCGAACCAGAACAGCGCTGCCAGGTAGACGAGCGCCGGAGCGACATCGACCCCGAAACCGCGCGGTTTACGCCACATCTCGACCAGTACGGCCATCAGGCACCGCTAGCTCGCGAGGTCTCTTCGAGCTCCCGTGCGTTCGTTTCGGGAAGCCAAAAGAAGATCAGTCCGAGGGCCACGAGCGGGAAGAGCGTGGTCAGGCGCAGCGGCAGCCCCCAACCGTGCTCACCGACCAGCTCACCAATCAGGAGCGGCGAGAGGCAGTAGCCCAACCTGCCCAGCAGATTGTTGGACCAGGCCATGGCATTGCCGCGCGCTTCGGTCGGAAACAGCTCGGTCATGAACGCGTTCAGCACCGTGAGCACGGCGTTGAGCCCGAAGATCCCGAGCGTCATGCAGATGAGCAGCGGCACCACTCCGTGCAGCGTGTAGGCACCGAGGACACCCAGGACCGTCGCCAGGTAGATCACCGCGGAACCCCAGCGGCGCCCGATCGCGTCCAGCATGCCGCCGGCAAAAAAGACCAAGGGCATCGAAACCACCGCCGCCACGCTGACGATGAGCCCAGTCTGGCCATGCGTCAGCCCGCGCTCGGCTAGCGCAAACTCCTTCCAAAACAGCACCGCATTGCTGGTGCAAATGTAGGAAAGGAACCAGATGAGCGCCATTTCCAGGACGCGCCGGCGGTGGGGGCCGCGCAGGATCTCGAGCAGGGGCGGGTCGAGCGGCCCCTGCGCCGCGCGCTCCGCGAAGCGCCGCGTCTCCTTCAGGTTGCGCCTCGCGTACATGAGCAAGAGCAGCGGCAGGACTCCGAGCAGGTAGACGCTACGCCAGCCGAGCGGCGTCTTGAGCAAGAGCGGCACCACCCCTGCGCAGACAATCGAACCGAGCCCGGCGCTCGCGCTGACCACGCCGATCACCGTGCCGCGCCGCTCGGCCGGAAACTCCTCGGCGGCCACGACCATGCTGGTCGCCCACTCACCGATCAGAAAGACTCGCGCGATCATCTGCAGCACCCCGAACATGATCGCATTCGGAGCCAGGGCTGATAGAAAGGTGAAGAGCGCGTAGCCCGCGATCGTGATCGACAGCACGCGCCGCCGGCCCCAGCGATCGGCGCTCCTCACGAGCACGTAGGCGATCATGGTCCCGAAGTTGATGAGCGTGACGAGCCACGTGCCCTGCTCGGGCGAGAGCCCATAGGTCTCGCGGATGCTGGTCAGCAGCTGGCTCAGCGCGAAAAAGTCGTAGCCCTCGAAGAAGGTCGCGACGCTCAGGAACACGAAAAGACGCCGCTGGTAGGCGGTGAAAGGAGCCTTCTCCACGGTTAAGGGAGCCTTCTCCACGGTTACTCGATCAACCCGGCTTCCGGGCTCGAGGCACTTCCGTACAGGCGCTTGGGCATCCGCCCCGCCAGAAAGGCCTTGCGACCGGCGCTCACCGCCTCGCGCATCGCCTCGGCCATCAGCACCGGCTGCTTCGCCCCCGCGACGGCGGTGTTCATCAAAATACCGTGACAGCCGAGCTCCATCGCGATGGCTGCATCGCTCGCCGTCCCCACGCCGGCGTCGACGATCACCGGCACCTTCGCGTGCTCCAGAATGATCCGGAGGTTGTAAGGATTGCGGATGCCGAGCCCGGAGCCAATCGGCGCCGCCAGCGGCATCACGGCCGCGCAGCCCACGTCCTCGAGCTTCTTGCAGATGATCGGGTCGTCGATGCAGTAGGGCAGCACCGTGAAACCCTCCTTGACCAGCAACTTGGCAGCCTCCAGCGTCTGCTCGTTGTCGGGATAGAGCGTCTTGGGGTCCCCGATGACCTCGAGCTTCACGATTTCCCCGATGCCGAGCTCGCGCGCCAGGCGCAGCGTCCGGATCGCCTCGTCGGCGCTGTAGCAGCCCGCGGTGTTGGGCAGCAGCGTCCAGCGCTTCTCGAGCAGCAAGCTCATCATGGAACCCGCGCCGCGATCCTTCAGATCCACGCGGCGCAGCGCCACCGTCACTACCTCCGCGCCCGAAGCCTCGAGCGCCGCGCGCGTCTCGGCCACGTCCTTGTACTTGCCGGTACCGATGAACAGCCTCGACCCGAAACCGTACGCGCCAATCTGCAGCGGATCCGCCTGAGACATGCGCGTGCAGCTACCGCGAGAGGCTCTGGGCCGCAACCTTCCGCGCAACTCAGCCAGCTACCGGCCGATTCATGGGAATGCAACAGGGAGAGGGGGAGACGGGGAGATTTTGGGGGTTGTCGGAGAGCGTCGTTGGAGCGTGCATTGAAGTGCACCACGCGCTCGGTCCAGGTTTGCTCGAATCCGCGTATGAGCGCTACTTGGCGCATGAGCTCTCGCTCCGTCAGCTCGCGTTCGAACGCCAGAGGTCCGTCCCAGTAACCTACAAGGGAATCGAGCTGGACCATGGATACCGATTGGCTTCGTCATCCAAGATCGATTGGTGCTCGAGATAAAGGCCGTAGAACAGCTCATGCCCGCCCACCAAGCGCAGCTACTGACCTACCTGAAATTGACGGGCCTACCGGTTGGGCTCCTCGTCAACTTTCACGTCGAGACCTTGAAACGAGGGATCCGCCGCCTAACCCACAAATGAAATCTCCCCGTCTCCCTGTTTTCTCGCCCGTGGTGCGCCGTCAGTTGGATTTGAAGGCTGTTATTCCGGGAGCGATTTCGACGGCACGGGCGCCGAGGGCGCGGACGATCGGGACCTCGCTTCTGGCCACTAGCAGCACGCCGTCGTCGGTCAAGGAGCGCATCAGCTCCGCAGCCAGCCGCTCCTGGGCTTCGTCCCCAAAGTAGATGAGCACGTTTTTACAGACTATTATCGCGTAGCGCCCCGGCGGAACACCCCGCGTCAAGTCCCGGACCTGGAAGCTGACCATGGGCATGAGCGCCGCGGAAACGCGTGCGCTACCATCGATCGCGGGCTGCAGGAAACGCCGAGCCAAATCGCTCGGGAGCTGCTGCCCGCTGCCCTGGTCGTAGGTGGCGGCTCGCGCAACGACCAACGCCGCCTCACTGCGATCGACACCGAGCACCCGAGCCCGCTGCCGCCCGCCAGCGCCGCGTCCGAGCGCCTCCCCGAACAACATCGCCAGCGTCCACGCCTCCTCGCCCGTCGAGCAGCCCGCGGACAGCCCAACGAGCGACTGGGAGTCCTCCCGACTGGAGCAGAGCTGGGGAATGACGTTCGAGCGCAGGGCCTCCCATTGCGCCGCATCGCGATAAAAACGCGTTTCACCGACACGCAGCGCATTGGCCAGCTCCACGACTAGCTCTGCTTCGCGCTCTAGAGCCGCCAGCAACGACGGAACGTCGAGCTTGCGCGCGGAGAGCAGCGCTTCCACGGCCTGCTTCAGCCGCTCCTCGAGCCAGAGCGGTAGGTCCTGCCCTCTGATGCCGACGCCGTGGCGCTCTTCGAGAAGCCCAACGATCTTCAAGAGCTCGACCCTGCCCAGGTCACTCAAGCGCCGCTCCGGACCATTGGCGCAGCACCGGAGAATCCAGAATACCGCTCACCGAAAGCAGGGCAAAGGCTGGTGAGGGCTCGCTGATGACACCAATCACGATGTCACCCAGACGGGCGGCCACGGCCGCAGGCACTTCAGTGCGAGCGCCTGGCTTCGCCTCGCGCAAACCCAAGAGCCCGTCGACCTTGAGCCCCGCACGACGGCGCCCACCACCCACCTCGCGCACCACGACCACGCGCGGATCTGCTGCCAGCGGCCGCTCCTCCCCGACGCCGTCGAGCAGGCCTGCGAGATCGATGATGGGCAGCACCTCTCCGCGCAAACTGGTGATGCCGGCCAGCGCGCTGGGCGCGTGAAACACCCGTGTCGGGGCCTTGTACCCCATCACCTCCTGCACCTCCGCCACCGGGATCCCGTAGGCGGAACCAGCGACCTCGACGCAGATGACCCCGGTCTCCGCCACGGCCCTCGCGCTCAGACGAAGCCGGCCTTGCGCGCCGAGCTGCCCTGAGTCTCCTCGACCGCGCCAGCGAACACGTCCTGCAGCGCGAGCACGAAGAGCTCCCCCTTCTTGGTGCGAGCGTGCACCAGACCCTGCTCTTGGCGCATGGCCTCGATACGCTGCACGCTGAGCGTGGCGCTACCGGAGGCGACGTAAAGGGTGATCAGCTTGCCTTCCGGGGGCACCAAGTAGCCCTTGTCGTCCTTCTTGGCACCCGAAGCTTCGATCAGCGCGGCCCAGTGTTCTGGCGTCATACCTTGCGGCTCCTTCGGGCAGAAGGTATCACGGGGGGAATCAACAGGAAGGGTGGAAGGCATGAGAAGGCTTTTTGGGGGGAGGAACCCCAAAAATCCCTTCCAATCTTCCACCCTTCCTGTTCGCTCCTCTCGCGCTGCTATGGTCGGCCGGAGCCGTGCCGGAGCCGCAGATACTAGTAGAGAACCTGGAAAAGCGCTTCGGCGACAGCGTCGTGCTGAGCGGCGTGAACCTGCGCATCGAGCGCAGCGAGGTAGCCGTCATCATCGGGGGCTCGGGCGCTGGCAAGACCACGCTGCTTCGGGTCTTGATCGGCCTCGATCGGCCCAGCAGCGGCAAGGTCGTGGTGGGCGGCATCGATCTCTCCGAGATGTCCGAGCGCAAGCTGAACGACGCGCGTCGCAAGTTCGGCATGGTGTTTCAGTACTCCGCGTTGCTCGATTCCATGACCGTACTGGAGAACGTCGCTTTTCCGCTGCGCGAGCACACCAAGCTCAAAGACCGCCAAATCAAGGACAAGGTACTGGACAAGCTCAATGTGCTGGGGCTCGAGGGTAGCGACCAAAAGAGCCCGAGTCAGCTCTCTGGCGGCATGCGTAAGCGTGTGGCGCTGGCGCGTGCGCTCATGCTGGAGCCCGAGGTGCTGATGTACGACGAGCCGACCAGCGGGCTCGATCCGATCACCAGCCGCATGGTCGACGAGATGATCCTGGAGACGCGGGAGCGCTTCGGCGTGACCAGCGTGGTCATTTCCCACGACATGGCTGGCGCGCTGCATATCGCCGACCGCATCTACGTGCTGGAAAAGGGTCGCATCGCCGCCGAGGGCACGCCGCGCGAGCTTTCGGCTGGGACCGACGAGGTCGTCCACAAATTCCTGACCGCCAGCGGTATTCACGCCGAACGCTTGATGGACCAGCACGACGTCCGCGTGTCCATGCCGCCCCCATCCGTCCCGCCCCCTTCTCACAAATAGAAGATCGAGAAGCAGCGTAAGGTTTGTGAAGCAGGTGCCATTCATCGCGACCGACTCCGCAGATCGTCCACTGCCCTACCCCGCCGGCAAGCGCGCCGCCGAGCTGCTCGGTCACTCGTACCACCACATCCACGGTCTTGATTTTCACGGCGCCCTGGCAAGCCGGGGTGGCTGATATTGTCAGCAAGCTACTCGACGGTCGCTAGGCCTGAAGTTACGTTGGACACGCAGAGGCCGCCTCCATGGACATTCGCTTCGTCAATCACGCCTCGTTCGTCTGCGAACACGCTGGCGTTCGGTTGCTATGCGATCCGTGGCTGTACGGAAGTGCCTTCAACGACGGTTGGGATCTCATCGTCGAGAGCGGCTTCACTGTCGAGCAGTTCGCCGACATCGACTACATCTGGTTCTCGCACGAGCATCCCGATCATTTCAGTCCGCGAGTCTTGTTGGATATCCCAAAAGCGCTCCGGCCCAAGATCACGGTGCTATACAAGCAGACTTCCGACCAGAAGGTGCTCGAGTTTTGCCGCAAGCAAGGTTTCGCCGGTCGCGAGCTACACGATCGGCAACGCACCGACTTGGGTTCGGGTTTGACCGTGACGTGCAGTCGAGTTCCGTTACACGCCTTGCCAAATAGTCGACTCGTTCCCTGGTTCTACTCGGAACACGCCGACCAATCGGCCACCCGGCAACCAGTTGCTTGGCCCCGGGCGCAGCCCGCCAAATCCCTTGGCGGCCTTGGCGATTCTCCCTTCCGTTAAGGTGTGGTGTAGGCTCCGTACCGTGACGGGAAAGACCATTTTGGTAACGGGCGCCGCTGGCTTCATTGGGAGCCACACGGCGCAGGCTTTGCTCCAGCGCGGCGATCGCGTGGTGGGGCTCGACAATTTGAACGACTATTACGACCCTGCCCGTAAGCGACAAAACCTGGTCGAGGTGCAGGCGACACCCGGTGCGAGCGAGCGCTTCACGTTCCTGCAAGGCGACATTCGCAGTCGCGAGACGGTAACGAGCTTGTTCGCGAAGCACCCGTTCACCGCGGTCGCACACCTGGCCGCCATGGCCGGCGTGCGCGTGTCCGTCGACGATCCCTGGCTGTATTACGACACCAACCTGACCGGCACGTTGAACCTGCTCGATGCCTCCAATTGCTATAGCAAGCCCAACTTCGTGCTGGCTTCGACGTCGTCCGCCTACGGCAACACCAAGCAAGTGCCGTTCGTCGAGACCGATTCTGCGGATCGCCCGCTCGCTCCCTACCCGGCCAGCAAGCGCTCCGCCGAGCTACTCGGGCACTCGTACCATCATATCCAGGGTCTCGACTTCACGGCCCTACGCTTCTTCACCGTCTATGGCCCGCGCGGCCGTCCGGACATGCTCGCTTACAAGATCTTGGACGCGATGCGCTCCAAGCAGCCAATGCCGCTCTACAACGGCGGACAGATGCACCGCGATTGGACCTACGT
The DNA here is from genome assembly GCA_035281385.1 of Polyangiaceae bacterium. Classification (GTDB taxonomy): domain Bacteria; phylum Myxococcota_A; class Polyangia; order Polyangiales; family Polyangiaceae; genus PMG-095. Next base: position 8,576 of record DATEDZ010000141.1, read on the forward strand.
CTCTGACATCGTGCAAGGCATCGTAGCTGCCAGCGATCGCCGCCTCGGCTACGAAGTCATCAACATCGGTCGCGGCGAGCCCGTGCTGCTCGCCGATTTCGTGCGCGATCTCGAGGCGCTCGCCGGCGACCGCGCACCCGTCACCTCCGAGCCCATGATGAGGGCCGACGTGAGCTACACGTACGCGGACATCAGCAAGGCTCGCAAGCTGCTCGACTACGATCCAAAGATCAGCATCGCCGAAGGCACCAGACGCTTCTTCGATTGGTACTGCAGGGCCATCGGCAGGCCGAACGAACGCTAAATAGCCGTCCCGCTCCGCCGACGATCACCGTTAGCCGAGCTCGCGCGTGAAGTACACGACGTTGGGATTGAAACCGTCGTACGCCTTCCGAAAGCCCAGTGGACGCAGGATATCCCACGCGATGTCGCGCGTCAGGTGTGACTCCATGACGACGCGCCGTGTGCAGGCCAGAGCTCGCTGCGCTCCGCCGCGCAAGACGTGAGGCTCATAACCTTCGACATCGAGCTTCAACAAGTCGATGCAGGTCAGCCCTTGTTCTTCAACGAGCGCGTCGAGCGTCGAAACGGGCACCGGTTCGCCGGTTTCTTCACTTTCCGAGATGTGGCCGCAGCTGGTGGAGCGAGGATCCGAAGTGAATAGCAACGACCCCACGCGCTCGCCGAGCGCGGACCGATGGCAGCTCACCTGCTTCAATCCGTTCCGCTCGACGTTGTGCTGGAGCAGGCGAAAAACGCTGGGGTTGGGCTCGAAAGCGAAAACTCGCCCACTGGGCCCGACGTCCCGAGCGTGCCGCAGCGTGAAGAAGCCGACGTTGGCACCAGCGTCGACGACCGTCTGACCCGGCTGGCTCTCGAAGCCAGGGACTTTCTCGTACTCATCGAGGAAGAAGATGTCGGCGTAAGATCCGAGCTGCGAAGAGAACGTCTGCACCCGAACGTCGAAGCCGCTCAGCTTGAGATCCACTTCACGCTGGTTCACGCCGCCACCGGTGAGCCTGCTGTACGCGCCCGAAGCCAGATAGCGAGCGAGCTCCAGCCGACTCCAACCTTCCGCTCCGCGTAGCATGCAAAGCGCTTGGTGGGCTTGGCCGGCGGCACGTTGCAGTTTGGTCTTCTTAGGACCACGCCGAGGCATTTGTGCTTCAGGCAATGCGAATCTCCTGGTCAATTCGCCGTTCCACGACGAGGAGCTGCACTGTATCACGGTCGCCCAGGAGCTGTGAGCTAGGCCGTTTGGCCAACCCCGCCAACGCGGCACTCGGCAGAAATTCCCAGGCTAAGCTGCAGCCCGCGCTGCGAGCTCATCGAGGCGCACGCAGCGGTAGCCGTGGTCGCGCAGCAGATCCACCGCGGCGCCAATAGCTTCGAGCTTCCTGCTCCACGGCAGACGAAGATCGGGCTGGGTTCGCGCCAAGTCGTCCAGCCCATCTCGTGAGTCGAGCGCGTCCAAACCGTGCAGCTCCAGATTGACGCACGGCTCACCGAGCACGCCCCTCGCAAACAGCCGCGCTCCAAACGAGCCTGCTAAGGTGAGCGAGGTGCCGATGAACGGTAACCGCGTTCGGCGCGTCACCTGGATCGGGATCTCCCAAATCCCGGTGCCACGAAACCAATAGGGCCGCCCCACACGATACGGCTGGCTCGGTGCTCGCAAGACCTCGGGCACGTCCGCGATCGACTGCGATGCCTGCCGCCGTGTCGAGCTGGCCGCGATGGCAGCCAGCTTGAGCGCGTAATAGGCGGGGCACGGGAACACCGACGAGTCGTAGCTGAGCCCGGCCTCGCGCACGACGTCGAGCAGTGTGTCGTTTACGACGTAGCCGGGGGCGCGGAATCCGCTGACTCGGGTCCCAGTGGCAGCGTAAATCGCGCTCACCCCCTGCTCCACCTCGGCGCGCATCTCGGCGGCGCTTCGCCGGGTCAGGTCGTAGAAATGCGAGAACGAATGACAGCCGAGCTCGTCGCCAGCGTCGGCGACTCGCGCCATTGCTTCGGCGTTGCCGGGCTCCGCGAGATCACGCCCCACGACGAACCACGTCAGCGGAATGTCTCGCTGACGTGCCCAATCCGCAATCCGCGGTACGGCGCGAGCGTACACCTCGCTGCCCCGCCCACGCGACGCTAAGCCGTGAATGTCCCGATAGTGGTGCACTTCATCGAGGTCTACGGACACTGACAGCAGCATTGGCCGGCGACTGTAGCCGACAGCCGGCCTCCGCTCCTGCCGGAAGTCAAACCTGGCCGGCCGGGCAGCACCCGGCGCAGCGAACGGACGTATTGAAAACGACTGGACGGCGTACCCCACGACCGGCCTTTAGCTCTGAACAACCCCGCGCGCGTGGACACCGAACATGTTACGAAGGTCGGCATGAGTCAGCGTCCTGGCGTCGAACAACGTCTGAAGCAAGTCGTCGCAGCTCACCCCGGGTTGCGCCAAGTCGCGAAATGGACCCGAAAGTTCGTGGGAAGCAGCTCGGACATGGGCATGCGCGCCGCGCAAGACGCGGAACGGCAGCGGCGCCTGCTCTTTGATCCCTTCTTCACTGAACAGCTTCGGTCACTCGACGAGACGCTCAGTCGCGACCCAGAAGCGGACATCTCCAAACTGTTCGCGAACGTATCGCTAGACATATTCGCTCTGCTGCTATTCGAGCGGCCCAGCGCTTATCCGCATCTGTGTAGCTTCTTTCCGAGGATGCCCTCGGAAGAACGCCAGAAGGAGTGGGTCGGAAACGCAGGCTTACCGTTGATGCTCGAAAGCACGGCCTTCGTGCGGTCGCTGACCGAGAAGATGGCCAAGCACGTCAAGCAGCCGCTTGCCGAGAGCAACGTGCTCGATTACGGCTTCGGTTGGGGTCGGCTACTGCGGCTGATGTCCAAATTCGTTCCGGAGCAACGGCTCTATGGGTTCGATCCCTGGGAGACGATCGTGGACGAGGCTCGTGCGTTGGGCGTACGCGGCAACCTCGCAGTCGTGCCCGAGTATCCAACGGAGCTACCGGGTCCCAAGTTCAACCTCATCTACGCATTTTCGATCTTTACTCACCTATCCGAACGTTGCCACCGCGCCGTGCTTCAGGCTTTCCACGGCTCCCTCGCGGACGACGGCATCGTCGTGCTCACGGTTCGCCCCGCGAGCTATTGGCGGCACAAGAAACATGTCCGCGCTGCGGAGCTCGAACGGAGTCACCAGGAAACGGGCTTTGCCTTCGAACCTCACGTGAAATTGAAGCCAGGGCCAGATGGCGAGGTCCCCTACGGGGATACGACCATCAGCCCCCAGTACGTTGCCAAACACTGGTCAGAGTTCGAGCTCGTGGACGTGGACGTGGACGCGCTGTCACCTGAACAAATCCTCCTGGTTCTACGCAAGCGCCGTTCCGGCGCGTGAATCTGCGATGTTTTCTGCCTCCGACGCCTCTTCGACCTCGGTTTACGATCGCACCGTCACGCTGCGCGGCTTGTCGGTAACGCAGCGTTGCATCTTGGCTCAGGTTCCATCCAACGTGACCGTGTTGGAGATCGGGCCTGCGTCAGGCTATATGACACGCGTTCTCAGCGAGCATGGCTGTCAGGTAGACGCAATCGAGCTCAACCCCCGCGATGCCGTGAAAGCCGCGGAGCATTGCCGCAAGTTGGTGATCGGCTCCGCCGAGGATCCTCACGCCTTTGATGAGCTGAGAGGCCCCTATCGGGTCGTGCTGATGGCAGACGTGCTCGAACACATGCGTTCACCGGACGAGACCCTACGTCTGGCTGCGGAGCGTTTGGCGCCCGATGGCGAGGCGGTAGTCTCGCTGCCGAACATCGCCCATTGGAAGATACGCCTCGACCTCTTGCGCGGTGACTTCGAGTATCGAGACGACGGGGTCCTCGACCGCACGCATCTACGCTTTTTCACCCGCAAGACCGCAGAAGATCTGTTCCGAGGCGCCGGATTCGAGCTCGTGCAGGCGATCACGCCGCCGCCCAAAGTGCCCGGCCGCTTCGGCATACTCAAGGAGCTCACCAAGCGCAGCTGGCCCACGCTCTTTGCGCGCCAGATCGTATACCGGCTGCGGGTGGCGTCGCTCGCGCGTCCCTAGCGAGCCCGCTCGACGGCGCGGAGCGTAGCCTCAAGGTAGGCGCGGCCCCACTTTTGATCCGGCTCGAGGTGGTTCCCCTCAGCCCATTCATTCCAGGCATTGATGAATACGAAATCTTCGTCAGGGCCGAAGGGACGAAAACGCAGCAGAGTCTCTGCCAGCCACGACTCGTAAGCCTGCGGGGTGCTGTTCACCCAAATACTGGCTTGCAGCGGCGCGGGCCGTCTCGGAGAATTGTCCCAACTCGGGGTCACGCACGGATAACGCTTGTAGGCGGGCACGGGCCGGCTGAGCGCACCACGCACCAAGCGCTCGTAATCGCGCACGTTGTGCTGCCCGTAAGCGCCTAGCAGTACGCGGCGCAGTCGCCCGCGTAGCCAGGTTGGCTTGGGTGCCCCCGCCGTACCAGTCCGCGGCTGAAACTCACACGCTGCGTCCAAGCCGCGCTGCGTGAAATCGTGCGGCGTGCCCAGGTGATTACTTTCGATCCAGATCAAGTAGATGCCCGGTATGCCGACCTTGGCCAGCTCCTCTCGCCAGATGCGCTGGGTCCCCTCCAAGTCGTCCAGATCCTCCGCTCGATAGACGAGCAGCACCGGTTTGCCTTGGACCTTGATATAGCGAGGGTCCTGAAAGTACGGGATCAGGTAGCGAATGTGCTCGAGGTCGTCAGCGCGCGAGTAGCACTGCTCGAGCAAGATCTGCTGCTCGCCGCCGCTCCAATTGCGATTCCAGTTGTGGTTTGCCCAACACATACAAAACGGGAAATCGGGTTGCCCGCTTTCGAGCACCTCGCGAAGTGGGCGATCCAGCAACCGCCGACCGTGGAGCCAGTAGTGGTAGTAGCAGAAGCCGTCGATGCCATGGCTGCGCGCCATGCTAGCCTGAGCGATGCGCGTTTCCGGCGAGCGCAAGTCGTAGAAGCCCAGATCCGCGGGCAAATGAGGCTGGTAGTGACCGGGAAACAACGGCCGTGCGCGAGTAACCGACGTCCATTCGGTGAAACCCTTACCCCACCACTCGTCATTCTCGGCGATCGGGTAGAACTGTGGCAGATACATCGACAACAGACGCGGCATGAACGAGGCGACCATAGGCGACGGTGGGGCATATCTACAACCCTACTTACGCCGTGGCGACGCGAACCGTCCGCGCTGGCACGCCGTAGGCCACCACCCCGTCGGGCAAGTCGCCGACGACGGCGGCGCCGACACCCACCAACGACCACGCTCCAATGCTTACGCGATTGCGCACGTTGACGCCCACTCCGAGATGAGTCCCCTCGCCGATCCGCACCTCGCCACCTGTGCACACGCCGGGTGAAACGTGCGCGTGCGCGCCGAGCACGTTGTCGTGGTCGAGTCGCGCGCCCGTGTTGACGATGGCGTTGTCTCCGATCACCGAGCTCACGTTGACGATGGCGCCCGCGAAGATCACGGCGCCCGCGCCGACGATTACGTCGGGCGAAATCAGCGCCGAAGGGTGCACCACGCTCGCCAGCCGAGCCCCGCGCGCACGTAGCCCGTCGAACGCCGCCTGGCGCGCGCGGTTGTGCCCGATCGCCACGACGACCGCGGCGCCCTCTCGCGCGCAGTACAGGCAAAGTTCATCGAGTTGCCCTTCGAGCACGGGCAGTCCGAAGACCTGCGCCCCGCGCCGTGACGGATCTGCGTCGGCAAACGCCAGCACTCGCAGGCCAGCCGCGCGAGCAGCATCGGCCACCACTTTGCCGTGCCCGCCCGCTCCCAGCACCACCAATCGTGACGCGCTCATGACGCGTCCGGGGTCGGCGGGCTTCCCATGAATTTGGGCATGGTGGCCTCGCTGGCGTGGGCGATGCCCTCTCGACGCAGCACGGAGCTGGCCGTGCGCAGCAAGATCCGAAGGTCGAGCTCGTTCGTCCAATTGTCGACATACCAGCAGTCGAGCTCGAGCTTCTGCACCCAGCCGAGCGCGTTTCTGCCGTTGATCTGTGCCCAGCCGGTGATACCGGGAGTTACGTCATGCCGCCGCGCCTGCTCGGTCGAGTAGCGCGGCAGGTACTCCACGAGCAGCGGTCGCGGTCCCACCAGGCTCATTTCACCGCGGAGCACGTTGATCAGCTCCGGCAGCTCGTCGAGGCTGGCTGCTCGCAAGAAGCGGCCGACCGCAGTCAAGCGCTCGGCGTCGGGCAGGGTGTTGCCCGCAGCGTCGACAGCGTCCTTCATCGTTCGAAATTTCAGCATCCAAAACAGCTGCCCGTGCCGCCCCGGCCGCTGTTGCTTGAAGAATACCGGCGTGCCGAGCGCCACGCGCACCACGACGGCTGTAGCGACGAGCACCGGTGCGGCCGCGACCAGGCACGTACCGGCTATGACGACGTCCATGCAGCGCTTTAGCTTCTCCGAGCGCATAACAAGGAGCAAAGTGTAGCCTCAAATCCGGGCCGTTAGGGCTACGGGTTGAATGCGGAGCGGCTTCCGCGCTACACATCTCGAGGCAATGTTACCCCCGTTCGTCCTGCGCCGAAAGCCCTAGTTGGATGGCGGATTGGCTCGCGTTCGCTGTGCTCGGGGTGCTGGTGCTAGTGGGCGGCGGTCTATGGGCTCAGCGCGTGATGCCGCCCAAGCTAGCGGGCCTGCTGTTCGTCGGGTTGGCACTCCGGTTGGTGGGCAGCACAGCTCGCCTCGAAGTCATGGAAGCTGTCTATTACAGCTCGGGGGACTCCCGAATGTACTTCGAGATCGCTCGCAGCTACGCCGAGCTGATCCGTTCGTTCGACTTCGGGTTCATGTTCGGCGAAGGCACGATCAGCGGTCAATGGTGGGGTACCCAGTTCGTACGCAGCGTGACCGGCTTCGTCGTGTTCTTCACCGGGGACAGTATCCGCGCCGCTTTTCTGTCGTTTTCTCTGTTTTCGTTCACGGGACTCGTACTCTGCGTGCGCGGTTTCGGCAGGATCTTCGGCGAAGAGGCAGAGCTCCAGTTCGCCCGGTTGGTTTGGCTATGGCCTTCGCTCTGGTTCTGGCCCTCCAGCATCGGTAAGGAGGCGCTGATGCTGCTCGCCACGGGCGTAACAATCTGGGGCTACATCGGTAAGGGCACGCCGCGCTGGGCAATCGTCCTTCTGGGACTCTCCTTGACGGGTGCCATCCGGCCCCACGTGGCTACCGTTACCGCCGGCGCGCTGCTCGTCGCGGAGTCGCTCGGCTCGGGATCGCTGCTCAAGTGGCGTCGGATCACCGGCATCATCGTGGCCGGCGCGCTCGCCATTTACAGCCTTCAAAGTGGTCTGCAGCAAATGGGATTGGGCGACGCCGACCTCGACGGCGTCCAGGAGCACTTCGAGTTCCGCGCAGGCAAGACCGAGCAAGGCGGCAGCCGCATTGCGACGACCTCCGGTTGGGCCTCCGTTCCCATGGCGTTCGTCACCATTTTGGCGCGGCCTTTTCTGTGGGAGGCGCGCGGCATCGCGCTCGTCAGCGCGCTCGAAATTAGCGTATTTTGGGTGATTGTCTGGGTGCGTCGGCGCACGGCGTGGGCGTTCATCAAGGACTGGCGGAGCAATGCGTTCGCGCGCTTTAGCTTGGTCTTCACACTGGGCATCTCCTTGATGTACGGGCTGGCGTTCGCCAACCTCGGCATCATCGCGCGCCAGCGCGCCGTGATCTTGCCGTACCTGCTCACACTCGCCGCCGGTCACCTGTTCGCCGTCGCGCGCGTCCAGCCGGTGCAAAGTAACGCTACGGCTTCTCACGCTCCGCTGCGGAGGGTCCGCATTTGAAGCTCGCTCGAGTCTTGGCCGGCGCGCAGCGGGGCATACCGGACGCCAAGTCGGGCAGCTTGATCTTGGCGTACCATTTGGTGGGAAGCGGCGTCGATTCGCCCATCGACATCAGCGTCGATCGCTTTCAGTATCAACTCGACGTGCTCGAGCGGCGCTTTCGACTGCTGCCCTTGGAAAGCGCCCTCGCCTCCGCCGAAACATCCGCCGAGCGAGCGGCAGCCGCGCTAACCTTCGACGACGCTTACGCCAACTTCGCGGAGGTGATCTGGCCCATCCTGCGCGAGCGACGGATTCCGGCGATTCTCTACGTGCCGATTGGCTTCGTCCGCGGTGATGCTCCCGCACCGATCCGCGGTACGCGCCTGCGCGCCTGCAGTTGGACGGAGCTGCGGGAGCTAGCGCGCGAGGGCGTCGAGATCGGCTCGCACGGCGTCGACCATCTCAACCTCCGTGCTGCATCCCGTGTGAACCTGACGCGCGAGCTCGCCGAGAGCCGTGAAGCTCTGGAACGGGAGTTATCGGTCACGGTCCGGAGCTTCTGCTACCCCCAAGCCAAATACGACTCGCGCTCGACACGGGCCGTCGCGAGTCACTACGACAACGCGGTCGTCGCAGGTGGTCGTCGCTACACGGGCGGCGATCGCTACCGTGTTCCGCGTTTCCCCGTGCGGTGTGACGAGCCTGACTTCGAGGCGTTCGTCGGTTCCCGGCTGTGGCTGCGTGAAGCCATCGCCAGCGGTCTACGGCAATGGCGAAAATGAGCCGACCGTTGCGGGTGTTTCATTTGATCAAGAGCTTGGGGCGCGGTGGCGCCGAGATGCTCCTCGCCGATGGTCCGCGGCTCTCGGATCCTGCTCGGATCGTGTACGGCTTTGGCTATTTTCTGCCCCACAAGGACGCGCTGGTGCCCGAGCTGAAGCGCCAGTTTGGACACGTCGTCTGCTTTCCGGCTACCAACGCTGGCGCCATGTTCGCCCAAACCGCGAGGGTTGCAGCTCACTTGCGACACTGGCGAGCAGACCTGGTGCATTGCCACCTCCCACTGGCGGGCGCCGTGGGTCGGCTCGCCGGGCTCGCGGCGCGCGTGCCCGTGGTCTACACCGAGCACAATGCGATCGAGCGTTACCACACCGCCACCAGGCTCGCAGCACGGGCAACTTGGCGCTTGCAGCGCCGGGTGATTGCGGTGTCGTCCGACGTCGCAGCCTCGATTTCACGGGCTTTCGGCGGCGCCGTGCCCGTGCAGGTTGTCCTGAACGGCGTCTCGCTAGATCGCTTCGTGCGCGGCGACTTCGATGGGGATCGGGACCGGGTTCGGCGAGAGCTGGGCATTGCGCCAGAGCACGTGGTGATCGGCAGCGTCGCGGTCTTTCGCAAGCAGAAGCGCCTCGATTTATGGCTGGAGGTCGCCAGGCGCGTGCTCGACGAGACTCCTCATGCGCGCTTTCTGCTGGTGGGTGACGGCCCTGAGCGCCAGCTCGTGGAGCGCCGCGTCAGCGAGCTGGGACTCAGCGGCCGCGTGCTGCTCCCCGGGCTTCAGACAGACGTGCGTCCTTACTTGGCCGCCATGGACGTGTACTTGATGACGTCGGACTTCGAGGGTGTCCCGCTCGCGCTACTGGAAGCCATGGCGATGCAACTGACGCCCGTCGTCACGGATGCCGGCGGCATGCCCGAGATGATTCAGTCCGGCACGAACGGCATCGTGCTGCCCCGGGGCGACGTCGCCAGCCTCGCGCGCGAAGTGCAGGCATTGCTCGCCGGTGGCGCTGACCGCCGACATGGCTACGGTGAAGCTGCCCGGCAACGCGTTCGTGATCGTTTCAGCACGCGGCGGATGATGAGCGAGATCGAACAGATTTACAGCGATGCCGTCGCCAGCTAGTCCTTATCAAATTCGGCCCGGCACCGAGGCTGACATTCCCGAGGTGATCGAGCTGATGCGGGTTGCACTCGGCGAGGGGAAAATCCCGCGGACGCGCGAGTTCTGGACCTGGAAGCACCGTGCGAACCCCTTCGGTCCGTCGCCGATGTGGCTCGCGACGGCGAACGACTCAGTCATCGGAGTGCGGCTGTTCATGCGCTGGCGCTGGCAGTGGGCGGGCGGAACCGCCTCGGTGCAAGCAGTGCGCGCCGTCGACACGGCCACAGATCCACAGTGGCAGGGCAAAGGTATCTTCAAGCGCCTGACGCTGGGTCTGGTCGACGAGATGACGCGCGCGGGGACTGCCTTCGTGTTCAATACACCTAACCCCAAAAGTCGTCCCGGCTACCTCAAGATGGGTTGGCAACCGGTCGGGCGGGTTTCGCTTTGGGTCAAGCCGTGCCGCCCGATACGTGCGCTTTCCTCGCTCTTGGTCCGTTCTAGAGCGGTCGACTCAGCCGCCAGTAGCCGACCAGCGATGACGGACGCAGCCCGAGAGCTACTCCAAGCCGCCGACCGCGCCGAGCTCTTCACCCGGGTCGCTGCGCGCGTCCAAGGCTATGCTACCTCCTACTCCGCCAACTATTTGGACTGGCGTTACCTGAGCTGTCCGGCGGCTGTCTACGAGCTCACGTCGCTCGATCCGCGAAGAGCGCTCGTCGTCCAGCGCAGCCGAGCTCGGGCTGGTCTGCACGAGCTCACGTTCACCGATCTGATGGTCGAGTCGTCGCTGAACGGGATCCGAACGGCCGTGGCCAGCGTCCGCGCGGCGCTTGCCCAGACCAGGCCCGATTATGCCGTGGCGGCACTCCGTCGCGACGGCGCCGAAGCCGCGGTGCTTTCGGCGTGCGGCTTCGTGCCTGCACCTAGACTCGGCCCCATCTTCACGGTCCGGGAGCTTGCCAGGACTCCGGCCGCTCCGGATCCCACTTCTGCCGGCAACTTTCACGCCTCGATCGGCGACCTCGAGCTGTTTTGAGCGATGGTGCGCCTGCGCTTACCGAGAAGCAGCGGATGAAGACACTGTTCATCGTGGACACGCTCGGCGCGGGCGGCGCCGAACGCTCACTGCAGGAACTCTTGCCGCGATTTCGCGCCGGTGGCGTCGATCCAATCGTGGCCTGCTTCCATACGCGTCGCGAGGGAGTCGAGCAGCTCGTGCTTCGCGAGCATGACGTGCGCATCCTGCGAGGTCGAAACCGGCTCGCGCAAATGCGAGCGTTGCGCGCGCTTGCGAAAGCCGAGCGCGTCGAGCTGGCGCACACGACCCTGTTCGAAGCCGACGTCTTCGGTCGGAGCGCGCTCGGCGGCAGCGGCATCCCAGTCGTCACCAGCCTGGTCAACATGCCTTACGAGCGTGCCCGGCTCGCCAACGACCCAAACGTCGACCGCAAGCGTTTGGCCGTGGCACGCGGATTGGAGATCGTCACGGGTCAGCTATTTGCCCGGCATTTTCACGCCATCACCGAGGCCGTCAAGCAGAGCGCGGTGGAGCGACTGTGGATTCCGCCGAGCAGAATCACGGTCGTGCATCGCGGCCGTGACGCGACGCGCCTGGGTCGGCGCTCACCCGAGCGGCGCGCGCGTGCCCGTCACGAGCTGGGCATCGCCGACGACGTATTCGTCGTCCTGAACGTGGCGCGCCAGGAGTTCCAGAAAGGACAACGACACCTGATCGCGGCGTTCGAGCAACTGCGCCGTGTCAGGCCCGCAGCAGAGCTGTTGATCGCGGGCCGGAGCGGCAACGCCAGCCGGGCGCTGCTCGAAGTGGCAGACGCGTCCGGCGCGGGGGTACGCTTTCTGGGTCACCGCGACGATGTACCCGAGTTGATGGTCGCCGCCGACGTGTTCGCGCTGCCATCACTGTGGGAAGGGTTGGGCGGGGTACTCATCGAAGCCATGGCGCTCGAGCTGCCGATCATTTCGAGTGACTTACCCCCGACGCGGGAGGTGCTCGCCGATGGCAAGCGCGGGTTGCTCGTGGCGCCTGGCGACGAAGCTGCAACGGCTCGGGCGCTCTTGCGACTGGCCGCCGACCAGGCCTTGTCGCGAAGCCTGAGCGACGAGGGCCGGCGAGCGTTCGAGCTCCATTTTACGCTCGAGGCGAGCGCCGAGCGCCTGCTCGCGCTGTTCGAGCGAGCTCTTTCGGGACACTGATACCGATGCTATACGCGCAAGCCCTCACGCCCGCGGCGCGGAGACCGCGTGGACGCCACAACTCCCTGAACACGATGCCCGCGAAGGTCCTTCACGTTTTGCCCATCGAGGCGCCACGCGGCGCTCAGCGCTACGCCAAAGCACTACGTGACACCTTGGACGGGCCTTCGCTGGCCCACCGAACGCTTACGATCTTCGAATCCGCCACGCGCGTCCTAGACGCGGACATCAAGCTCGACGTACGGCGCACCCCCTTCTCACACTTCGGTTTCGAGCCGCTTGCCGCGCTGTCATTGCGCAAGGCGCTCGCTAGCGAGCGTCCAGACGTGATCGTCGCGCATGGCAGCCAGCCACTCAAGTACTTGGTACCGCTCGTGGCTCGCGATCTGCCCCTCATTTACTACAAAATCGGGGTGGTGAGCGCCAAGGCCCGCTCCGGACCGGGGCGTTGGCTGCATGTGGCGACGCTGCGCCGCCCCCAGCGCATCGCCGGCGTCAGCCAGGAATGTCTGGACGAGGCGGAGCGCCTGTTCGGCGTGCCGCGCACGAAGTTGGTCTTGATCACCAACGGTCGCGATCCCGCGCAATTCCAGGCGCGGGTGCCGGATTCGGCCGAAAGCGGCCCGCCGCGGCTGATCTTCGTTGGGCATTTCGCGCCGACCAAGCGGCCAGCTTGGTTCTTGGACATCGTCACACAGCTGCGACGAGACGGCGTCGTGTTCTCCGCGACCATGGTCGGTGACGGTCCGCTCTTCGCGCAACTACAAGGTGCGGCTCGAGCCGCCCACGTCGAGCTCTTGGGTCATCGGGACGACATCGCTCGCTTGCTACGTGAACACGACGTCTTCGCGTTCACCAGCGAGCCCAGCGGCGAAGGCATGCCGGGCGTTTTCATCGAGGCTGGCTTATCGGCGCTGCCGATCGTGAGCACGGACGTCGCGGGCGCTCGCACTGTCATCGCAGAGGGTATCAGCGGCTACGTAGTGCCTCCCGACGACAGCAACGCCTTCGTGCAACGCCTGCGCACCCTGCTCACGCAGCCCGAGCTGCGCCTGGCCATGGGTCAGGCTGCGCGCGCACGCTGCCTCGAGCGCTTCACGCTGAAGGAAAGCACCGATCGCTGGCGACGCTTGCTCGACGAACAGCTCGCTTTGGCCGCCGGCGCGCGTGGAGGCCTGCAGTGACAGCGATTCGCATCGATCCACGCTTCAACATCCCCTACTACTCCTTGTATTTGGACGGCCTCGTGCGCATGTTCGGTCGCGGCTCGCTCCGCTTCGACCACGGTGGCATGCCGGCCGAAACCGAGTTCGACGACGGCTTCGCGTTCGTGGTGCAGCGCGGTCGAGCAACCTCGAAGCGCGAGTATCGGGTCTACGTCTCGGCCAACGACTTCTCGCGCTACGACCGCTTGGCGCTCGCCTGGTGTGACCGGTACGGTATCGTAAACCTCGACCCCAACGAGCCGGTGCCAGGCGACGCGGGCAAAGTGATTCCGCTCGGTCCGAGCTTCGGAGTTCAGCGCTGGGGCAAGAGTCTGCTGGGCACCTACCGCGACGTCGTCGAGCTGATGAGCCGCGCGGGCTACCCGGCCGCGGTAAACCTTCATCGACTGCGGTCCATGCGCCGCTACTTCTTCGAGCGCGTGCCCGAGCCGGAGCTCTGCCCGGGCGCCTCGTCGGACGATTACGTATTCTACGTAGCTTGGCCTTGGAAGAAACACGCCGAGGTGAACCCGCCGCGCGCTCGCTTCATGCGCGCTTGCAAAGCAATGCGCGGCGTCCAGTTCGAGGGCGGCTTCGTGCCCCGCCGTCACAATGACGTCTCGGGCATCGACGACATCACTGCCGAACGCGTCTATCCGTTTCGAAGCTGGCTAGAGCGCACGCGACGCTCGGCGCTAGTCTTCAACTGCGCCGCCGTACACGGCTGCTTGGGCTGGAAATTGGGCGAGTTTCTGGCGCTCGGTAAGGCGACGCTTTCGGTGCCACTGCAGCGGCGCATGCCCGCCGAGCTGGCGCATGGCGAGCACGTACACCTCGTGCAAGATTCGCCCGAAGCCATCGGGGAAGGTGTGGCGCGCTTGCTCGGCGACGCCGCCTACCGCAAGCGCTTGGAAACGGGCGCGCGAGCCTATTACCTCCGCTACCTCGCGCCTGAATCGGTAGTGAGCCGCCTGGTAGAAACCGGCGAAAACCGTTAATGTCAGCGCGGATGCGAGCGAGCAAGGTTCACCGCGACGTCGTCAGCGTCGACTTACCAGAAGGTGCCTTTGGTGGAGGCTATCCGCACTGGAAGGCATTGCTGTTCCACTCCCTGGCTCGGCGCGGGCAGGTGCTACGCCTGCTGCGTGGTGACTCCCATGCCGAGTCGACGAGCGACGCGATCGCCACGGCCTTGGGCGGAAGCGCCGACTTCATTCTGATCGACGGCGATCACTCCTACGAGGGAGCCAAGCGCGATTTCGAGCTGTACCGGACGTTGCTTTCGGATCAAGGCTTCCTCGCGTTTCACGACATCGTGCCTGGCCTGCCAGAGAAGGTGGGTGGGGTGCCCAAGCTCTGGGCAGAGCTCAAAGCGCAGTTCCCACATCTTGAGCTCGTCAAGGACCGGGGTCAGGGCGGCTACGGCATCGGTCTTGGGTTCCCCTCGGTGGAGGCCCGCTAGCCTTGTCCCCCGCCAACGTGCGCCCGCGCCTGCTCGCGGTACATTTGCCGCAATTTCACCCGATTCCGGAGAACGATGCCTGGTGGGGTCCCGGCTTCACCGAGTGGACCAACGTAGCGAAAAGCAGGCCCTGGTTTCCAGGCCACCATCAACCCCATCTTCCGGCGGACCTGGGCTTTTACGATCTGCGGGTGCGCGACGCGCACGTACAACAAGCCGAGCTGGCCCAAGAGCACGGCATCCACGGCTTCATTTACTATCACTACTGGTTTCACGGTAAGCGGCTGCTGGAACGCCCGGTAGCCGATATGGTCACCTCCGGCAGGCCGGACTTTCCCTTTTGCTTGTGTTGGGCCAACGAGAGCTGGACCCGGTCGTGGACCAGCGTCGGCCATCAGCTACTCATCGAGCAGAAATACAGCGTCGAGGACGACTTGGCGCACATTCGTCACTTGCTACCGATGTTCGCCGATCCGCGCTACGTGACGGTCGACGGCAAGCCCGTGTTCTTCATTTACCGAGCTTCGCGCCTGCCGCATGCGGCGCGGACCTTCGACCTGTGGCGCAATGAGGCCGTCAAAGCCGGTCTGCCCGGGCTACACGTGATCCGCTTCGAGACATCGAAGGAGCAAGGCGATCCGGCAAGCGTCGGGGCCGACGCCGCTGCGGAGTTTCAACCCGACCTGCGTTACCTGCCGAAAGAGTTTCCAGAGCTTGCGCCCTTGCGCCTCCTGCGTAAGCTCCGGCTGGTTCCGCCACCCCTGCGCTCGCTCAAAATGTACCGCTACGCGGCGCTGGCAGAGCGGGCGATGATGCGTGAGCTGCCCGAGTACAAGTTCTATCGCTGTGTCACTCCGGGCTGGGACAACACGCCACGTCGCGCGGACGGCGCGAAGGGCGCGTGGCTCACGGTCGGCAACGATCCAAGTCTGTATGCGAGCTGGCTCCAGCAGGTCTTGCGCGAGCGGAGAACCGGGGGTACGGGCGACGATTTCGTGCTCGTGAACGCTTGGAACGAGTGGGCAGAAGGCAATCACCTGGAGCCTTGTCAGCGCTGGGGCCGCGCCTACCTCGAGGCCACACGGAGCGCATTGCTGGTGCCCTAGCGGAAAAACTGGCCCATTGCAAGAGCAGCAATTCGAGCTCTATTGGAAATGACACCTCGCTCAAAAGTAGGTCACCAGACCACCAGCGCGCCCTATTCCTTCCGAATCGATCGGCCATCTGAACGGTTTTGAGTGCGCCCGTTACCAACTAGCTACCGGCCACCAACTAGCTACTGTCTATGGTGCAGCCGGAATGTTAGAATTCCCGTTAGCTTTTGCAAGGAGAGGTCTAGAGAATGGCTGAGCGTACTTCCAGCAAGTTGGCCATCTTGGCGATAACGCTCGCCGGAGCTTTCGCCGTCTCTTGCGGTGGCGAGCGAGGGGGCTCAATTCTCGACGATGGGGAGGCCTTTGGAGAGGCGCGCTTGGAGCTGGCAACTGTTGCGTCGTGCGGCACCGGCTTCAACGTCATCGAGGGGACGGCGGCGGACGACGTACTCGTTGGCACCCCTGGCAACGACTGCATCCTGGGCTACGCCGGCAACGATACGCTGAGCGGCAGCGGCGGCTTGGACGTCCTGTTCGGCGGGCTCGGGCTCGACACGCTCAACGGCGAAGCCGGTACCGACTACCTCTACGGCGAAGACCAAGCCGACATCATCAACGGAGGCGCCGACAACGATACGATCTTCGGCGGCCACGGAGCCGACATCATCAGCGGCGGCGACGGAGCCGATTCGATTCACGGCGAGCAAGACGGCGACACCATCAACGGTGACGGGGGCAACGACGCGCTTTGGGGGGACGGGGGCAATGACAATGTGACGGGCGGAGACGGCAACGACACCATCCAGGGCCAGGACGGCACCGACACGCTCAACGGCGGCCTCGGCAACGACCTGTTTTATGGTGGCAACGGCAACGACACCATCAATGGTGATGCCGGCACCGACACGATCTTCGGCGGCCCGAACGACGACACGTTGCGCGGCGGCGCGAACAACGACCTGCTTTACGGCGAGGCCGGCAACGACCAATTGTTCGGCGAGGACGGAGACGACCGCCTGGTGGGCGGCATCGGCGTCGACTCCATCGACGGCGGCAACGGCAACGACCTCACCAACGAAGGCTCCAACGGCGGCGCGCAGTTTGGGCAGGCCGGCAACGACGCGCTCGGTTTCGGCGGAACTGCCGATGGCGGGCTCGGCAACGACGCCTGCGCTAGCGGCACCTCCTGTGAGTTCCCCGAGCCCTCCAACACCTGCACGAACAACACTCAGTGCGGTGCGGGCCGTCGCTGTGCACTTGAGGTGGGCTTCTGCATCTATTGTCAGGCTGACAGCGAGTGCAGCAGCGGCACGCAATGCGTGCCCACGGTGGGCTGCTCGACCAAGGAGCTCAACTGCAGCGATGGCCTCGACGATGACAGCGACGGATTGATTGACTGCGCCGACACGGCTGATTGCGATGGCAACTTTGCCTGCCCCGCTGGCGTGATGCGCCTCGGTGGCGGCGGCCAGTTCCACTTCTGCAACAGCACAGCGGCCGGTGCGGTCTGGTGCTGGGGTCGAAGCCACTGCGCCCAGCTCGGCTACGGCGCCCCAGGCGCTATGTCCTCCACCCCCAACCAGGTCGCGGGCATCACCGACGCCCTTCAGGTGCGCTGCGGCCTGGCCCACACCTGTATCCTACGCACAGGCGGAACCGCGAGCTGTTGGGGCGCGGGTTCGACCGGACAGCGCGGCGACGGCATCATCGCCGGTACCTGCGAAGTTGTGCCTCAAACCGTGCTGGGAGTTTCGGGCGGCATCGACCTGACCAGCTCCGGTAATCACAGCTGCGTGGTCTTGAACACGGGGCAGGTCCAGTGCTGGGGTCAAAACAACTTCGGTCAGCTCGGCAACGGCACCCAGACCAACACGGGCACGCCCGTCTTCGTCTCCGGCATTACCAATGCCGCCTCGGTCGAAGCTGGCATTCAGCACACGTGCGCGTTACTCAAAGATGCCACGGTACGCTGCTGGGGCCGCAATCATCAGGGCCAGCTCGGTGACAACACGACGACGAATCGTTTCACGCCGGTCAGCGTCGCCAGCCAGGTTGCGCAAATCGCTCTGGGTCAAGACTTCACCTGCGCTCGCCTGATCAGCGGCCGCGCCTATTGTTGGGGTCGCAACGAGGGGCGGCTAGGCAACGGCTCAGCGGCGAACAGCTCGATTCCTGTGGCGGTCACCGGCGTCACCGACGCCACCGCCATCGACGCCGGTTGGACTCATGCCTGCGCCGTTCGCTCAGGCACGAACGGCGTGCGCTGCTGGGGAACCAATGCTTCTGGCGAGCTCGGCAACGGTGTCTTCGGCGGCACGTCGCTCTCGCCCGTAGCGGTCGCTATCCCCGATGGCCGCGGCCTCCAGCTGGGGTCCTCCTCGAGCTGCGCGCGCCGTACGGGCGGCACGCTGTGGTGCTGGGGTTCGAGCCAATTCGGTCAAATGGGCCAGGGTAGTACGACCAACCTTGCCACTCCGACCCGCGTGGCGACCATTCCAGCGCCTTGATGCCACGGGCCGCGCGCTGTCTGCTCAGCGCGCGGCGGCGAGCACGGCACGCTTGAGCACCGTTCGGCCGGCATCATAGCTGTAGAGACGAATCAATTTTTCGCGAGCCAACGCGCCCAGCGCGGCGCGCTTTGCTGGATCGCCAGCCAGCGACACGATGGCATCCGCCAGTTGGCGTTGGTCGCCCGCCGCGACCGTGATGCCGACCTCCGACAGGATTTCCGGCATATCGTTGAGGGCGCTGGCGATGACCGGCTTAGCCATGGCCATGGCATCGAACAGCTTGGCCGGGATTTGCCCCCATGCCGCCGGAACGTCGAGGCTCGGAATGGCAATGACGTCGGCCATGCGCACGTGATCAGCCAACGCCGGCCACGCGAACGGCGGCAGGCAGACGAACGCTGCACGCAGCTTCTCGCGAGCGCTCGCGACGAAAGACTCGCTTTCCGAGCAACCCATGACCACCAGTCCGACGCCGGCGCGCCGGCGCGCGTCAACGACGGCCCGGAGCAGGACGTCGATACCCTTGTGTAGCCGTGGCGTACCGACAAAGCCCACCCAGACCAACGACGGATCGAGGCGAGCGGGCTGCGAACCTGGCGGGATCGCGGGATCGAGCACGGCGGCATCGCGAACGTGATACACGATGTCTCCACCGAATCTGTTTTGGAGCCAACGGTTGGACACGATGCGCGGCGTGCGACGCCGGGCGTACTCCTCGAGTGCTCGTGTCAAAACGAAGCCGTTCAAACCGCCACGTCGTGCGTAGCTACGCAGTCGCTCCCAGCGAGTGGCCATGGGCGCGAGTGTGTCTCCGGCTCGTCTCTGGAAAAAGCCGGTCTGCCAGTCGTCGATGTCGATCAGCATTCCGCGCTTTCGCCCGGCACCTGCCAGTAGCGCGAGCCCCAGGCTTTGCAGCACCGGCTTGGATACGATCACCATGCGATCACCCGTGATCTCTCGCAGCCAGGGCACCGCATCGAAATAGTGCCGTCGTCCGCTGCGCAGCGGATAGGCTCGAATCGGAATGGACGAGGCTTGGGCTGGGGACCACAGCTCGGCGTTTTGGCGCACGCCGACGATCTCGACGTCCGTCTCGTCGCGCAGAAGCTCGGCGAGCAGCAGCGATCGGCCAAGCGCGTTGCTGCTCACGTTCGGGCAGATCACGGTGACTGGCGGCAACTGCATCGCTGAGAAACGAGCCGCCAAATTCCAGCAGCCCGTCGCCTAGTAGCACTGGAAACCGAAGGTTGGTATGGTCCGGCGTGGTTTGAATGTCGTCCGTTCCGAACGCAACGAACCGCACGTCCCAGGCGATCCACCCTACGGCCCACGGGCCCATCGATTGAGCGGCAGACGTGAACCGCATTTATTTATCTGCCCCCCATATGTGTGGTCTCGAAGAAGGCCACGTCGCCGAGGCCTTTCGGTCGAATTGGCTATCTTCGGTAGGGCCTAATCTCGACGCGTTCGAAGCCAGCTTCTCCGAGCGCATCGGCCTGCCGTCGGTCGCGCTTGCATCAGGCACGGCGGCCCTGCACCTCGCGCTCAGGTTGTGCGGCGTCGGCGCGGGCGACGTCGTGCTTTGTCCCACACTGACGTTCGTAGCTAGCACGAATCCGATTCGGTACTTGGGCGGCCGTCCAGTTCTACTCGATAGCGAACGCCTGTCCTGGAACCTCGATCCGAATCTGCTCGAAGATGCTTTCAACAAGTGTCGCCGCCCCAAGGCGGTCATCGTCGTTCATCTGTTCGGGCAAAGCGCGGATCTCGAGCCCATGGTCACGCTGTGCGAGCGGCACGGCGTGCCATTGATCGAGGACGCCGCTGAGAGCCTCGGCTCGCTCTATCGCGGCCGCCCAGTAGGTTCGTTCGGCGCTGCGGCGGCCTTCTCCTTCAATGGCAACAAGATCATCACCACTACCGCTGGGGGCATGCTCACGGCCCGCAGGCGGGATTGGGTGGAGCGCGCCCGCTTCTGGTCGCAGCAGGCACGCGACCCGGGCGTGGCGTTCGAACACAGCGAGCTCGGCTACAACTATCGAATGAGCAACGTGCTCGCCGGCATTGGGCGGGGCCAACTGTCGGTGCTCGACGAACGAGTCAAGCAACGCCGCGCCCTGGCTTTTCGCTACCGTGACGCCTTTGCCAATCTAGAAGGCATCGAGCTCATGCCGCAGGCCGACTGGGGACTACACACGAATTGGTTGAGTTGCTTTCTGGTGGACGAGCCGCGACTCGGGTGCTCGCGTGATCACCTTTTGCGCGGCCTTGCCGCCCTCAACATCGAGGCTCGTCCGGTGTGGAAGCCCATGCATCTACAGCCGCTTTACGCCGACGCCGAGCGTTTCGGCGGGGCCGTATCCGAAGACCTGTTCGCGCGCGGGCTGTGTCTGCCCAGCTCTAGTTTTCTAGATGCCGAAACCCAAGATCGCGTCATCGAGGCGGTGAGGAACACGGTGTTCGCGAGCCGGGAGGGAGACGCGGCATGACCAAAGAGCTGACTCGCTTTTCGCAGACGGTCATCGACCTGATTATCTTGAGTGTAGCGCTCACGCTGGCGTTCTTGATTCGGTTCGATTTTTCGCTCCCCGGACCCATGCTGGCGCGTCTGCTCGTGACCGGCCCGTACGTGGTCGTATTGGAGTACTTGGTCCTCTTGGGCTTCGGCGTCCGTCGCCTGTCATGGCGCTACGTGAGCTTGCGTGAAACCTCTCAAATCTTGAAGGCGTGTTTGGCCTTCACGATTGTGCTGATCGGCGCTCGCGTGCTCGTGGGCGAGCTGCAACGCGACGCCGCCTACCTGCACCAAAGCGTGATTCCGTTCGGCGTGCTCGCGATCAACACAGCCTTGTCTTTCCTCGCAATCGGCGGCGTGCGTTTCGCGCGAAGGATGTGGGCGGAAGGCGCGCAGGTGCGCAAGCGTCGTCCAGTAGCCCCTGGCGTGCGCACGATCCTGCTTGGCGCAGGCGAAGCAGGCGTGCTCGTGGCGCGTGAATTGGCGGGCCGCCCTGACCTGGCCGTTCGCGCCGTCGGCTTCTTGGACGACGATCCGCGCAAGAAGGGAACGGTGATCCACGGCCTGCCGGTGCTCGGTGGCAGCGAAGACTTGCCTCAGGTCTGCGCCAAGCTCGAAGCCAAGCAAGCGCTGATCACCATGGCGAACGTACCGGGCAGCGCGATCCGCCGCATCAGGCGGCTGTGCGAGGACGCCGAGATTCCAGTCAAGATCATTCCTGGCCTCTACGAAATCGTGGGCGGCACCGTGAATTTGTCGCGCATGCGCGACATAGCCATCGAAGACTTGCTGCGTCGTGATCGAGTGGACCTCGACGATACCGACATGCAGGGCCTGGTGCACAGCAAAGTAGTGCTCACCACCGGTTCCGGCGGCAGCATCGGCTCCGAACTTTGCCGACAAATTTGCCGCCTCACTCCCTCGCGGCTGGTGCTGGTCGAGCGCTCCGA
This sequence comes from Polyangiaceae bacterium, assembly GCA_035281385.1. Lineage (GTDB taxonomy): Bacteria > Myxococcota_A > Polyangia > Polyangiales > Polyangiaceae > PMG-095. The sequence goes on from DATEDZ010000141.1 coordinate 30,268, forward strand.
GAACGCACTGTTCAACATCCATCGTGAGCTCTCCGCCGCGTACCCAGAGCTCGAGATTGTCCCCTGTATAGCGGACATCACCGACGCCCCGCGCATGCGCGAGCTAGTGACCAGCCATCGACCATCCCTGATTCTGCACGCGGCTGCCCACAAGCACGTGCCCATCATGGAGTGGAACCCCGGCGAGGGCATCAAGAACAACCTTTTCGGCACCAAGACGGTGGCTGACATAGCGGTCGAGGCCGGGGTCGACGTGTTCGTGATGATCTCGACCGACAAGGCCGTCAATCCGAGCTCCGTCATGGGCGCGACAAAACGCGCTGCGGAGGTTTACCTGCAGTCGTTGGCTCAGGGTTCGGCAACCCGCATCGTTACCGTGCGGTTCGGCAACGTGCTCGGCTCCTCCGGCAGCGTCGTTCCAATCTTCCAGCAGCAAATCGCCCAAGGCGGACCAGTCACGGTGACGCATCCGGATATGCGCCGCTACTTCATGACCATCCCCGAGGCTTGCCAGCTCGTGCTGCAAGCTGGAGCGATGGGCAAGGGCGGCGAAATTTTCGTCCTCGACATGGGCGAGCCGGTGAAAATCGTCGACCTGGCGCGCGACTTGATCGCGCTTTCGGGCTTGCGCGAGGGCGACGACATCGAAATCGTATTCACCGGCTCGAGGCCGGGCGAAAAGCTATTCGAAGAGCTGTCAACCGCTGCGGAAGATGCCGACAAAACGCGACATCCCAAGATCTTCGTCGGCCGCCTTCACGCCGCTGATCGCCAGGTCACGGAAGCCAACTTGGCGGCCTTGGCACGCGTGCTCGAAGGCGGCGGCGACAAAGCGCTGCTCGCTGCGCTGCGACAAATGGTGCCCGAGTTCGAGAGCGCGCCCAGCGTCGCGGTCGATGCCGCCCCTGAACCTACTCGCGAGCGGCTCGACTCGGAGCGTTCCGTCGATGCGGAACCCGAGCCCGCCATGGTGAGCGTCGTTCGTGCTTGATGCCGGCCGAGAGCGCGCGCGGGAGATATGGGGCGCGCAGGAGGTTCGGACTTCGGACGTCTCGCGGGCGCTCTTGGTGCTAGTCATCGTCGGGTCCGTACTGGCATTGGGCTCGCTTCACGTGCCGATTTTGATAGCCGTTGGTGCGGTGGCCACCTGCAGCGCTTCGCTCGCCCTCGCCCGTACCGCGATCTTTGGGCAACGAATACCGCTACCACTCCTGGTGATCCTCGGCCTTACCGCGGTAACCCTGCTGCAGGCAATTCCGCTGCCGTGGCGCTGGCTCGAACAGCTCGCCCCTGCCAATGCCGAGGTTTGGGCCGGTGCGCTGTCACCGCTTTCGCGACCCCATCCGAGCTTCGCCCCCTTATCGTTGGATCCCGTGGCGACTTGGGGCGAGGTGTTGAAGGGCTGGACCTACGCGGCCGTGTTCATCGCCGCCATGGCCGCTGGCGCGCGCCGTGGCGCCGCTTGGGGCGCGCTGGTCATCTTTGGATCAGCCGCGACGTTGGCGTCGCTCACGCTGGCCCACGGCGTCCTCGACGCTTCGCGAGTGTTCGGCATCTACGCGCCACGTTCAGGCGCGTCGGGGTTCGCGGTAGGACCGCTCATCAACCCCAACAACTGCGCAGGCTACCTCAACTTGGGCATTCTGGCGGGCACGAGTTTGCTGGCACTGCCGCGTCCGCCGCTGCCGCGCTGGGCGCTTTCGATCGCGCTCGCGCTGACCGTCGGCGTTTCGTTGCTCACGGGCTCGCGCGGCGGTCTGGTCTCACTGGTTGCTGGAGCGCTGCTGCTGTTTGCGCTGCTCCGCCAAGCCGATCGCATCAATGCGCAGCCACTGAACTGGAAGCGATTCGTGCTCGTCGGCGCCGGATCGACTGTGCTCGGGATTGCCTTCATGTTGCTGGCGGCCGCCTCAAGAACGGGTCAGCTGCTACTCGCGCGAGATACGACCAAGCTTCATCAGCTCGTGACCACTCTGCCGTTGATCGAGGAATTTCGCTGGTTCGGGGTGGGTCGTGGCGCCTTCGAGAGCGCGTACCCCGCGTTTAGAACCGCCGGTAACAACACTATTTTTTCGCATCCAGAGAACTTCCTCGTCCAGTGGGTCGCCGAGTGGGGCATCGGCGTCACACTGGCGCTGCTGATCGTCATGTGCCTGCTGCTTCGCCCGCGGCTTTGGCAGGTCCCACGCAACCTCGCTGCGTGCGGGTTGTTCGCGGGGGCTGCAGCTCTCGCGCTTCACAACTTGGTCGACCTGAGCTCGGAGGTACCGGGCGTGGCAATCGGTGGCGTCGCCGCGGCAGGCTTTGCTTGGGGCAACTCCGCGGGCCGGCTGGGAAAGTCTCGAGTGCCCTGGAAAAACATGCTCATTGTCGCGGCGATCGGTGCTGCCGTGACGGCGGCGGCGCTGGCGTTTGGGCGTCACACGTTACAGTCGGATCGTGAGCAACTCGGCGACGAGCTCGCCAAAAGACCGCCGTGGCCCACCTTTCGCGCCCAGCTCGCCCAGGCGATGCAGCGCCACCCTGCGGAGCCGTTCTTTCCCCGCCTGGGCGCAGTGGCTGCGTGGCGCGACAGGCGTGAGAGCCCGATGCCGTGGCTGGAGCGTGCGCTCGAGCGCGGGCTCAGCGTGGGTCGCACCCACTACTTGCTGGCGCAGTACCTGGCTTCGCGGGGCAAGTCCAGCCAGGCGCTTTTAGAGCTGCGGCTGGCAGCAGAGTTCGACCCGCAGCTGGCGTCACGGGTAGCAACCCAGGCTGTAAAGCTGACCACTGAGCCGGACCGACTACGGCGGACGGTCCCAGAAGGGGTCAAGGGCGCTCGGCTACTACTGAACTTGGCCCACGCGTTGAAACCCACTGAGGCGCAGCTTGCCATGGATTTGTTGCGTGAGGCCGTGGAACGTGACCCCAAGATGCCGGAGCCGCGCCTCCTCCTAGTGCGCAAGCTGCTCGTCCCGCTTGAGGCGCCGGGTCCCCCCTCACCCGAGCGCGCCGCGCAAATACAGGAGGTGACGCGGCTGTTGGACGGCCTGCCGACCACAACCCACGAGGCGCGCCAGTACCGGGCACGCCTGCTCGTCGCCACCGGACGGGGATCCGAGGCGACGGCGTTTCTAGCGCGCGATTGTCCGAAGCTCGACGAGCCCACATCCTGCATAGCGCTGTGGTTGAGTGTCGCGCGCGTCGTCAAGGATCGCGGCGCCCTCGACGCCGCTCTGCAATCGCTCGCCCAGGCTGGCTGCAGCGAAAGTCGTCACTGCGCCGATGCGTACTGGGCCGCCGGAGAAGCCTGTCAGGTGTTCGGCAAGGACGAGACCGCCTTACGCCACTTCGAGCGTTTCGCGACCGAAGCCAATACTTCCCTGGCTTGGCAGAAGGTGGCCCGCTACGCCGATCAAATCGGGCGAGCGGATCACGCGCTTCGTGCCCTCGGTCGCGCCCAGATGCTGAGCCCAAGCGACCACACGCTGGCAGCAGCCCACAACGCGGCGCGTCAACGGTTGCTGAAAGAGGTCCAACTCGAGCAACTTCGCGAGTAACATCCGCCACCCCATCGCCCGGCCTGAAGATCTGAACGAGTTAGTGCAACCCATGACAAGCCCCCACATGCAGCCGGCTACCCCCGTTTCTCACCCCGACCTCGAGCCGCGCCCGCCAGCCCGCCAGCCGGAGTCTTCGCTCACCCCGGCTGCTATCTGGGCCGCCCTTCGCCGGAACTGGATCATCATCGCGGTCGCAACCGTCCTCGCAGGGCTGGGCGCCACGTTCTTTACGATGGGTCAGAAGCCCATTTACGAGGCGCAGGCCACGATGCTGTTCGATCCACAGCCGCCGCGGCCGCTGGGTAAAGAGGTCCAGGCTGTCGTCGACATGAGCGGAGACTATCTCAACAAGCGGGAATACTACCGGACGCAGTATTGGGTGATTCAGTCGCAACGCATCGCTACCATGGTGGTGCAGCAGCTAGCCCTACACCAAGACGGCCGTTTCATCGAAAACACGCCGCCGGGTAAAGCAGCCGTGGTGAAAAACATCAAGGTGGAGGACGCGGCGACTATCTTGCGCGGGCGCATCGCAGTGGAGCCCATCAAAGAGAGTCAGCTCGCGAAGGTGACCTATCAAGACGCGGATCCGGCGCGAGCCCAGAGAATCTTGGCAACGATCGTCGACGTCTACGCCCAGAACAACCTCGACGACGCGCTCGATGCGATGGGCGTGGCCGGCGATTGGCTGACGCACCAAGTCGATTCGCTTAGAAATGACGTCGAAACGAGTGAGCTCGCCCTGCATGGCTACAAGAAGGACAAGAACATCCTCTCGGTGTCGATGGACGACCAGTCGAACATGTTGCGAAATGAGATTCAGCAACTGAACGCCGCGCTCACGACCACGCGCACGCAAAGAGAGCAGATCGCGGCCCGGCGCTCCGAGTTGCTCGAGATCAATCCCGAAGAGCCCTGGAACGTGCCTGCGACCGAGCTGCTGAACAGTGGTCTCCTGCAGAAGTTGAGGACCGACTACGTCATGGCGGTCACCACTCGTAACGAGCTCCTGGCCGGCGGCAAAGGCACGAGTCATCCGAGCATGCTCGGCGTTCAGTCTCGCGTGGACTCGACGCGCGAGGCGCTGCTGGCCGAGGTGAAGAACGTGCAGGGTGCCGTCGACCACGATTTCAATGTGTCGACGGCGGCGATGAATCGGTTGAACGGATTGCTGGAGGACGCCAAGCGGCGCGCGCTCGATTTGAATTTGCTCGAGATCGAATTCAATCGACTGCGCCGAACGCGCGACAACAGCGAAAAGCTCTACGGTCTAGTCACCGAGCGTGCCAAGGAGAACGACCTCACCAAGCTGCTGCGCTTCAACAACATCCGCGTGGTCGACCGCCCGATGCTGCCACGGCGCCCGGTCACTCCCAACTTGCCACTCAACATAGCGAGCGGCCTCATGGCAGGGCTGCTCCTCGGAGTCGTCCTAGGTATCGGCCGGGAGCAGCTGGACGCCACCATCAAGACGCCCGACGACGCGGAGCGGATCTTGGGGTTGAATTTCCTGGGGCTGTTGCCGCTCATGGAAGGAGACGGTGCTGCGCCCGGCAACAACTACTACCGTAGCCACCGACGCCAAAAGACTCCGGAAGCAGCACCGCTAACGATGGCCGAGCTGGTAGTCCACGAGCAACCTACCAGCGGCGTGGCGGAGGCCGCTCGCGCCGTACGCACCAACATCATGTTCATGTCGCCCGATCGACCGCACCGCGTGCTGCTCATCACGAGCGCGGCTCCGGCCGAGGGCAAGACCACGGTTGCTTGCAGTATCGCCATCGCCATGGCGCAGGCCGGTCGGCGCGTGCTGCTCGTCGACTGTGACATGCGCCGGCCGCGCATTCATCGCATATTTCGGCACGGCAATGACGTTGGGATCACGACTGCGCTGCTCGACTTGAACACGCTGTCCCAGAGCATTCGCGAGACCGATATCCCCAACCTTTCGGTGATCACGACCGGTCCCTTGCCGCCCAATCCCGCCGAGCTTCTGCACAGTGAAACCTTCGAGAAGCTGCTCGCTAAGCTGCGCGATCAGTTCGATAACATCGTGATCGACAGTCCGCCCGTGGCGCCGGTTACTGACGCAGCCATCCTCTCGACCAAGGTCGACGGCACGGTGCTGGTCACGCGTTCCTTCAAGTCCCGTCGAGACGTGGCGCTGCGCGCAGCTCGTACGTTGCAAGACGTGAGCGGGCGCCTCGCGGGTACCGTGCTCAACGCCGTCAACTTCGAGCGCCGCAAGTACGGTTACTATCAGTACTACTACCGGCAGGCCTACGGCTCGGACATCACGGAGCTGGCGTCACGGCCAGCCGTCAAAGACGAAGAGCGCCCACCAGCCTGAGTTCGGGGCGGCGGCTCGAAGCTGCTGTCCGGCGCTAAACCTGAGGCCCCTCGGCCACGCCGAGCAGGCGTTCGTACTCGTTCACGAGGTTCTGCCAAACCGCCTCGCGCCTGAAGACACGCGCGACTCGCTGCTGCGCGGTCGTGCCCACGCGCCGACGCAGCTCGGCATCGCGCGCGTAACTAACCAACCCCTCTGCGAAGCCTCGCGTGTCGCCAATCGGCACGAGCAGGCCCGTCTGGCCGTGCACAATCGCGTCGACGCTGCCAGTTGCACTAAACGCCACCGTAGGCAGACCGGCAGCAGCCGCTTCGAGTGGAGCGTTGGGGAAGCCCTCGCGGAATGAAGGAAAGCCGAAGATATCCATGACGCCGTAGTAGGGCGCCGGCTCGGAGACCAAGCCGGTCAGCCGAATGCGTGGGTGCTGCTCCAGCTCTTGCCTGGTGCGATCGGGCACGGGGTCGGTCGCGTCGAAGTCCCCAATCATCAACAGCCAAAGCTCCGGCACGCGCTGTGCGGCTATACGAAACGCTTCCAAGAGCTCGATCAAGCCTTTGTCGCGCACGAAGCGCCCCACGAACCCGACCACGATCGCGGTCGTCGGAATGCCCAGCCGCGATCGTTCGGCACGCGCCCAGGCGCGGCTTTGGTCCGTAGGTCGAAAGCGTTCGACGTCGACCCCATTCGATGTGCCAGCTCCGGGGACCCAGGTTTTGGCCGCGGACGCGCAGCCCAGCTCCACGAATCGTCGGCGTAGGCTCGCGCTGTTGGCGAACACCCGGTGCGAAAGCACGCCGGCAAGATGCTCCGTGGCAATCAAGATCAGGCGCTTGCTTCCGCGCGCGCCCTCGAAACGTAGGCCGCGCAGCAAGTATACGACCACAGGCACTCCGGCCAAACGCGCCGCAATCACGCCTAGCAAGCCTGCCTTGGGAGTGCCCGCGACGACCAAGTTCGGCTTCAGATGCCTGAGTACTCGGACCAACCTATACAAGCTCAGCACGTCCGCATAGGGAGCGGGCTCACGCCGCATCGGCACGGCCCTCACCTCGACCTGCTCGCGCTTTCGTACCGCTTCAAGCAGAGATCCGGGAGCCGTAATGACAGTGACATCGAAACCACGTCGCTTCAGATCCGCGAGCTGGCCTTCCATGAGCCGGAATGCGGTGAGCGGGTCGGTCGCGATGTGGACGATATGAGGGCGACGCTGAGACAATGCTCCGTACCCTAGGCTAATCTGGTCGAGACCAGCGATCGATTCCTGACGCTACCGGGTGCGGCTTTCATTCGAGCAGCAGCACGTCCCCCTCATCCAGCCGGTCGAGCGTCAGGGTCACGCCGTCGGCTGTGCGTTCGAACTCCAGATCGCGTCCGAGCGCGACCGAGTGCATGCGGCGGGTGATGGGCACGTGATGGATGGTCAGCTTGAGATCGAGCACGGGCTGGCTGACAACCGTGTGAAAGTTTCCGGTAGTCTCGGGGTCATTGCCGTCGTCCGCGTACGCCCAGTTGGCCAGCGTGAGCACGAAACCCTGTCCCTGCCCGGCCTTGAGCAACACTGGCTCGACCAACGGCGCCGAGCACTCGACCGGGACCTGAAGCAGGTCGGCGATGGGCTCCAGCAAGTAGCTGCGCCGAGACGCGTCGAAATCGCGCTGCATGTCGAAGCCATCCCGCAACGTCGGGGCGGCATACTCAAGGCCCGCGAACGTACCGATCAGGTAAGCTCGCCCCTTGCCGAAGGCGTGGCGCAACATGGCTGGCGAACCGTCGCGGTAACGGGCCAAGATCTCCGCCCCGGGCAGTGGTTCGAGTCGCTCGCTGCCGACGAGGACGGGCGTGACTTGGGCGTTGAAGCGGGCCTGCAGCTGGTCGATCTCCGCGCAGCTCGTCAGCGATTGAAAGCGCACAGCGCGATAAATGTCGATGACACAGGCGAGCTCCGGCGGCTTTCGCTGCTTCACCCCGAAAACCGCGTCGAGCGCCAGTAGCGGCTCATCCGCTTCGTCGCGCAGCAAGCCGCCAGCGCTCGTGACGAGCACGCCGCCTCGCTTGACGTAACGCGCGAGCGCGGCAGCAGCCTTCTTCGTGAGATGGCTGCCATTGACGTAAATAGCGGCGTAGTCTTTTAGATCGAGCTCGACCAAGAACCGCTCGTCGAGCGGATCCACCGGCACATGGGCATGCTGGAGAGCGGTGTACACCCACTTGGCATTCTCCAGCGAGGTAACCGGAAGCTGGGTGTTGCCCAGAAGGGTCCAGACCGATGTCGTCTCGGGCTTGACGATGGCCACGCGAGGCGACTGCAGCGGTTTGGCGCCGTAGAGCCAGGTCTCGGCGGCCCCGAGCAGCTGTGCGGCGCGCTGTGCTTGCGCGAGCGCTCGCGGGTCGGACGAGAATGCGTCGCCTTTGAAGTAGTCCGGGCCGTAGGTGTACCAGTAGATGAACGTGTCGCCGCGTGAGACCGCCGAGAGCGCGCGTTGGATCGGTGCGCCACGGTGCGGCTTGATGTAGATGCCCTGAGCCAGCCCGAGCTTCTCGCCCAGGACGCGTTGCACATCCATGAGGTAACTGTCCCAGCCCCACGAGCGAGCGTCGCGGTTGGACGTCTCCCACACGATCGCGTTGTCCGCGTGCCGATAGAACTCGAAGAAATCGAGGCTGCTGCCGTTGCTGATGAACGTGCAGCCACGCAGGGCGTAGCTGTAAATCACGCTCGGTGCCGTCGCTTCGACCTTCGGCTGCGCGTTGTAGCGGGCAACCTCGTCACGCAGGCGCGTGAACATCGACGCGGAGACAACGTTCAAGAAGGCGCGTGTCAGATAGGCGCGACGCCGCAGCCCCGCGCTCTTCAACCATGGCCTCTCCAAGTCGCCTTTCCAAGTGTCCAGCGGGCGAACATCCGCCCAGCGAGTCGCACCAAGCTCGGCCAGGCTGTGATGTTCCGCCTTCAACCAGTGGACGAAGCCTGCTCGGCAGCGCTCACAGGTCGCCAGGTGCGCCTTACCCTCCGGCGCCAGGTCGGTCACAGCGCCAATTTCGTCGACGGTGATCAACCACACCTGCTCACTATTTTGGGCACGCGCGTGGGCAATAGCCGATTCGGCCTTGAGCGCGGCACGAGCGTCGACTCCAGCCTCGAAGGGGCAGCCGGCGACCGCCGGCTCGTAACGCTTGTCTGGCGTCGGATAACCGATCGGCCCAAGTACGCGGGCCCGCAGTCGCTCACGACCGTGCAAGCCCTCGCGCAGCAAGAATTCTGGAGCCGTGCGCAGGCCCGTAGCCCCAAGCTGAAGCAGCGACGCGAGCTCGGTGCGCATCACGTCCGGTGAGGTCACTCGGATCCCATAACCGGACCCGTTGCCGAATCCTCCCAAGTCGCTAACGATCGCGAACTGTCGTGGTAGCTGCTTCGGCGGGTCGCCCGCGTAACCGAGTAAGAACTTCTGGCGGGCTTTGGCAAGCTCCCCTGCCGTCGACAGCTCGCTCACTAGGCTCGAGCTCCCCGCTCCCGGCACGACCAGCGTCAAGGTCCCCCCCTCCACCTCGACGTTGTTTAGCGAACGAATCACGCGTCCCTCGAACAGTTGTTCGAGCTCGAACTGTACGTTTTTAGAAGCCACGTGACCCTTTTCGCGCCCGCTGTCACCAGCGATCAGGGTGACGTAGCTGAGCTGCGCTGATCCGGGCGGCAGGAGCGCATCCAACGCCAAGGGCTGAGACCACTGACCGACCAGCAACGGACCAGCGCCGTCGGGGCCGAGTATGGCCCCCTTGCGAACCTCGCCGCCCAGACCCTCTCCTCCGGCGCGCCACCCAGCCAGCGCGGGCACGCCCGGCGCCAAGCCCGAGATGCGTAGCCTGATCGTCGTGCGTCTGGGATCCACGGGCGGCACCGGCGCTGCCATGGCACCCGTGCTCCTGGCGCTGGCTACTCGCGGCACCACCGGCTTCACGCGTCGAGCAGCGGCCGTCGCCGTATGACGCGCGTCACCACAGCCGAAGAGTGCGAAAATGAAGAGTCCCAGGGCGCTCGGTGCCATGCGCTCGCGGAGCAGTCGCCAACGCAGACGCATCGCTAGCTCCTACCATTCGGGCTTCACTCCGGCAAACGGCAGACCCCTACCCAGAGCCAACACCACGTGACATGCTGCGGCGCGATGCGAATCGCCATCATAGGTACTTCCGGACAGCTCGCGACAGAGCTTCGTCGACGTCCTCGGAGCTCGGCCTTGCAGCTGCTCGACGTCGCAAAGGTCGACGTGACAGATTCGAGCGCGCTCAAGGCGCTGCTCGACCGGCAACGGCCGGAGCTCATACTCAACGCCAGCGCGTACACCGCCGTGGACCGCGCCGAGAGCGAACGCGAGCGCGCCTTCGCCGTCAACGAGAGCGGCCCGCGCCACCTCGCGCAGTGGTGCGCCGAGCGCGATGCCGCGTTGATCCACGTCTCGACCGATTACGTGTTCGATGGCCACAAACCCGGTTCATACGTCGAGCAGGACGCTACCGCCCCGCTCGGCGTGTACGGCGCGAGCAAGTTGGCCGGAGAGGAGGTCATCCGTCACGTCTTGCCTCGACACGTCATCCTGCGCACGTCGTGGGTCTTCAGCGCGCACGGCCAAAATTTCGTCAAGACGATGCTACGCTTGGCGCGCGAGCGCGACGAGCTACGCGTCGTAGCTGACCAGCAGGGTCGGCCAACCGCTGCAGCTGACCTGGCAGACGCGGTGCTACGCGTCGCCGAACACGCCCAGGCAACAGCCGCCAAGTGGGGCACATTTCATTTCGCTGGCGAGGGGAGCACCAGCTGGCACGGCTTCACCGAAGCCATCGTCGCCGAACAAGCAGCGTTTACCAAGCGTGAGCCGCGGGTGATCGCCATCGGCACGGCCGACTACCCGACACCAGCCAAGCGCCCAGCCAACTCGGTGCTCGATACGACCGAATTCACCCGCGCGTTCACGCTCACACCACGTAGTTGGCGTGAGGGTTTGTCCGAGGTGGTACGGGAGCTGCTCGCAAGCTAGGTCAACGGGCGCTCACGCGGCACGATCAGAAAATTGTGACCGCTAACGACCTTCTGAAAGCGGTAATCGATGCTCTGCACGAAGTCGACGTACTCCTGAAAGCTCAACTTGTACTCGTCCTCGAAGTGGTACTCGTATTCGAAGATGATCGGCATGCGATGATGCTCGATCGTCCTTTTCGCGCCCTTCATGGCCTGAAGATCCCCGCCCTGAATATCGATCTTCATGAAGCTTACGGGCTCGTTGATTTCGAGGCTGTCGATGGTGAGTGTCCTCACGGCGCGGCCTGCAGCCGCATTGTAGTCCACACCATAAGAGCCGTAGGATGACCAACGCTTGAAGTCCTGCACCGGAAAGTACAGCGTTTCGCCGGCGACGTCGTGTACAGCGCCGAACACTGGCTCGATGCGCCCGTTCAAGCTGTTGGCGTCGATGTTCCGTTTGAAGATCTCGAACACGAAATCGTCGGCCTCGAACGCGTAGACCTTGCCCTGAGGACCGGCATGCTGCGCGAACAGCACGCTCATCTGACCGAAATTGGCGCCCACATCGAGCACCACGCTGCCCGGCCGAATCTGGCTCAGGGCCAGGTTCACCACCTCGGGCTCGAAGATCTTGCCGGCTTTGATGGCGTTGGCCACCACGTCCCCGTGAGCGTCCGTGGGCAGGTAGTAGTTGCCCGTCTTGGTCTCGAAGCGCGTCAGCGCACTCGTTCGCTCGCTGCGCAAGGTCGTTTGAGCCGGCGTGTAGCGCACGATGTCGAAGCCAACGCGCCGCAGGGCCTTTCTGAGCAGTGCCTTCATTGCGTGACCGGCTGGATGGCGTAGCGCGCAAAGACGCAGCCGTAGTCCGCGCCGGCGTATCTCGAGAACTCGGAGCCGGTGTCTACGACGTTGAACGGCAACACGTCATCGCGAAGATCGCTGTTCTTGATGCCCGGCTGATTGATGCACATCACCCACGAATAGCGGCCCGGCGTGAGGAACTCTCCAGGCACGACCACTTTGAACAGAATGGGGTTGCCGGCGCCCCGCGTGTGCCCCTTCAGTCTCTCGTGGATGGTGAAGACGGGGTGCTTGAGCTTGTCCATCAGGCGCATGGCCAGCTCAAGATCCTCGGTGAAATCGTTGAGCATCATCTCGATCGTTACCACGATCTGTTCGTCGTAGCGGTAGTCGACGCGCGGGCTACTTTGCTCGTCGGACATGAACGCCCGCAGGAAGCGATTCTGCCCCGGGGCGGCTTCACCCTCGATCAGTGAGGAGGCCGCCTCGTTCGGCCGCACGTAGCGATCCACGACCGACGCCGTATCCCCACTGCACACGAGCTGACCACGATCCAGCAGGATGGCCTTATTGCATAGCTGGGCGATCACGCCCGTGTTGTGGCTGACGAACAACACGGTACGGCCGCCCTTACTGCTCACGTCCTCCATTTTGCCCAGACATTTCTGCTGGAACTGAGCATCACCGACCGCGAGCACCTCGTCCACGACTAGAATTTCGGGCTCCAGATGGGCCGCCACTGCGAACGCCAGCCGCACGTACATGCCGCTGCTGTAACGCTTGACTGGGGTGTCGAGAAAACGCTCCACCTCGGCAAACGCGACGATCTCGTCGAACTTGGCGCGCACTTCCAGTTGGCTCATGCCGAGGATGGCACCGTTCAGGAAGATGTTCTCACGCCCGGTGAGCTCGGGATGAAACCCGGTTCCTACCTCCAACAGCGACGCCACACGCCCGCGGATCGTGACCCGGCCGGCGCTCGGTTCGGTGATGCGGCTCAAGATCTTGAGCAGCGTGCTCTTGCCCGCGCCGTTACGCCCGATGATGCCGAGGCGATCGCCAGACTGCACCTCGAAGTCTACATCCTTCAGCGCATAGAACTCTTCCCGCGTTGGCAAGGCGTCCTTCGAGCGCGCGCGCACGAAGCCCTTCGCTTTCTCGGCGATGACGTCGCGTAGCGTACGGTTGCGCTCCGGCCGCTTGTGCGAGATCACGAACTTTTTGGCAAGGCCCTCCGCAGTGATGACGGGCTCGGACATTACGCTAGAGAATTTCGATTTCCGGGAACGGAAAAATCATCTTACCACCGCGCTCCAAGAAGGCCTTTTCACGCTCCAAAATACCGTTCTTGAAGTGCCAGGGCAGCACCAAGAAGAAGTCCGGATTCATCGCCCGCGCCTCGGCTTCCGAAATGATCGGAATGTGCGTGCCCGGCGTGATCCGGCCGAACTTGTCTTCGTTCACTTCGGCGATCGCGGGTAGCTCCTCGGGGGTCAAGCCGCAGAATTGGAGTAGCACGTTGCCCTTGGTCGAGGCGCCATAGCCCAGGATCTTCTTGCCTTCTTGGGCGAGCGATCGGATCAAGCGGCGCAGATCTTCCCGGTGACGGAACACACGTTCTTCGAACTGCCGAAATGGCCGGGGCGTCTCCAGCCCCATGCGTCTCTCCTGTTCCAACAGCCACTCGATGGTAGCCGTTTCTGCGCGGTGTTGCGAGTCGATCTTGGCCACTGTCACCGAGAAACTGCCGCCGTTGATGGCGTTGACTTTCACGTCGATCACGCGCAGGCCGGCGCGCTCGACGATCCATTTCACGATGGCCAGCGAATAGTATTCGAGGTGCTCGTGACAGACGGTGTCGTAAGAGTTGGTGCGCAACATCGCGGGCATGTAGCTCTGCTCGAAATGCCACACGCCGTCGTCCGTCAGGATCGAGGCCACCTGCCGCGCGAACTCGACGGGGTCCTCGAGGTCGTAGAACATCGCGATGGATGTGACGATGCGCGCCTTCTTCGAAGACATGCGCTCGAAGTTTGCGCTCGAGAAAAAATCCGGCACCAGCCGGATGTCGGACGTGTAGTAGCGCTCGAACTTGCTCCCCGTCGGATCGATGCCTACCCGATCGAGCGCCGGCGTGCTGTACGACTTGAGCAGCGTGGCGTCGTTTGAACCGATGTCCACGACTACGTCGCCGGCATTGGGTTTCACTAGGGCCTCCAGACCACGGACCTTGCCCTGCAGGTGCCGCACCATCGACTGGTTGAGACCCGACCGATAGCCGTAGTTGTCTCCGTACATCTCCTGCGGGTCATAGCTGTGGTTGAGCTGCAACAGCCCCGAATCCGGGCACCAAACCAGCTCCAGCGGCCCCGCCGTGACGGCTTCGGAGGCGCTGGCCGGAAACACACCCGAAAGGGGCTGCATGCCCAAGTTCAGCACGCTGAGTAAATGCTTGCTCCCGCTGGCGCGGCACGCCGCAAGTTGACGGTAGGGCTGCTTCGACATGACTACCGGCGAGACTAGGACACTCGAATCAAGAATGGAAGGCAGCGACCCCAAGCTGCCGCCATCGCAACTGTCGCTGCTGCACCAAGTTCGTTCATGGCTCGGTGACCTCCGAACACGTTAGCGGGCTTGCCGCGACATGACCTCGTCGTCTAGGATGCAGAACGTTGAAGCCGCGTTCAGAACGGCACGATGTGGCCGAATTTCCGGCGGAAAGCCCCGGGTATTCGGGTGGCTGACCGCCCTGGGTGCGCGCTCATCACGGGCATCACGGGTCAAGACGGTTGGTACCTCGCCAAACGACTGCTCGAGTTGGGGCACGATGCGGTGGGCACTACGCATCGAACAGACCTGACGAGCATGGACGTTGCGGGCTGGCCCGTGCCAGTGCTTCGGCTCGCTAGTTTCGAGCTGACGAATCTTCAGGAGCTGCTGCGCGCACGACGACCGTCAGCCGTTTTCAACCTGGCGGCACGCGCATCGAGCGCGCAGCTGTTCGATGATCCCCTGGCAACTGCGGAGGTGAACGGCGTGGCCGTGGCCCGCTGGCTCGAAGCGATCCGTCGCGAATGCCCGGCGACGCGATTTTGCCAGGCGTCGAGCAGTGAGATCTTCGCCGGCGCGACGACGAGTCCTCAAGACGAATCGACGGCCGTACGCCCGCTCAGTGCCTACGGCGCCGCCAAAGCATACGCCGACCATCTAGTCGCAGCGTACCGCAGCACGCACGGGCTCTTTGCTTGCTCGGCCGTGCTGTACTCGCACGAGAGTCCCCGCCGGCCCGGCCACTTCCTCATGCGCAAGGTGGCGCTCGCCGCCGCGCGCATCGCGAGTGGCATCGACGAACGCCTGCTGCTTGGTGACCTGGACGCCGTGAGAGATTGGGGTTACGCCGCGGACTACATGGAGGCCATGCGGCTGATGCTCGCTGCGAAAGCCCCGCGTGACTACGTGATCGCCACCGGTCAAACGCACACCGTGAAAGAGGTTTGTGAGCTGGCCTTCGCGCATGTCGGGCTGGATTGGCGGCGCCACGTCGACGTCGACCAGAGCTTGAAACGCGCCCCCGAAACCATCTTGCGTGTTGGCAACGCAGCTCGCGCCCGGCAAGAGCTGAGCTGGGAGCCACGCCTCGATTTCCAGGCGCTCGTAAGATTGATCGTTGACGCCGACCGAACAACGCTAGCAAAGCAGACTCCGGCATGACCCGGTACGTCGTCCTCGAAGCTGGTCGCTCGGATCGCGAGTACTTCCGCGATATCTGGCGCTACCGCGAGCTGCTTTACATCCTGGCCTGGCGAGATATTTCAGTGCGCTACCGCCAAACCGCCATTGGCATCGCCTGGGCGGCGGTGCGGCCGCTGGTGGCCACGGTGGTGTTCAGCTTTGTGTTCGGGCGCATGGGGAAATTTCCGTCCGGCGGCGTGCCTTACCCCGTGCTGGTGCTGGCCGGCCTGTTGCCATGGCAGCTCTTCAGCTCCGCATTGACGGAGAGCGGGCGTAGCTTGGTGACCAACGGCAACCTGATCACGAAGGTCTATTTTCCGCGCCTCATCATCCCGGGCAGCTCGCTGGTCGCGAGCTTGATCGACTTCGGCATCTCCGGGCTGATGTTGGCGGGGCTGATGACATTCTACGGTGTCGTGCCCGGATGGCAGCTGGTGTTTCTACCGCTTTTCATCGTCCTGACCATGATCGCGACTGCCGGAGTCGGCATCTGGAGCGCCGCGCTGGCGGTCAAGTATCGCGACTTCCTGGTGATGGTGCCGTTTCTACTGCAACTGGGACTCTACCTGTCGCCGGTGGGCTTCAGCACTGCCGCGGTGCCGGACCGCTGGCGCTTGCTCTACTCATTGAACCCTCTCGTAGGCGCGATCGATGGCTTCCGCTGGTGCTTGCTGGGTGGCAAGGTACCGCTGCAGCCCGTATCGATAGCTGCTTCCACGGCGTTGGCTCTGGCCGTGCTGGTCACAGGCATTCGCTACTTTCGCAAGGCGGAGCGCCAGTTTGCGGACGTGATCTGACCGGCTAAGCCGCGCGCGCTTTTGAGGGCGCGTCGCAGCGCGTCGCCGCTGATTGTCAGCGAGCCCCGCACGTAGCGGGCCGAACGACGCGGCAACGCTACAACGAACAGCGGCGGAAGCAGCTGCGTGACGCGCGCGCGGCGCGGTACCACCAGCGTGCGAAATTGGCGCCAGCCATAAAAGCCGGACGCCCTCGCGCCCAAGAGGCGGGACAGGTCGTGCCAGGGCTCTGGGTGCACGATGCGCCAGCGCACCGCCTCGTCAATCCACGCGAAGGACCACAGCAGCCGCGGCCATTTGTACATCCACACTTCGAACCAGCGGTTCAACCAATTGCTGACGCCGTTGCGGATCTTGACCAGGGGCTCGCGGATCACGCGAATCTCGCCCGGGATTGGCGCCTGAAATAGCACGCCGACGTGGATGAATTCTTGGCCGTAGTAGCGCGCCCGCTCGCGGCTCATCCAGAAGGAACGCTCGACGATGACCACGCCAATGAACGTGAGGTGCCAGATGCAATCCTCGAAGAACTTTTCGGTCTCGTCGCCGCGGTACAGCTCCTGACCGGACGCAGGCATGCGGCGTTCCTGCTCGACGAGGCTGAAATCCTTGTTGTGCACCGAGGCGTCGGTGACGATGACCAGCGGCTTCGTTCGACAGGCCTCGAGCACGCGCGCCACCGCGCCTGGCATGAGCAGGTCGTCGTCGGCGAAGATCCAGCAATATTCGCCGCGCGCTTCTAGCAGCGCCCGGTCGTAGTCCGCATCCAGCCCGGAGTTCTCATTTGGGCAAATCAAACGTAGCTGCGGGTAACGCTCGGCGATGCCCGACACCACGGCCACGGTTCCGTCCGTGGACGCGCCGTCGACCACCACAACCTCCACGTCGGCCGGGCACTGGCTCAAGATGTTTTCGAGCGTCTCGCCAATCGACGAGGCACGGTTGCGCGTCGTGATGCAGACAGAGAGTCTCATGGTATTCACGAGCCACGTTCGACCAGCCCCAGGTACTTGCCCTCGAACTCGAAGATCCGGAATGGCGTGAGCGTCGTCTCCACGTACTCGCGAAAAAACCAGTTGTCTTGTACGTCGTCCATCAACAAAACGGCTCGTTCGGAGAGCTTTGGCCCGACCTGGCTCAGCGCGGAGCGACGCCCGTAGTGCGATTTGTCGGAGTCATAGTGAAACAGGTCGATCTGTTGCACTCCGCGCAGCAGCTTCGGAAGGTTGAGGCGATCGCCTTTGGTCTCTAGATGCCAGCGGCTCTTGAGACGTTCCTCGACTAAGCAGCCAATGAAGCGCTCAGGGCGCTCCAGTCGAAAATAAGGAAAGTCGCTCGACTTGAGCTGCCCCAGCTGATTCCTTTCGAGAGCGGATAGAATTGCCGCGCTCGAGAAGCCGGCCGCCACTCCCGTTTCGAGCACCAGCGCCGGCTTTTTCCAACGCGCCAGAAAGTACAAGAGCTCGTAATGCCCGCCTCCACCTAGCGTGACGCCCAGCTCGTGCAGCTTGCGAGTCGCCTCGACCCGAAAGCGTTCGGTGAAGCTCGCTGCCTCGTCCCAAAGCGCAGGGCTCCGTGCTTGCGCGTATACCTCGACCGACTCGGCGCGGCCGGCACACCACTTGCGCACCTCGCGTGGGTCGCTGCGGCGCAGGTAATCGTCGGCGCGCAACATGACCTTTTGCGCCATTGTGACCAGGTAACCGGGGCGCGTCGCATTGCGCAGGATGTTCGTCAGTTGAGATTTCATGTTATCCGCGCCGAGTGACGACCCAGCCTCCGAAGCGTGTAGCTGCGCGGGCAAGCTTCTTCACCCGTCGTGATACCCGATTGACCAAGGTTGCTTCGACCAGCCGCGTTCGCAGCTTATCGATCTGACGCTGGTAGACGTAAGGAACGAAGTCGTCGAACACGTTCGGCGCCAGCGCGACCAGCGGAACCAGCTGCAGGTCTTCGTGCCGAACGTAATAGCGGTTCAGGCCGTCGAAAACGGCAAACGTGTAGCCATGATCCACGAGCAGGTGCTGCCAGCGCTCATGTGTGGGCTCCGTGGTATTGGGCCGGGTCGCCTCGACCACGACCACCCGCGGGCGGAAGCGCGAGAAATCTGCACCTTCGAGCACCTCCCGTTCGTGGCCCTCTACATCTATCGACAAGAAATCGATCACGCGCTCGGCGGCGTGGGTCTCGTAAATACTCGCTAGCGTCACGACGCGACAGCTGAGCTCGTCGAACTCGAAGCCCAAGCGCTGGTGGTACTGCATCTCTTCGGCGCTGAGGGTCGACATTCCAGACGATCCGCCGCGGCCGGCATACAGCTTCAGGACTCCGGGCTGATCGCTGCAGCCCAGGTTCAAGTTGATGTCACGCGGGCGATCTTGCTCGAGCAGAGCGAACTTCGTCGGCAGCGGCTCCACGTTGATTCCCGACCAGCCGTTTTCGTAGAAGTGCTTCGTGATCGAAAAACCGACCGGATCGTTGGCGCCGACGTCGATATAAAAGCCAGTTGGCTGCCCTGCGAAAGCGCGCCGGAGTCGCACGTCTTCTGCGTTTTGTGCGTAAGAAATCCAGGACATAGAAGGCGTTCGAGGCGCGCGACTCTAGCATCAACCTGCGCTCAGACTCGTCGAAAAACCGCGGCGCGCGGATACGGCGATACTCACGCCATCTTGCGCCGACGGCGCAGCAGCATGGCGCCGCTCAGCGTCAGTGCCCAGAGCCCCGACTGCCCAGTTGGGCTGGAGGGCACGCGGCAACCGCAACTTCCGCTTTCGACGGAGCGACCGCTGGTTCCAGCCGTGCTGTCTTCGCCGCCTTCGGACGAGGGCCCGCCGCTGCTGCCACCGATATTCTCGGAGCCACCCTGGCTGCTCATACCGCCCTTCGAAGAGCCACCGCTGGCCGCGCCCGAACTACCGGGCGTGCCCGCGCCGCCTGCCTCGGACGGCGAGCCGCCCTCCGGCAGCGTGGGCTCGCCGCCGGCATTCGAGTCACCACCGGAAATACTGCCGCCTTGACCGACGTCTTCTCCACCCTCACCCGCCGTTCCGCCCTCGCCTCCCGCTCCGCCGGAGCCTTCTCCACATCCTGCGATCGGCGTGTAGGAGCAGCCCGCTAGCGGCGCGCAATCGTCGACGTACAGGGGTCGTTATCGTCGCAGCTCACGCTCGCGTGCTGGCATGCGCCGTACAGGCACTGCCGTCCGAGCAGGCATTGGTATCGTCGATCGTGCCGAGACACGCGCCGCTGTCGGGATCGCACGTATCGTCCGTGCAAGAGTTGCCGTCGTTACAGCCGACTGCACCGCCCGCCTTGCAAACGCCGCTGGCATTGCAGGTGCTGATGGCCTGAACATTGCTGCCCACTTGCTCCCGGGCGGCAGGCGCCGCTGGTGGATCCCCTGAACCACACGCCTGGACCAAGAACGCCGAAAACAGACCCGCGATGATTCCACGATGCAAAAACATGTTGTCTCCTCAGATACTCTCTGCAGCGCTGAAGCGGCCCTCACGCGCGGATCCAGGCCGGGGTTGAAAACCAGCTCACTCCATGCAACTAAGCCAACACAATCACCAGACTAGCGAAAAATGTCCGCCCTCCTCACGAAAATATCCTCGAAGCAGGCACACGTCGTCGTCATCGGTATCGGCTATGTCGGGCTGCCACTCGTGGCGGAATTCGCACGCGCCAGCTTCCGAACGACAGGTTTGGACAACGACCCCAGGAAGGTCGAGCTCCTGAACCGTGGCGAATCGTACATCGCCGATGTACCGACGGTAGATCTCGCCCCGCACGTGAAGTCCAAGCGGCTCGACGCAACCACCGATCGCGCCATCCTCGCGAAGGCGGACGCCGTGATCGTGTGCGTACCGACGCCGCTAAATAAGACAAAAGATCCCGACATGCGCTTCATCGTAGCCGCGACGGAAGCCATCGCCCAGCATCAGCATGCGGGAATGCTCGTTGTGCTGGAGTCCACCACCTACCCTGGCACAACGTCGGAAGTGGTGGTCCCCAAGCTGGTGGAGAAAGGGTTCGAGCTGGGGAAAGATGTCTTCGTCGCGTTCTCGCCCGAGCGCGTCGATCCAGGCAACGAGGTCTACAAGACCAAGAACACGCCCAAAGTGGTGGGGGGGTGCACGCCGCGCTGTCTCGAGACCGTTCAGGCACTTTACTCCAAGATCATCGACACACTGGTGCCGGTGTCGTCCACCGAAGCTGCCGAGATGGTCAAGCTGCTCGAAAATACGTTCCGCGCCGTCAACATCGGCTTGGTGAACGAAGTGGCGATCATGAGCCGCAAGCTCGGGATCGATCCGTTCGAAGTCATTCGCGCGGCCGCGTCGAAGCCGTTCGGCTTCATGCCCTTCTATCCAGGTCCAGGCTTGGGCGGTCATTGCATCCCGATCGATCCGCTGTACCTGTCGTGGAAGCTCCGAACCCTGCAGTACCAGGCGCGCTTCATCGACTTGGCCGACACAATCAATAGCGGCATGCCCAACTACGTCGTCGAACGCGCAGCCACCGCGCTCAACGACCAATCCAAAGCCGTACGCGGCTCCAAGGTGTTGGTATACGGCGTGGCCTACAAGAAAAACGTGAGCGACGTGCGTGAGTCGCCCGCTTTCGCGGTCATTCATCGGCTGATGGAGCGCGGCGCCGAGGTAGCGATCATGGATCCGTTCGTCAGCAGCGTGGACGAAGAGGGGGTGGTGCTCACTACCAAAGACCCCTCGAGCAGCTTTGCCGACTACGATCTGGTAGTAATCGTCACCGATCACTCGTCGATGGATCGCGAGCGCCTGCTGAAGGAAGCCAAGCTCATCCTGGATACGCGAGACGCCATGCGAGGCGTCCCGGGCGATCACAGCAAGGTTCACGGTCTGTAGCCGCCGAGGACCGTGGCATTCCGGCTTAGGGTTCGAAGGTGATTCGGCTGGCGTCGTAGCCGATCAGAGTCGATGAGCTGAGCGGATGCTTTTTCCCGCTCACTTCGACCGTGATGGTGTGTGTTTTACCGGTCAACCTCGAGCTATTCCAAACCAGCTGCTGGAGCTGTCGCAAAGGCGAGTAGAGGTCCACTGCTTGCTGAAACAACCCGTCGATGTAGACGTGGGCAATGCCGCGGTCGGGACCGGTCGTCGCGACAACGCCGAGCTCCAGGGCGCGCTCGTGTGAGAACTCGACCCTGTCTCCCGTGTAATTCGAAGTGATCTCGTCATGGTTGAACATCCCCGGTATCTGCCGACTCCGAGTCCAGCTGCCTAGCTTTTTGAAGTTGTGTTGGGCGGCATCTAGCGCGTAGGAATAGCTATCGGGTCGGATGCCGGTGCGCGCCCAATCGATGGCATCGAGGTACCTCGTCCCCTCTTGCTGGGTCGGGGCGATGCCAGGCCCGCCCTCGCCCATCTCGTCCCACGAGTAGATGAGCATGAAGTCGGGGCGCACGCCGTTAACCGAGTAGTTGAAGGCGGCGCTTATGTGCTTCATGAGCTCGGGCATCGTAGGTTGATCGACGTAGGATGTAGGACCGCCTGTCCAGGGCCGGCGATCCTGCACCGGCGTGAGCGAGCACGCGACCTTTAGTCCCGGCAGCGGGTTCCAGGACGAGAGGTCGCGGACATGCTGCTCGGCGAAAGGCAGCTGCGTAGCGCCCGAGGGCAGCAATGGATTCGGGCCGTAGGTCGTCTTGTAGTGCGCCCCCATATCCTGCGCGCCCGCCGTGTTGTAATCCTGTACGATGAGCCAGATGGGCGGCAGGGCATCGAGCAGCAATGAGAGCTGCTCGATCCACTCCGCGCGCTGCAGAGCGGTCATCGAGGCGTAGCCGTAGACGCCGAGAATGGGTCTGTCGTTAATCCGCATGTAGTTCGGTTCGGCGATAAT
The DNA here is from genome assembly GCA_035281385.1 of Polyangiaceae bacterium. GTDB lineage: Bacteria > Myxococcota_A > Polyangia > Polyangiales > Polyangiaceae > PMG-095. The sequence continues at coordinate 52,390 of DATEDZ010000141.1, forward strand.
CGCCGCGATTTCGGCGATATACGCCGGCATCTTGGCATAAGCGTCGGGGCCGAAGACTCCACCTCTCGCCGTGGCGTAGCTCATCCATCCTGGCTGGAGCATCAACGCGTACTTGACGAGCCGGCGGTACGGGCTCTTGCGATGACAGTCGAGCGCCGTGTTGATGTAAGCCTGCGGCGGGATATTCCCCGGGTCGGAGGCGAACGCCGAAATGTTCGGATACCAGTCGTACTGCCACCAATCGATGATCCGGAAAGCTTGCAAGATCTCGGCGTCGATGATCGCTTGCGTGTCGATACCGGGGCCGTAGACATGGAAGTCGTCCCATGCGACCGGTCTGCGGTGGCCATAGTCGACGTAAACCTCTTGCGCGGTCGTCTTGGGAACGAAACGGCCGAACATCACGGCGTCGTCGCTGGTCCATGCAGGCCAGCGGATCGCACCGATCGGAAACCCAAACCGAGGGTCGTCCAGCGAGCCATCGTAAAGCGCCTTGGGCCCCGCGAGCGTTCCCGCTCGTCCCTCACTCGGCAGCGGGTGGCGCTCCACCAGCTCCGATGCGGGCTCGGGTGGAAGGTCGGCGCTCGGGAGCGTCGAGAGGGGTTCAGAGGAGCACGCAGCGAGTAGCGACGCCGCCAACAGCGCCGCGTTTCGCGCCGCCACTCCACGCCGGGACGTCACTGCCAACCAGTCTACCGTTTCCAAGCGAGTGTACGAAGTCTCGCTGGATTTGCGGCCGCGGCAAGAGCTACCGAGAAGGCTAGCGATAGCTCGCGCAGATCGCTCTAGGCTCGAGTTGGGCGCTTTTCTAGAGGGGGTAGTGGATGCCCACCCCGCGCCATGCTCGGCGGCTGCGCCGCCTGCGCGTGCCGCCGCCCCTCCCAAGTGTCGCGCTTCGCGCGCCACGGGAGGGGCCGTCGCTGC
>DATEDZ010000142.1:0-4437 GCA_035281385.1 Polyangiaceae bacterium
CTGACCCCCGAACACGTGGCCGAGCGCCTCGGCATCAGCGTCAAGACGGTCTATTCGAAGAAGCACAAGATCCAGCGCAAGCTCTGCGAAATCGTGGGCGCGCCCGCCGAAGTGGGTTAAACCCGCGTCGTGCTGCGCGCGCGGCGGAGTTTGGCCTTGGTGCTGGTAGCCGCCGCCGGCCTGGCGTGCGGCGGCTCGCAACGGCCCACCGTTTTGGGCGCTGGCACGCCGAGCCCGAGCGGCGGGCGCATCGAGCAGCGCTCGCTGTCCGATCGGCCTCCGCTTTCGATCATCGAGCGACAGGGAGATCCGGAAGCCGCCATTGGCTTTGCGTCGCTGGCTCACGACTCACCGATCGTGCATGCGGAGCTCGGCGAGCTCTTGAGCGCGCGGCTGACGCGGGCCGGCTACCAGACACAGCTCATCGTGCACGGCCTCGGCTTCGAGCTCACCCTGCTTGCCGAGCGCCCCGAAAGAGCGCGCGCTGCCGCGACGGCCCTGCTCCAAGCCCTGCAAAAGCCGGTAGCCGCTTCGGAGCTGAACGCCTTGCCCGCGGCGCCCGAGCAAGATCGCTCGGTGACGGGAGCGGTGGCGCAATGCTCGGCCGAGCTCGGTGGCCGGCGACGCCTGCTCGATCCGGCACCGCTCGAACGCGAACGGATCGCGGCGTTCGCGCAGGACCGAGCCGCGCTTTCGGTGGTAGGTGAGGCAGCGATCGCAACCGCCGTCGCGGACGTGCTCGAGGCGGGACCGGATTGGCCCGAGCTCGGCCGCGTGCGCTCGAGCCTGCCGGACAAGGGACTGGTCGAGGTGCTGCGCGGACTGCGCCCCACGCTCTCGGTTGGGCTGACCGTGGCCGATCCCAATCGCGCCTTGGGCGCGGCGGCGCAGCTCGGCGATCAGAAGGCGGCGCTCGCCACGCGCCTGGCTGCGCTCGGCGATGGCTTGCGGCTGCGGCGTGTGACCGCAACCGCTCACCCGCAAGGCACGTGTTTGCGCATCGACAGCGATGTCGATGCCTCACCGTTGCCCGAGCCGCGGCGGTTGGGCTTCGCCATCCAGCTCATCGAGGAGGAGGCCGCGCTGGCGCTGAGCGAGAGCAAGCCGGAAAATCGCCTCGAGTCGAGCGCGCTATCGGCGAGTGATCCGCGCAGCGCGGCGCGCGCTGCGGCCTACCATGCCCTGCTCGAGCCCGCTGCCAAGCCGGGCGGCGCTCGTTTGGTCGCGCTCACCACACCCGACGAAGGACCGCTGGTGCCCAGCCTCGAGGCGGGCATCGAGCAGGCTCGCCAGCAGCCGCCGCTCCTCGACACTCAGGTGCGCATCGAAGGCGGCCAGCCCGGAGCCTGGGCCCTGCTCAGCACACCCTGCGCGGCGATGACCGAGCGCGCCGACAGCGCCGGCCACGCGGCGTTGGTGCTGGCGGCCGCCAGCGCGGCCGTGTCGCGTGACGTCCGGCTCGAGCCCTGGGTCGGTGCGAGCGGCGTCGGGCTGCTCGGATTTGCGGAGCAGAAGCCCGGTGAATCAGCAGCGCAGCTCGCCACACGGCTCGCCGACGCGCTGGGGCAGGCGCTGCTGGCGCCGCCCTCTGGGTTGGATCTGGCCAACTCGCGCAGCGAGCTCATCCGAGCGGCGGGCAGCGAGCCGCATCCACTGCTGGACGCATTGCTCGAAGCGCTCGCTCCGGGCCACGTCGGTGCCTTGGTACCTCGCGGCAACGTGACGTCACTCCAAATGGCCTCGCGTGAGGCAGCGCTCGTCCGGCAACGGGAGCTGCTGCGCTTGCCGCACCGCCTGGCGATCCTGGCGCCGAACAAGAGCTTCGACGTGACGAGGCTGCGCGCGCGACTGTCACGTTGGCTGCACGGGCCGGATGCTCCCCGCCCCTCGCCTTGCACGAACGAAGTGAGCCCGCCAGCGCGCGGCGAGCTGAGCCTGCCGCCTGGCAGCAACGACGCCGAAGGCAGCTACGTCGCGTTTCGCATTCCAGCCAGGGCTGGCGCGGAGGCGAGCCTGCTTGCGGACGTGCTCAACCTGCCCGGCGGCGCGCTGGCTCGGGCCCTGGCCGAGCCCGAGCTGGTGGGTGCAGCGCGCGCGCTGGTGCTGGGAACCAGCTCGGCGCGCAGCCTGGTGGTTCAGATCAGCGCCTTTGCCGGCAGGGAGGCCGAAGCCATCTCGCGCGTGCAGAAGCTGCTGGAGCGACTCTCGGCGGGTGGCGTGCTGACCAGCTCCGAGCTCGAAGCGGCTACCGCACAAAGGCGCGTGCAGCATCGGCTGGCAGCGCTCGATCCGCGCTACCGCGTGGTGCAACTGCTGGAGCCGGCAGCGCCGGTGGTGGATGCTGCCGCGCTGCGCCGTCTGGCGTCGAGCCTGCGCCCCGACTCGGCGATCATCGCGCGCGGCGCGCCGAGCCCAGCCCTGCCGGGCACCGGCAAAGCCGCGCCTTCGCGCTAGTCGGGGTAGAAGCGGCGGCGCCCGCACGGCAGCCAAGCCGCCCTTTGCGTGGCCTGGCTATCGTGATAGCGAAGCTCATGCAAGATCGCCAAAACGTTCTGATTCTCGACTACGGCTCGCAGTACACGCAGCTCATCGCGCGCCGCATTCGTGAATCGAGCGTTTATTGCGAGATCCATCCCGGGACCATTCCGGTCGAAAAGATCCGCGCGATCGCGCCGAGCGCCATCGTGCTTTCGGGGGGCCCACAGAGCGTCTATGGCGGCGACTCGCCCAAGAGTGATCCGGCGCTGTTCGGGCTCGGGCTGCCGGTGCTCGGCATCTGCTACGGCGAGCAGCTCATGGCCCATCAGTTGGGCGGTAAGGTCGAGCCGTCCAGCCAGCGCGAATACGGTCCGGCCGAGGTCGAGGTGAGCGAGCCAGTCGGCATCTTGGGTAGCTTCAAGGCGGGGGAGAAGATCAACGTGTGGATGAGCCACGGCGACCGGCTCACCTCACTGCCGCCGGGCTTCCGCCCCATCGGCAAGTCGGGCAACGCGCCGCTCGCGGCGATCGCGGATCCGGCGCGCAAGCTGTACGGCATTCAATTTCATCCCGAAGTCGCGCACACACCGCGCGGGCTCGAGATCCTCAAGTCGTTCCTGTTCGACGTCGCGGGGCTTTCGCCTTCTTGGACCGCCGGCTCGTTCGTCGACGAGAGCATCGCGAAGATCCGCGAGGCGGTACCGGACGACGCTCGGGCGATCTGTGGGCTCTCGGGCGGCGTGGATTCGTCGGTCGCTGCGGTGCTATGTCACCGGGCGCTCGGCGACCGGTTGGTGTGCATCTTCGTGGACAATGGCCTGCTGCGCGAAGGAGAGTTCGAAAGCGTCGTGGCCATGATGCAAAAGCACTTCCACCTGAACTTGATCCCGGTAGACGCTCGCACGCGATTCTTGAAAGAGCTATCCGGGGTGACCGACCCCGAGAAGAAGCGGAAAATCATCGGGCGCGTCTTCATCGATGTTTTCGACGAGCACGCGGCGCGCGTCGAAAATGCGCAGTTCTTGGTCCAAGGAACCCTTTACCCGGACGTCATAGAGAGCGTGAGCGTCAAGGGCCCGAGCGCGGTCATCAAGAGCCACCACAACGTGGGCGGCTTGCCGGAGCGCATGAAGCTGAAGCTGATCGAGCCGCTACGCGAGCTGTTCAAGGACGAAGTGCGCCGCGTGGGTGAGGCGCTCGGGATGCCGCACGACGTGCTGTATCGGCAGCCATTTCCGGGGCCGGGCCTGGCCGTGCGCTGCCTGGGCGACCTGACCGAGCCACGACTTTCGGTGCTGCGCAAGGCCGACGCGATCGTCCAGGAAGAGATTCGAGCGGCTGGCCTGTACGAGGCGCTATGGCAAGCCTTCGCGGTACTGCTACCAGTGCGTAGCGTGGGCGTGATGGGCGACGACCGCACCTACGAGGAGACGTGCGTGATCCGCGCGGTCTCGTCCAGCGACGGAATGACCGCCGATTGGGCACGTCTCCCTCACGACGTGCTCGCCAAAATGAGCGCTCGCATCACCAACGAAGTGAAGGGCATCAACCGTGTGGTCTACGACATTTCGTCGAAGCCGCCGAGTACCATAGAGTGGGAATGACGCCTGGCGCGGCCCCGGTACCTCATGCTGGCTTCCAACTCATGTCTGGTTCTGTTTCTCGCTCCGCTGAAGACCATGGCGTCGGGTCGACCTTGGCTGGCCCAACCACAACGGGCGCCCGGCCTCGCCGGGTTGGTTCAAAGCAGGTCTCCGTGTCGATCGTGATCTGCTCGTGCCAAAGTCGGGTGAGGTGGTTCCATCGTTCGGGGCTAGACCTTGATCTAGCGATAAAAAGGAAGGGTTGGGCGGGAATTTTTGAAAACCCCCGGTGTTTTGGAGGTTGCAACACCAACCCAAAACCACCGGGAGACCTTTTCAGGTGAAACGAACGCTACGACGACAACTGGAGCGAGGG
>DATEDZ010000143.1:0-11551 GCA_035281385.1 Polyangiaceae bacterium
CCCTCGCTCCAGTTGTCGTCGTAGCGTTCGTTTCACCTGAAAAGGTCTCCCGGTGGTTTTGGGTTGGTGTTGCAACCTCCAAAACACCGGGGGTTTTCAAAAATTCCCGCCCAACCCTTCCTTTTTATCGCTAGATCAAGGGCTAGGTTCCTTGAGAACCGTTTCCGTGACAGATGAGTCAAGTTTTGACTGCTAAGTTGGTGTCCAAGCAGGCGAGCTGAGGACTCCTGCGACCATCGCGGGTTTGATCGCAACGGGCGCCGGCCTCGCCGGTTTTGGTCTCGTGGGTGGCTCCTACTCTCGCCGATCGTGATCTTTTCTTCCAAGATTCACATGTCTTGTCGGGCTGGGGCCCTGCCCAGCTAGACCTTGCCCATGACCAAAACCCATGTCGTCTGCTTCAAGCGCCCGAAGATGTGAGCGGGCGGCCTGGTGTAGGCTCGAGGCGCGGTAGACTCGGGAGGCGGCCAGCTTTGGCGAAGCGGTGCTGGTCAGGCCGTTGCCCTGTACGGCAGGCGCGCCGGATCTGGCCTAGTCGCCCACGTGCACGGGCCGACGATCGACCAGCACCAGGACCATCACCTCCGCGTCGTCGAACCGGTACAGCAGCCAGAGCGAACGTCCTGGGATCTGCCGAGCCCACGCCGTACCCGCCGGATACAGCAATGTCTCGAAGTCCTCCGGACCGGGCAGCGTACCGCTGGCGAGAGCGCCTATCGCCTGCCCCACACGTCTGCGCTCGGCTGCGTTGTGCGTGACGCCGAGTCGGTCGAGTGAGGGTCGGAAGGCTTGGCCTAGCGCTTGTCGGCGCCCGTCCAAGGATCCGCCCCGGTGCCGTCCAACCATGCGCGAGCAGCAGCCACGTCAACCGGATCGCGCTGCTCGATCACCGCAAGCTCTGCCGGAGGGATCGCGTCAGCTGGCAAGCGATACGCGGGGCGCTTGAGCGCGGCCGGCTCGGCTGGCTGCGGTGGCACGCTGGACACCCTGACAGGCACGGACATGCCCCAAGGCTACCGAGCCGCGCGCTAATCGGCAAACTACAGGCAGAAAAGGCCGGGAAACAGAGGGCCATCAGCCTCGAGTAGAGGCTCCAGGCTACGGGCTTCAGGCTTCAGGAAGGAGCGAGCGCACGGTTTCGTATCGTCACGGCCGGTGAAGTAGAGAGAGGTCTGCTCGGGAAGCTGGAGCTCGCAGCCAGGAGCCACGGTCAAGGCCTGTCACGGTTTGTCGAATTGGGGCTAGCTGTTGCTCCAGCACTACAGCTTTGGCAACAGGGGTGAACCAGCGGTCACGTTTCGTGCCGGAGAAAGCGCACGCGGGCCTGGTCCAGCGTTTGCTAAGTGCCGGACATGCATCGCGCGTTGGCGTGGCTGGTCGTCGGCTTGGGGCTCTTCGCGAGCGCTTGCGCGGAGCAGTACTGCCAGCGCGGGGCTCAGAGCGGCACGAAGTGTTACAACATCAACGAGGTCGAGTGGCAGGAGACGATGTCGCGGCCGCCGCCGCCGCGGGAGCGGGCGACGCAGCCGGCGCCGGGGTGCTGGCTTCTGACCAAGGACGGGGTGTACGTGATGCCGCAGGGCACGGGCGGCAGCTCGAGCGCCACGCCGCCCCATTACTTGATGTCCGACGCCTGTGTGACGAGGCGCGTGCCGAACCACGGCGCCAAATGATCAAAGGGGTCGTGTAAGCTCGAAGCATGCTGGCGAGGCAGGTCGGCTTGACGGTGCTGGTGATCGCGATCCTGCTGGTGATCGCGCGCACGGCGGGGCCACGTTGGGGACTCGTCGTACTGGTGCTCTACCTGCTGATCACGTTGGGTGTGCCGGCCTGGCGGCAACGCTGGCGGCGTTGAGGGACTGGCTGGCTGCGATCCGCCAGATCTCCAATCCCGATCTGAGTAGCGATGAAGCCGGTCTTGCCGAGCTCACGGCGCGGCCGAAAGCGTGAGGTCATGGATTCGGGCAGCCTAGCCCTCTAATGACCGAATTCGAGGGGAGGGGCTTCACCGCCGACCAGGTACTCGAACTGCGCCCGAAACTCCTCCGGCTTGAGGCGCGTCACCGCGGCGTAGCGCGCGATCTCGGCCGCATCGGAGAAGTCGTCACGCCGCAGGCGCAGCATGTAGCGCCGGGCGATCTTGTAATATTCGGTGTCGGTGTCGACCATGCGCACGCGCGTGCGCCCCGTCTCGGGATCGAGCATGTCCTCGAAGCGGATGGGCTTGAACTTGCCCTCTTGCACCGTGACCATCGCACCGGAGCCACCCTCGATCAAGTACTTGGCGGCGCAGTAACCGAGGTCGCGCGTGTACTCCATGTCGAACGGGATCGGATCGGTGCAGCGCAGCTCGTAGCCGATGTCCTTCGACACGATCGTGACCCTCAGACCCAGCTCCTTGAGCCGCGCCATGACCGCGGTCTTGATGATGCGCCCGAAGTCGATCTCCGCGAGGCGAATGTGCCCGTGCTCGTCGCGCTCGGCGCCCTCGAGCTCCGCCAGGTCGCTTTCGGGAATCGACTCCACCAGGCCTTCAGCCAGCACCGCCACGCCGTCCGAGCGGCCGTAAGCGAGGCGCTTGATGATGGCGCCGGCCAGCACGTCCGCGATCGCCCGTATCGGGATCTGCTTGCCCGCGAATTCCTCCGGGATCACGGTCAGGGTCGCGCCGGCTGCCTTGCCGATGCCGAGCGCCAGGTGCCCGGCCTTGCGACCCATCGCGACCACGAAGTACCAGCGCGACGTGGTCTGGGCGTCGGTGAGCAGGTCGCGCACGATGCCGGTGCCGACGTGCCGCGCGGTTTGGTAGCCGAAGGTCGGGATCCAGGCCGGCAGATCCAGGTCGTTGTCGATGGTCTTGGGGACGTGCACCACCTTTAGCGCACCCTGCGAGTGCGCAGACAAGCGCATGGCCGAGAAAGCGGTATCGTCGCCGCCGATGGTGATCAGCTTGGTCACGCCGAGCTGCTGCAGGCTCCTCTGTGTCGCATCCAGCGTCGCGGGATCGCTGGTGGGGTTGGCCCGGGCCGTGCCCAGGCAGGAACCACCCCGAAAATGGATGCGCGACACGGCCTCGATGTCGAGCGCCCGCACGTGCTGCGTCTCCCCACGCATGATCCATCGAAAGCCATCGCGGATCCCCAGCACTGGGATGCCAGACAGACAAGCGCGGATAGTAGCCGCGCCGATCACGCTGTTGATGCCAGGGGCGGGGCCGCCACCGACCAAGACCGCGAGCTTACTGGGGTCAGTCATGGGCAGGGTTAGAAAATTAATCGCAGCGCGCCCCGGAACCAAGCGGCAAAGCTATGGCACACTGTCTTTTGCATTGAAATCTGAGCGCACAGCGCCGGTTACAGCGGCGCGCCGACGGAGGAGAGGGACTGGTTGCGCGCGAGCCTTGGGCCGATTTCACCCTGTTCGAAGAAGTGCACGCGGTTCATGTCGAAGTAGAGGTTCAGGCTGTCGCCGGCTTTGACGCCCGCGAAGGAATCGACGTGCGCTACCGCCTTGGGGTGCTTGTCGGTCGCGAGATAGACGTCCATCTTGTCGCCGAATGGCTGCACCAGCGTCACACGCATCGGCAGCGCGTTGCCGTTGGTCTTGAAGCGCGCGTGACTCTGGTCGGCGATCGATTCGGGACGCACGCCCATCACCACTTCCTTGCCCAGGTGTGGCTCGAGCTGCTCCCGGGCCCAATCGGCGATCGGAAGCTTGCCGGTGCCCTCGTCGAAGCAAAGCGCGCCCGCATCGTCCACCAGCTTGCCGGTGAAGAAGTTCATGGGCGGACTGCCCAAGAAGCCGGCCACGTAGCGGTTAGCCGGGTGGTGATAGATCTCGAGCGCGCCCGCGCACTGCTGGACCACGCCCTGGTGCATCACCACCACGCGATCGCCGAGCGTCATGGCCTCTTCTTGATCGTGCGTCACATACACCGTGGTCGCGTTCAGGCTCAGGTGGAGCTGCTTGATTTCGGCTCGCATTTCCACACGCAGCTTGGCGTCCAGGTTGGACAGCGGCTCATCGAACAGAAAGCACTTCGGGTCACGCACGATGGCGCGTCCGAGCGCTACGCGCTGCCGCTGCCCGCCCGAGAGCGCCTTCGGCTTACGCTCTAGTAGGTGCTCGATCATCAGAATCTTGGCGGCCTTCTTGACCTTCTCGTCGATGCTCGCCTTCGGTACGTGGCGCAGCTTCAGCGCGAACGCCATGTTGTCGTAGACCGACATGTGCGGGTAGAGCGCGTAGCTCTGAAACACCATCGCGATATCGCGATCCTTGGGCGGCACGTCGTTGACGACCTGCTCGCCGATCTGGATCGTGCCGCTCGTGATCTCCTCGAGTCCCGCGATCATGCGCAGCGTGGTCGACTTGCCGCAACCCGATGGACCGACCAGGACCACGAACTCCCGATCCTTGATGTCCATGTTGAAGCGGTCGACGACCCGGATGCCGTTTTCGTAGATCTTGACGACATCCTTCAGAACTACGCCTGCCATGTTCTTTTTCTCGGGCTACACGCGATCTGGCCCTCGCGCCAAAGCGGCTCGCAGCGGGGGGCATTTTACTCGCGGGAGGGAGCCTGGCCAGCTCGACCTGGTGCTGCATGCGCCGCCGGTGGTGCCCAGGATCTCGAGACCCTCTCGCACACCGGCGTGTGCCGACGCCCTGCGCGCAGCTCAACTCGTCAGTGGGACTTAGCGTCGTGATCCGCGGTCCCGAGCAGTCGGTTAGGGCCGGGGCGGGGGGCCGCGGCCGACGAGACAGCTGACCGCCCCGAGATTATCGGCCCGGTGCCCGGGGGGGCGTCCAGGTTATGGGAACTAAAAGCGAAGAGCGCGGGAGCCTGACCGCATAGAGCGGTGATAGGTTGAAGCAGAGGTCCTTCGTGGTCGATGTCGAGCGTCTGAGGTCGGAGTTTCGTTCTCTCTATAACAGCAACAGCGCCCCGCAAGTCTTTTCCGCGCCGGGCCGCGTCAATCTGATCGGCGAGCACACGGACTACAACGAAGGCTTCGTGCTGCCGATGGCGATCGAGCGGCGCACCTACGTGGCGGGCGCGCCGAGCGGCAGTGCCAAAGTGCGGGTGCGCTCGCTGACTTTGGGTGAAAGCTTCCAGTTCGACCTGGAGCGGCCCGGTCCGAAGAAGCGCGGCTCGTGGCTCGACTACGTCGAGGGTACCGCGCGCGGCTTGTTGGATCGCGGGATCCCAGTGGTGGGGGCGGATCTGCTGATCGATAGCGACGTGCCGACGGGCGCCGGCGTTTCAGCGTCGGCGGCGCTCGAGCTCGCGGTCGGCATTGCGCTGGCCCATTTGGGCGGCACGGCTGAGCCGGACCGCGTGAAGCTGGCGCTGGCCGGCCAGGCCGCCGAGCACCAGTACGTCGGCATGATGTGCGGCATCATGGACCAGTACATCGCGGCGATGGGCAAGCAGGATGGGGCACTGCTCATCGACTGCCGCACGCTCGAAACCAAGACCGTGCCCATCCAGCTCGGGGAAGTGAGCATCTTGATCTGCGACACGCGCGTGAAGCACGAGCTGGCGTCGTCGGAGTACAACCTGCGGCGCGCGGAATGCCTGCGCGGCTCGAATATCCTGGCCAAGTCGCTGCCCGGCGTGCGCACGCTGCGCGACGTCAGCGTAGCGCAGTTCGAGCGCCTGGCCACGCAGCTGCCCGGCGTGGTGCGCAGCCGCTGCCGTCACGTGGTGACCGAAAACGCGCGCACGCTGGCGGCGGTGGACGCGCTCAGCGCCGGGGATCTGGTGACCATGGGCAAGCTGATGTCGCAGTCGCACGTCTCGCTGCGTGACGATTATCAGGTGAGCTGTGAGGAGCTGGACGTGGCCGTGGACCTGGCGTCGGTGGAAGAGGGCGTCTACGGCTCGCGCATGACCGGCGGTGGTTTCGGCGGTTGTACCGTCACCCTGCTCGAGAACAGCGCCATCGAGCGTGTCTCGCGCGCGGTCAAAGGCGCCTTCGCGGCGCGCGGCTGGAAGGAACCGGAGCTTTTTGCCTCGACGGCTTGTGAGGGCGCGCGCGTCGAATCGTAACGCTACTGGGCGAGCGAGAAAACAGGGAGGCGGGGAGGCGGGAGGTTTGTTCTGACTGATTGCGGGGCCCGAAGGCTGAGCCTGGCCCGATGCGGGAACGCGACTGGCTCGCCCAACAAAAATCCTCCCTGTCTCCCCGCCTCCCTGTTGATTCGAGCCGTGATCTTTGCGGCCAAGAGCCGTATTGTCGGGTCAGTCGTCAGGAGGCGTTGGATGTCGAACAAGGTTGCCGTTTTTTGGCCAGGTGATGCGCGTGAGATCCCGAACCAGCTCGCGCTGCCCAACGTGCAAGAGGCAACTACGCAGCTGGTCGCTGCGCTGAAGAAGCTCGGGCGCGAGCCTTACCTGGTCGAGGGCTATCTTTCGAAGCCGCACCACGCCATCGAGAAGCTCGGGCCGATCCGCGATCCGATGGTGGGGGTGTGCGTGCACTGGTTTTACGGCCCACACACGACCGATGGCGTGGTGGGCAAGGACAATCCGCTGCTGCTCGCCAGCAACTTCTCCGGGCGCTGGCCGGGGCTGGTGGGGCTGCTGAATACAGGCGCCTGTCTCGAGAGCCTGAATCGGCCGTTTTCGCGCGCCTGGACCGACGCGCCAGATTGGACCACCGACGGCGTGTTCATGGAGCGTCTGCGCGAGTGGTGCACGACCGGGCAAATCGCCTACGCGGAGGATTCGATCCGCTACCACGCGCCGGTCAGCGCGGCGGGGGCCAAGCTGGCGCGTGAGGTAGCAGGCGAAGTGAAGCGACGCCGTATCTTGATCATGATGCTTGGCGACACCTCGATGGGCATGATCAACGGCTATTTCGGACCACGGCTCTTGAACCGACACGGCTTCACCGAGCACAAGATCGACCAGGCCTGGATCATCGATCGCGGTAAGCGCATCGAGCAGAAGCGCATCGATCAGGCGCTGGCGTTCATGAAGGAAAAGGGCCTGACCTTCCACTGGAAGGAAGGCGACGCGCAGGACTTCGATGAAGAGTCCAGCAAGGAGCAGCTGCGCGACTACCTGGCGGTGCTGGACATGGTCGGGGAGTTCAAGGCCGACTGCATCGGCTGGCAGTACCAGCTGGGCTTGATCCCGCTCAGGCCACCGTCGGACTTGGCCGAAGGGCTGTTCAACTCGGTGTGCCGGCCAGAATCGAACGGTGACAACATCATCTGCGCGACCGAGGCAGATCAGGGCAACGTGATCCCGATGGAGCTGATGAAGCGCGTCTTGAAGAAGAAGGGGCTGCATCAGGCGGTGATGTTCCACGACGTGCGCTGGGGCGCGGAGCACGACGGGCGCTTCCTGTGGGTGCTGCTGAACTCCGGCAGCTGCGGTGCCTACGCGTTCAATCACGATCCGGACACCCTGAAAGGTGCGCATTCGTTCCGGCAGCCGGCGCTCTACTTCCCGACTCCGGGCGGCACCTTGGCGGGCGAGAGCCTGGCCGGAAAGATGACCTGGGCGCGCGCCTACATTCATAGCGACGAGCTCTGGATGGACGTGGGCAGGGGCGAGGTGGTGAAGCTGCCGGAGAAGGTGCGGGATGCGTGGTGGGAGGGGACTACGCGCCAATGGCCGTTCATGGCCGCCGACATGGGCATTGGGCGCGATACGCTGATGGCGCACTACCTCTCGAATCATGTCGCGGTCGCGTATGGCGACATCTTCGATGAAATGGTCGCGCTCTCTCAAGAGCTCGGCTTCAGGGTGCGCGTGCTGGCGGACGCGTGAGAGGCCGTCATGACTCGCTTCTATGTCGGCGTGGATGTCGGAACTGGTAGCGCTCGGGCAGGGGTGTTCGACGAACAGGGCAGGCGCGTGGGGATGGCGAGCAAGGCCATTCAGATGTGGAAGCCGGAGCCCGACTTCGTCGAGCAGTCTTCGGACGATATCTGGGCGGCCTGCGGGGATTCGGTCAAGCGCGCGCTGGCCGAGGGCGGCGTCAAGGCAGCCGACGTGCGCGGCGTGGGGTTCGACGCTACGTGCTCGCTGGTTTTGCTCGATGCGGCGGACAAGCCCGTGGCGGTTTCGCCGACCGGCAAGGACGAGCAGAACGTCATCGTCTGGATGGATCATCGGGCGATGAAGGAGACCGAGGAGATCAACGCGACGGGGGACGAGGTCCTGAAGTACGTCGGTGGCGTGATTTCGCCAGAGATGGAGACGCCGAAGCTGCTCTGGCTGAAGCGCAACCTACCGAAGAGCTTTGGCAGGGCTGCACGCTTCTTCGATCTGCCCGATTTTCTGACATATCGAGCGACCGGAGTGGACTCCCGGTCGCACTGCACGACCGTGTGCAAGTGGACCTATCTGGGACACGAGAACGGTGGGGCAGGGGCGTGGAGCAAGAGCTACTTCGAGAGGATTGGTCTGGGGGAGCTGCTGGAGAATGGCGCACAGAAAATTGGCGCGAAGGTGCGTCCACTCGGCGAGCGAGTCGGCAGCCTCACCGAGAAGGCAGCCGCCGAGCTGGGCCTTGCAGCCGGCACGGCAGTCGGCGTGAGCATCATCGACGCGCACGCCGGCGGCATTGGGCTGCTCGGGACCAGCGTGGGCGGCGCCGCGCTCACCGAAGCAGATCTCGAGAAACGCCTGGCCTTGATCGGCGGTACGTCCAGTTGTCACATGGCGGTCTCGAAAGAGCCGCGCTTCGTGCCGGGCGTCTGGGGACCGTATTTTTCGGCGATGCTGCCCGGGCTTTGGCTCACCGAAGGCGGGCAGTCGGCGACCGGCGCGCTGATCGACGCCACCGTGCTGGGTCACGTGCGCGGGCCGGAGCTGGCGGCGCGAGCCAAAGCCGAAAAAAAGACGGTTTACGACCTGCTCAATGCACGGCTGGAGGAGCTGGCTCAGGCCCCCGGTTGCCGGTTTCCGGCCGAGCTCACGCAGGGCTTGCACGTGGAGCCGGACCACCACGGCAATCGCTCGCCGCGCGCGGACGCGACGCTGCGCGGCATGGTGAGCGGGCTCACGCTCAGCACCGACATTGACGCGCTAGCCAGGCTGTATCTGGCTACGATTCAGGCCGTTGCCTACGGTACCCGGCACATTCTCGAGGCGCTCAACGAACAGGGCTACCGCATCGATACCTTGCTCGCGACCGGCGGTGACGCCAAAAATCCGGTCTTCGTCCGGGAGCACGCGGACGCTACCGGCTGCCGCATCGTGCTGCCTCAGGAGGCCGAGGCGGTTCTGCTCGGCTCCGCCATCTTGGGCGCGGTCGCGGTTGGGGACCAGCCGAGCGTGCTCGCTGGCATGGGAGCCATGAGTCGCGCAGGCAGCGTGGTCGAGCCTGGGGCAGGCACTGTGCGTGCATTTCACGCGCGCAAATACCGGGTTTTCCAAGCGATGTATCAGCACCAGCTCGAGTACCGATCCATCATGGGTCAGTAACGCCTCTGCGCGGCTCTGCACGAGCGATTGCACGGCCCGCGCTTCTCTGGCTATGGTGCCCGCGCTTGAGCCGCACCTCCGTTTTGCGCTGGGGCTCTGTGCTTTCCCTCGCGCTAGCCTGCCCGCACGCCCTGGCCGAGCCCAAGGACGACGCGGCGCGCGCGCTACAGAAGGAGGCGATGGATGGCGACTACCTGGGTACGCAGTTCAAGGCCGCCGAACAAAAGCTAAAGAAAGCGCTGAAGACTTGCGGCAAGAGGGGCTGCTCGAAGCTCGCGCTGGCCGAGCTGCACCGTGACCTGGCCGTCGTGTACATCGCGGGGTTGAAGAAGAAGGACAAGGGGAAGAAGCAGATGCAGGCTGCCATCAAGGCGGACCCGGCGCTGCAGCTCGAC
Organism: Polyangiaceae bacterium; assembly: GCA_035281385.1. Taxonomy (GTDB): domain Bacteria; phylum Myxococcota_A; class Polyangia; order Polyangiales; family Polyangiaceae; genus PMG-095. The sequence continues at coordinate 9,844 of DATEDZ010000143.1, forward strand.
CCCGACTTCAGTACCCCCGAAGTCGAGAAGGTCTACGAGGCGGCCGGCGGTGCGAAGGTGGAGCCCGAGCCCGAAGCTGATGAACAGATCCCGCTCGAAGACGGGCCGGCCGCCGTCCCCGCTCCGGAAGCCGAGACGGACAGCGGCGGTGCGAAGAATTGGTTGTCACTGAGCTTCCAGCAAGACCTGCTGATCTACGGAGCGACGACCGAGGTCTGCGGCGGCGGCAATCAGTACCAATGCTTCCTGCAGGGCGAGTCCTACAGCGAGCCGATTTACGACGGCTCGGGCAATCAATTGCGAGCCGGTGTGGGCGTTGCCACGCGGCGCGTGCTGGTCGGTTACGACAGGCGCTTCGGAGAAAACATCACCCTGGGTGCCCGGCTCGGTTTCGCGTTCGGCGGTAGCCCCCAGGCCACGACGCCGAACGTCAGCGCTTTTCTGCCGCTGCACGCGGAGCTCCGCGGCAGCTACTGGCTCGGCGACAAACCTTTCGTTGAAGACGGGCTGCGTCCTTACGCGGGGCTCGCCGCCGGTATCGGCGAAGTGGATGGTCACGTCGCGGTCGAGTTCTTCGTCGATGAGGCGGGCTACCAGGCCAACCGCAAAGGCAAGCTCGACGCCTGGCGCAAGACCGGCAAGGCCATCGTGGCCCTGCACGCCGGCGCTGCCTACGCCGTCACGCCCGAGCACGCGCTGCTGGTCGAGCTGCGCCTGCTGCAGATGCTCGGTGCGACCGCGACCGGCCTCGCCTTCAACCTGGGCTACACGCTCGGCCTGTAGCCGAGCGCTCCGCGGGGGCTGCTTGGTTACGGACGCGGCAAATTCCCAGGAAATGTGAAGGTTTGGACCGGGCGCGCTATGCTGCGGGAGCTGTCATGTGTCGGCTGTTTGGTTTTCGCAGCGTGATCCCGAGCCAGGTGCACCGCTCGCTTTTGGCGGCCGAGAATGCGCTGGGCGTGCAAAGCGAGTTTCACCCGGACGGCTGGGGCGTGGCGTTCTATATCGACGGCGCCCCGCACGTGACGCGCAGCCCGAGCACCGCGCTCGGTGACGCGCTGTTTCATCGGCTGAGCGGCGTCGTCGCTTCAGAAACGGTGCTGGCTCACGTGAGGAAGGCCACGCAGGGTGAAAAGACCGTGTTCAATTGCCACCCGTTTCAGCACGGACGTTGGGTGTTCGCGCACAACGGCGACATCCCCAAGTTCGACGAGCTGCGCGGCGCGCTGCTCGAGCTGGTCGATCAGCGCCTACGGCGCTTCGTGATGGGTGATACCGACAGCGAGGTAGTGTTCTTCATTTTCCTGAGCGAGCTGGGACGCGCAGCGGGTACGGGACAGCGCCCGGAGCTGCCCCACGCGATGACGGCGCTACGCAGCACGGTCAAACGCGTGCGGCAGCTCTGCGACGGTCGCGCTGGCGTCGCTGCGGCGCTGCTGACCCTGATGGCCACTGACGGCGAGAACTTGGTAGCTACGCACGGCGGCAGGGACCTGTTCTTTTCTACGTACAAGACGCGCTGCCCGGATCGCGACCACTGCCCCAGTCTTTCGGACGTTTGCGAGGCACCTTCGGCGAGCGGAATCGTCAATCACTTCATCATCTCCAGCGAGCCGCTGCAGGGCGATAACGTATGGCTTCCGCTCGAAGCTGGCGACATCGTCGGCGTCGACCGCCGCATGCAAGTCACCAAAACGCACCTGGACCG
>DATEDZ010000144.1:0-4456 GCA_035281385.1 Polyangiaceae bacterium
CCCTCGCTCCAGTTGTCGTCGTAGCGTTCGTTTCACCTGAAAAGGTCTCCCGGTGGTTTTGGGTTGGTGTTGCAACCTCCAAAACACCGGGGGTTTTCAAAAATTCCCGCCCAACCCTTCCTTTTTATCGCTAGATCAAGGACTAGCGTGACTTCTCGCCCCGTTCAGAACGAATGCGCGAAACTGCAAACAGGGAGTGAACGCGCGCAGGTATCGTTGCTGGCTCAGTCCTATTGGCGCTCCTGCCCCCTCACGCCGTGACGGCGGGCACCTCGCACCGGAGGGGGCCGGAGAGGTTGGCTCAGTCCGACAGATAGTCGCGAATCGCAGCGTCGAGCGCGGCCATGTCCGCCGGGGGGAGCGTGCCGGCGGCGCCGAGAATGCGTGACTTCTTGAGCTGGCGAATTCCCGGGACGACCGCAAAGCTGTGACCTTTCGAAGCGGGGGGACGGACTCGCACACGCAAGGGTAAGAGCTCAGGGGGACGGGAAGACAGGGGCACCCCAACCACGCTTTCTAGCGCCGCGTTCTGAATGGAGTTGGAGACAATCACGGCTGGCCTGCGCTTGCCCATTTTTGGAGGACTCGCGTCTGAAAGATCGACCCACACGACCGTTCCACGCATCATCGTCGCTTCCGGGAGGATCGTGTCCTCCGAACGCGGCGCGCCGGTGAGGCATCGAGCGGAGCAGTCGCCCAGCCTTCAAGCTCTTCGGCTTCATCAGGGTGCTTTTCCAGAAACGAGACGTACTCGCTGGCGGAGCGTGCCATGCGTCGCCGGCGAATTTCCGACTCCAAAAGCTCGCGAACTAGTGCAGTCAGCGTCGTGTTCGACGGCAGCATGTGACGTAGCTCCCGAAGGATAGGGCCTTCTAGCTTGATGGTAGTTGCGGACATACTCGAACGGTATACGAAAGACCTCCGGGGAGCAAGGCCCACGCAGCGAGCTGGATCGACTGCTTCGCGAGCTACATGCCGCGCAGGCGACCCTGGAACGCGCTCGACACCGGCAGTCTTTCGGAGTGTCCCTTGAGCGTGAGCCACCATTTACCGAGCTCGTCGCGCTTCACGCAGTCGACGGCGCTGACACGCACGATCACGCTACGGTGCACTTGCCAGAACTCGCTCTGGTCGAGACTGCTCAGCAGCTCACGAAGGCTCTTGCGGATGATGGCCTCGTCGCTGGTGGTGAGCACGCGCGTGTACTTGTCCTGCGCGTGAAAGGCCAGCACGTCGTCGATGGCGTACAGCTTGATCATGTCGCCGATGCTGGCAGTGATCCACTTGAGGCGCGGCGGGCGCGGCGTGGAGCCGAGCTCGCCGCGCAGGCTCGTGAGCAGGTCGACCAGGTTCGCTGGCTCCTGCTCGATCCGGGCTTTCAGGCGCAGCACGGTCTCGGCCAGGCGCTCACGCCGCAGGGGCTTGAGCAGGTAGTCCACGGCCCCTTGCTCGAATGCGCGTACGGCGTAGTCGTCGTGCGCTGTCACGAACACGACGTGCGTGCGCCGGCTGCACGCCTCGGCCACCTCGAGCCCGCTCAGGCCCGGCATGCGGATGTCGAGGAAGGCCACCTCTGGCGCTCGTGCCTCGATGGCTTCGATCGCTTCGAGACCGTCGCTACATGCGGCCACCACATAGGCCTCTGGCCAGACACTCTGCAGCAGAGCAAGCAGCGTGTCGCGCTGAGGAGCCTCGTCTTCGGCCACCAGGATGCGAACGGGATTCATGCGGCTTCCGGTTCCGAGCTGCCTTCGATGACGATCCGGGCAAGAGCGCCACCTTCGGCCCGACCTGTCAACGCAAAGCTGGCGCGGTTGCCGTAACGCAGCTTCAACTGCTCGCACACGTTGGCCAGGCCCACACCGCTGCCCACCCCATGTCCGAGGCCTGCGCCGTCGTCGGCCACGCTGATGGTAAGGCGATCTTGCTGCTTGTGCACGCTTACGGTGATGCGTCCCGGCCCCGCTTTGGGCTCGATGCCGTGCTTGATGGCATTCTCCACCAGCGTGACCAAGAGCAAGGGGGGGAAGGGTATCGTCGCTAGACCGGCGGCAATGCTCAGCTCGTACTCGAGCCGGCCCATGCGTGCCTGCATCAGCTTGAGGTAGTGCTCGCAAATCTCTAGTTGTTGCCCGAGGCTGCTGCCTACCACCTGGTCGCGCAGCCGTGGGATGGTGGCGCGCAGATAGTCCACGAGCGCATCGAGCATGCCCACGGCGGCCTCGGGATTACCGACGATCAACGAGCGCAGCGAGGCGAGCGTGTTGAACAGAAAATGCGGCTCGATCTGGGCTTGGAGCGTGCCGAGCCGCGCGTCGAGCGCGTGGTTCCGCGCGCGGAGCTCCTGGAGCTCACGCTCGCGCTCGATCTGCAAAAGCTGGCGGGGCTCATCGAGGTAGCGGCGCACGGCCAGGCCTCCGCCGAACAGCCCGTAAATGCAGACCACGACCAAGACGTTGAGCGCGAGTGCCGCGCCGACGGGTTCGGGCGGCTTGGACGCGAGCTTGGCAGCTTGCGGCAGGTTACGGTCGACGGCCGCAGATGCCCAGGAGTCCGCCGCAAAGCTGATGCCCAGGCCGAGCACGAGCATGAGCAGCACGAGAACGCGTTCTAACCTGAGCGGCAGCCGGCGATGGCGTACCAGCGTCGCGAGCAGAGGGCCGCTCGTCGCGATGGCGAGGCTGCCGGCCGTGAAATGAACGAACACGGCCCAGCCCCTGCTCGTGCCACCTCCACCAAGCCCCACCGCCAGGGCAGAAAGCGCACCGAAGCTCGCGAGCGCCAGCGTGAAGATGGCGGTGCGCTTGCGAAACCAGGGCCAGGAAAATACAGGATAGGTCTGGTACGCGGCGAGGCCCCGGCTCGTGCGTCGCAAGAGCTCGGCGGGGAGCGGTTGATCGAGTCGCATGGCAGGCTCTCTCATGGCAGCCGCTCCGCTTCGAGGACCTCGCCCTGGGTCCAGCGAAACGTGTACGCGCCGTCCGCGCGGCGCAGCGGCGTGAGCAGGGCATCGAAGGTGCGCGCGAAGAAGTCGCCGTAGCTGTCGTAGCCGAGCTCGAGCTCAGCTTGGCTCTCCGCCTGTACGAACAGTACGCCGCCTCGAGTGCGCAAGGTCATGAGGAGCTCGCCGAGGCGATAGCGACCCGAGAGCGCGGCCAGCAGGGCCGCCTCGGGTTGGGCCTCGAGGCGCGGCGCTGGAAGATCCGCTGCGTCGGGATCGAACAAGTGAAGAGCCAGCTCCTCCACCCCTCCCAAATTCCCGAAAGAGGTGTCGAGCAGCAGTACCACGGCCCGCTGGCGCTGGCGATCCAATGCCATGAGCGACGAGAAACCTCCGGTACCGCCGTCGTGCATGGCGATGGTGCGCCCCTCTAGCGGGAGGAGGAACCAGCCCAGGCCCATCGCTGGCTCTCCGTGTTCCGACGGCAACGGTAGGAGTGCCCGCTCGAGCAGGGCCACGGCTTGCGGGTCGCCTTCGCCCAGCGCTGCCTGCGCGTAGCGAACCATGTCTTCGAGCGACGCGCGCACTCCGCCCACGCCGGCCAGGTCGACCGGAAAATCCCACGCTCTCGTGGCGCTGCCGGTGGCAAGGTGACCACGTGCCACGGCGACGTTCTCGGGCGGACTGGCAATGAACGACTGCGCCATGCCCAGCGGCTCGAACAGGCGGGCACTCAGCAGCTTTTCCAGGCTTTCGCCGCTCGTGCGAGCGATCACGTACGAGAGAAGCATGAAGCCGAAGTTCGAGTAGGCCCAGCGCTGGCCCGGCGCCACCGTAAGCTCCACGTCCGCAAGCGATGCGAGCAGCTGGGCTTCGCTGAGCGCTGCGTAAGGATTCTCGGGATCCAGGATGGGCATGCGCGAGGGAATGCTGGGCAGGCCCGCGGTGTGCGTCACCAGGTGCCGCAAGCGGATCGGCGCATCGCGATAAGAGGGTAGCGGCGTGCCTTGCGGCAGGTGCATGGCAAGCGGGTCGTCCAGCTGCAGCATCCCACGCTCGATCAAGTCGGCCAGCAGAAAGCCCGTCATGGTCTTGGTGATCGACCCGATCTCGAAGGCTACTCTGCCGTCGAGCGAGCGCGCGGACTGGGCATTCGCGCACACGAAGGCGCGCTCCACCTCGACATCAATGACCGCCGCCGCCGCACAAGCGCCGGTCCGGTCGCCACTCAGCCTGCGCTCGAGCGTGACCGTGAGCTCGGTGGGTGTCGGCGACACATCACTGGGCGCCGGAGACTTATTTGGCGAGCATGCGGCCGCGAAGCCGGCCAGGGTGAGAGCCGCCAAACGCCGGAATCGATTGGGCATGCCGGGAATGTACCCGGGCACGCCCTTTTCGACGGGTCGTTGCGACGAAGGCCGTCTGGGCTGCGACGAACGGCTTCGAACGCGAGAAGGAGCGGGAGAGGCGTGGGCGCTCGCGCTCGCCACCAGAGAGCGTGCTGCCGCCCTCGCC
>DATEDZ010000145.1:0-35501 GCA_035281385.1 Polyangiaceae bacterium
CAGCCATGATTGGTGATCGGGCCGGGTTCGGGCTCGGGAGCGGCTGATCGGGAGCGGGAGTGGGGTCGGAATGGGGCTCGGGTTCGGCCGAGCGCAAATTCGCAAACGCCGGGAGCGGGAGCGTTGTTCGGTCGAGCGGGCCTGCTTTTCGGTGGGACTCCTGCCGAGACGCGCACCCGGTGCGCCAGCGCTGCGCTATGCGGAGGCATACGGTGGGGCGCTGGCACACCGGGTGCGCGATAGGGGGGCATGAGTCCCACCGAAAAGCAGGCCCAACTCCCTCATCACAAACTCATCGCCTACGGGCTCGCTCTCGAGCTGGTGAAGCTGGTCGCGCGCACGCGCATCAGCGAAGCGCAGCTTCGGGCGCAGGCTCGCAAGAGCGCCGCGAGTGCGGCGCTCAACACCGCTGAGGGTGCGGCGCGGCAAACGCTCGCGGACAAGAGCCGCGCCTACGCCATCGCGCTGGCTGAGTGCTGCGAGTGCTGCGCCGCCGTCGAAATCGCCGGGGCTTTGGGCGCCTGCGCGCCCGGCCACGTGCAGGCCGTGGTGGAGCTGGGCACGCGGCTCAAAAACATGCTCAGCCGGCTTGTGCGCTGAGCCGCGCAGCCCGCGCAGAAAAGCCTCGCAATCTGTCGGGTCACGCGATCTGCTCGGGGTTACCAGACACGAGAAACCGCACAACGAGGCAGCGCAAGGCTTGGGCCGAGAGTGTTCGTCCGCGCCCAGCGCTGCAACGAGAAAGAGAGCAAGTGATGGCAGCGCGCATGAATCGGCGACTTTTCGGCATGCTTTCGAAACGCCTGGACGAGGCAGGACTGGATGAGGTCCAAGACGCGCGCGACGACCGGGGTAAACGCTGGCAGCTCGGAGCGCTGCTCCGAGCCGCCCTGGGCGGCATGCTGGCCGGAGCCAAGAGCTTGGCTGAGGTCGAAACGCTCAGCGAGCGATTGAGCCGCCCGATGCGGCGACTACTTGGCGTGCAGCGACGGCTGCCCGACACGACGCTGCGCAGCGCGCTGTGCACGGTTGAGCCGGAGCAGCTTCGAAAGCCGCTTCATGCCTTGGTCAAGAAGGCGCAGCGGCGCAAGGCACTCGAGCCTACAGAGCTGCCTTTCGGCGTCGCTTCGCTCGATGGCAAGGGCTTCAGCATCCCCAGCTGCGACGACTGGCTCGCCCAGCGCCAAACCCCTGGCGAGCACGGCGCGCTCGTCGGTATCGTCCGCACTGTGACGGCCACGCTCACGTCTGCCGCCGCCAGGCCCATCATCGATGTCACGCCCATCCCCGCGCCCACCAACGAGATGGGTGTCTTCGAGCTGGCGCTGGATTCGCTGTGCGCTGCGTACCAAGGCAGCGAGCTTTTCAAGCTCGTCACCTACGACGCCGGCGCATGCTCGGCGCACAACGCGACCCTCGTGCGTGAGCGCGGCTTGCACTACCTGTTTGGCCTCAGCGCCGCGCAGCCCACCCTCTTCGAAGATGCCAAACGCTGGCTGGGGCCCAGAAAGGCCGCGGAGGCCAGCGCTTCAAGCCAGGACTTCGAGCGAGCAACCATGATCGTCCGAAGGCTTTTCATCGGCGAAGTCACGGCCGACCTCGGCGGCTGGTCGCACCTGCGCACCGTGCTTCGCATCCAAACGGATGTCTTCGACTGCGAGACCGGCGAGCAGAAGAGCTCCGACGAGCGCTACCTCATCTCGAGCCTGCCCAGCGTGCGGCTTACGCCGCAGCATTGGCTGCTCGTCATTCGACGTCACTGGGGCGTCGAAACCTCGCATCAAATCCTCGACACCGCCTTCGCCGAGGACGACCACCCTTGGATTGAAGCCAACCCTCGCGCGGCCCTCGTCGTCGCGCTGCTACGCCGCATCGCCTACACTCTGCTTGCGCTCTTTCGTAGCGTTACCCAACGCACCGACGAGCGTCGCACCGTACCCTGGAAAACACTGATGTCCGAGATCTCCTTCGCCCTCGCGACGACCACTGACTACGAGCTACGAGAGCTGCGAAAACCCCTGCTCCGCTGAACCGAAAGACCGAAACCTAGGGCCGACGCCCGACACCCGCGCCAAATAACGGCTGCTCGCCGAGTCCGAGTCCAGGCCCCGCGCGAGCGCGGCCCCGCCTCTGCCTTGCCCGACGCCTATCCCGAGCCCCCTCCCGCTCTCGAAACCGATCCCCTTCCCGAGGCCACGCTCGCGCGGGGCTTCTTCTACGGATCGAGACTGGGCGAGTGATAGGCATGCTTGACCGGCGATCTCGCGCAAGCTACGAGGGCCCCATGCTCCGGCGACTCGGTCGGGTGACCACGGCGCTTTCGCTCGCGGCGGCCTTCGCGTGCAAGGCGCGTGACGACCGAAGATCTGCGGCCGGCACCGCCACGCCCAGCGCGTCCCGTTCGACAGCGCAGAAGCCGGCCTGCGCCGAAGCCGATCCCAAGGTCTGCTTCGAGCAGGCCCAGAAGCTCGCAGTCGGTATGGGTGGACAGCGACTCGATATGGAGGCCGCCATCGCTCTCTACCGTTCGGCATGCGATCGCGGGGTCGCGAAGGCGTGCACAGCGCTCGGCGAGCTCCATTGGACCGGTGCGAGTGGCATCGAGGTTGACCACGAACAAGCGCGCCTGCATATGGAGCGAGCCTGTCAAGCCGACGACCCGACCGCGTGCGTCAGCCTCGGCCACTTCCATCGGAACGGTCGGGGCAATCTCCCCAAGGACGAGGCGAAAGCGAGGAGCTTCTACCAGAGAAGCTACCTTCTCGCCGAAAAAGCCTGCGATGGCGGCGACGCCGCTAGCTGCAACCATGCGGCTAGCCAGATCGAGCAGGGCCTCGGCCTCCCCGCCGACACGACCAGGGCGAGGACCTTTTACCAAAAGAGCCTCGTCATTGCCGCCGCCGCTTGCGACAAGGCCGATGCGGCCGCATGCAACGGGGCTGGCTTTCTGCACGACACTGGAAAGGCTGGTCCCAAGGACGTCGCGAAGGCGCGAGTGCTTTTCGAGAAGGCTTGCGACCGCGGTCTCGGCCTCGGCTGTGCGAACCTCGCTCGCTTTCACCGGAAAGGCGTTGGCGGCGCCCCCAAGAACGAGGAAACCGCCCTCGCCTTGATGACCAAAGCGTGCGACTTCGGGGATGGTGACGGTTGTAACGAAATGGCGCTCCATTTCAATCGCGATGGTAAGCAGCACGACGAAGTCAAGGCGCGTCTCTTCTTCGAACGTGCTTGCGAAAGGAGCTCAGGCGCCGGCTGCAGCGACCTCGGCTTCATGTACTCGAGAGCCAAAGGCGGTCTTGCGCGCGACAAGTCGAAGGCCGAATCGCTATACGATCGGAGTTGCAACCTTGGAAGCGAGCTGGGCTGTAAGAATCTGGGCTTCTTGCGCGAGGAGATGCAGCTCGAGGCAGGGGCAACCGCCTTCCGCAAAGCCCTCGCGACCGGCAGCGAGAGCCACTGCGGGCTCGTCATCGAGGTGAAACCTCCGATCGCCAAGATCCAGACCATGATCGGCGAGCAGTGGCTCAAGATCGAGCAGCTCTTCCCGCAAGGAAAGCAGAACTGCAAGTTCGTGAACGGCATCTACCAGGATCCCAGGTAGCTGAGCTCTGGCGCTTCAACTCATGCGGGCGGTCGGCGGCGGCTACCTTTTGAGGCGATCTAGCGTGGCCCGCAGCTCTTCAACCTCTCGCTCGAGAGCCGACGCGCGCTGGGCCTCTTGCTCGGCGCGCTGGGCCTCTTGCTCGGCGCGCTGGGCGGCCGCGTCGCGCGCTTCGACCAAGTCGGCGATCATGTGATTGAGCTTGCCCACGAGCTCATCCATGAAGAGTAGCGGGGCCGTGCCGTGATAGAACCTCAGCATCCCGGATTCAGCCGTGAGCTCGAGCCCTAGAACTTGAGATAGGAGTCGTCCTGCCTGAGGTACGAGCGGTTCATAGCCTGCTCTCTGGCTTCGCAGCCGATAGCCGATCACACGCTGCCCGGGGCGATCGAAAATGAAGTATTCGGGGATGGCGAGCCGCGCGTAGAGTTGAACGTTGCGCTCGAAATCCTTCTTTGAACTGCTGCCCGTCGCGATTTCGATTACCAGATCCAGACCCTTGCGTTCGTGACTGACGATCCAGCTCGTTCGGTCGCGACTATCGACGTCGAGCACCGCCAGAATATCAGGGCAGAAACGCGGCTCTCCTGGATAATAGGTCACGAGCTCGCTCGACACGTACACGCGGCGCCCCACGCTGCGAAAGAATTCGTCGAGCGCATCGCGGGCGCGCTCCTTGGGCTTGCGATGCGGGTCCCCCTCCGGGGGATGCAGCTCGAGCGGCATTCCGGCCGGCAGCGAGGCGACGATCTTTGCCCGCTCGGCAGGAGACATCCCATCCCAAAGCGCTTGCGGCGGCGCGCGCGGCTCGTCAGGATCGATTACCCAGACCGGCTGAGACATCGCGCTCAGGGTACCACGTCCCGCCCCTGGCGTGGGCTCGAGGCTAGGCTTGCCCCAGGTCCACCTGAGTGACGCGCGGGGCGCCTGTCCCCAGCATCTGCTCGGCCGTCGCTGCGAAGCTCTTGGGCAAATCAGTGACCAGTAGGGTGAGCTCATCGCCACCGGATGGTGCGCTTTGTGCCGGCACGATCTTCTCGCCATCGATCCAGCCCTGCACGGCCGCGGCGGTGGCCTGCGCGCTATCCACGACCGGAATCGCACGGCCCGAAAGCTCCGCAGCCTGCTCGGCAATCAGGGCTTTCAGCAGCGGATAATGCGTGCAGCCGAGCACGATCACGCTGACGTTGGCGGCCACGAGCGGCTCGAGGTAGCGCCGCACCGCCAGGCGCGGCACGTCGCCGGTCAGCCAGCCTTCCTCGACCAGCGGCACGAGCAGCGGCGCCGCTTGTGCCACCACCTCCACGCGCGTGGAAAGCTGGCTCACCGCGCGCGGATAAGCGCCCGACGCGACCGTGCCCACCGTGCCAAGCACACCGATGGGACCGGCCCCACCCTGCCCCGAAAGCGCTGCGAGCGCGGCCCGTGCGCCCGGCTCGACCACGCCCAAAACCGGAAAATCCAGCTCCGCGCGCAGGATATCGACCGCAACCGCGCTCACGGTATTGCAGGCGATGACCAGCGCCTTGACGCCTCGCTCAATCAGCAATTTGGCGCAGCCCCGTGCGTAGCGCACCACCGTCTCGGCGGAGCGCGTTCCGTAGGGCACGCGCGCCGTGTCGCCCAAATAGACGATGCGTTCCCGCGGCAGCGCGCGCCTGAGCGCTGCCGCCACCGTGAGGCCTCCCAGGCCGGAATCGAAGACGCCGAGCGGCGCGTCAGCGCGGCCACGGCCCGGCGCGCTCACACGTCCTCGATGCGAATCAACCGCGCCTGGCTCTTCAAGATGTTCTGCTTCTCGATCGAAGCGATGGCGCGGCGCACCGCGCCTTCCTTGGTCTGGTGCGTCAGGATGCAGACCGGCACGGCGTCGCCGTCGCTGCTGGCGCGACCTTCCTGCACCATTTGCTCGATGCTGACTCCCTCCGCACCGAGCGCGGAGGCGATGCGCCCGAGCACACCCGGGTGATCGCCCACCTCGAAGCGCAAGTAATAACGCGTCTCGATGGCGTCAGGCGACATGACCGGCCTGCTGTTGATCTGAATGCCGCGCGTCGCGAGCCCCGACTCACCGTGAATGCGCGATGTCGCCACATCGACGATATCGGCCACGACACTGACCGCCGTGGGCATGTCGCCGGCGCCGCGTCCGACCAGCAGGCAAGGGCCAAGCGCGCGGCCCATCACGAACACACCATTGAGCACGCCGTCCACGTTGGCCAGCACGCTGTTCTTGCGCACCAGCGCCGGGTGCGCGCGCAGCTCGACCGTGTCACCCCGATCGTAGCCGATGCACAGGTGCTTGAGGGTAAAACCGAAGCGCTCCGCGAAGCGGAAGTCGATGTCCTCGACGCCGCGAATGCCCTCGATCAAAAACTCGTCGGTGCCGATGCTGCTGTCGAAGGCCAGCATGCTGACCACCGACAGCTTCTGCGCCGCGTCGTGCCCCTCGACGTCGAGTGTCGGATCCGCCTCCGCGTAGCCCAACTCCTGGGCCTCCTCGAGCGCCGCCGCAAACGACAGCCCGGCCTCACGCATGCGGGTCAGGATGTAGTTGCACGTACCGTTCAGGATGGCGTGGATGCTCGACACGGTGTCGCTGGCCAGCGCCTCGCGCAGCGTGCGGATGATCGGAATCCCGCCACCCACCGAGGCCTCGAAAGCCAGATCCACGCGGTTGTCGATGGCCACGCGCACCAGCTCCGGACCGTGCTTCGAGATCAGAAACTTGTTGGCCGTGACCACGGAGCGCCCCGATTTCAGGGCGCGGTCGAGGTAGGCACGCGCCGGATTTTCGCCGCCCATCACCTCCACGAAAAGGTCGACGGAGCTATCGGCGAAGATCTTCTCGGGATCGTTCGTGAGCCACTCGCGCTTGCACTCGGCGACGCGAGGCTTGCCCAGGTCGCGCACCAGCACGTGCCGCACCTCGAGCGGGGCACCGACGCGCGAAGCCAAAAACTCGCGGTTGTCCTCCAGCAGCCGCAGGACGCCGCCGCCCACCGTCCCGCAACCCAGCAGGGCGATTCGTACCGGGGACTTCGGCGATTCACTCAAAACGGGACCTCCAGATCACGGGGCTTGCCGTTTTTCGCGAGATTGCGGGCTACGTCAAGGAGATTCCTGCTAGCCCGTGGACGGCTTGCGGGTGGCGCCGGTGTCTCGGTCGCTGGCGTCGCGGGGCCCCGGCCCCGCTGGCACGTCCACCGAGACCGCGTTTTCGGGCGCGAGAAACGACTCCAGCCAGACCAAGCGCGGCCGGATGCGCGCGACGATGCTGCGGCGTGGTGCATTGGACATTTCACCCTCCCAGCTGCGCAAACGGGGCCGGCCTGCGTTGGCTGCGAGCTCGGTGGGCATGCCGGTCAATGGATCGGAGTCCACCACGAAGAAGGAGTGATAGTGGAGCCTTTCGTCTTCGCGCGGCCCCAGAATCGCCACGATATCGCCGCGGCGGTAGTGCGTTCGTGCGCGGTAGAGTTGACTGAAAAATTGCGGCCGGTTGCGCAGCGCCACGCGCTCTTCGAGCGGCACGTCGTAGACCTCGAACTCAGCCGGATGCGCGCGCGTGAACTCGATGAATTGCTCGACGCTGCGCCGATTCTCGATCGGAGAGTCGTCGAAGCGCAGCCGCCCCAGGACGCGCTCGCGCCGTTTTTGAGCGGACTGCCACCAGGTGCCGCTGGCGCGCTCGAAGGTATCCAGCACGAAATCGATGCAAACCTGGGGTGGACGCGGCCGACCCGACGCATCGAACACCGAGTAGCGGTCCCCATTGAATTCGAAGCTGGTGCTGCCGCGCAGGTAGGCGCTGCGCCATTCGGGCCGCAGCTTGCCGTCCTGCTGGCCGTCTTCGGTCTTCGGCTCGTCGAAGGGCAAGCCCTCGTCCACTTGCTCCTTCATGACCTGCAGCAGACGTGCCTGTAGCCCGAGCGCGCGGCGCGCGCCGGCGCGCGCCGCGTGTAGTTGGTCGCGGACGACGCCGGGCGCTTCGCACTGAAGCGCCAGCTTGCCCTGCTCGACACGCAGCAACGCCGGCACCCGAAGCGCGCCATAGACCAGCTCGACCGCCAACCTGTCGACCGTCGCTCGCGACACCGCCAGCTCATCGAAGCCCAGCGCGGCTGCCAGCGGCTCGAGATCGACGTGACGCGGCTCTCCCCAGGCGGCACCGGCTGCGGCCACGCGATCGAAGAGCAGCAGCTTGGCGCGGCGCCCGCGCTCGGGACCCGACGTGTATTCGTAGGCCCCATCCTTGACGCGCCGGGCGCTCAGCTCTTCCGACCCTCGCATGATGTGCAGCTCCTGGTCACGAAACAGCAGCGAGAGCGTGAGCGAGCCGTAGAGCATCGCGAGCTCCGGACTTTCGGTGTACAGGTAGCCTTCGCGCAAAAACACGGCGCGAGCCAGCGCCGGATCCGAGCGCATCTTGCCGACCACGCGATCGAAATTGAAGTGGCCGGGCGAGACCTCGAGCTCTTGCCGTAACGGCGCCGCGGCCGGGTGGGCCTGGTCGGCCTCGGGGCGCGACAGGAACATCACCGGCGCCGCCTTGGCTCGACCGAGCAGGTGTGCTCGGAGCGCCGGCTCGTTCACCCGTGGTAGCGACACGAGGTCGTGTAGGCCCTCGCGCGCCGCCAGGCACTTCTGCTCGGCAGCCCCTTGCTCGGGGTCGGGGCCTGGAGCGCTGCGCGAAGCCGCAGCCGACAGCGCCGGGGCCGCACCGAGCGACCCGCGCCTTGCCTGCTCCTGAACGGTGCCGCCCAGCTGAGCCAAGCGCTGCCAGCCGAGTACTCCGCCCAGCGCGCTGCTCAGCAAAACCGCGAGCGTGCGCGCCCGAGCGCCGCGCAAGACGCGAGCTTTCACCACCGAAATCTGTAGCATACTACGCCCGAGAAAACGCCTCCCCCCGCCATGTCGATTCCTTACCGCTCGCGCCCCCGCTCAGGACCCCGCCTCTACACGTGCTTCGCGCTTCTCAAGAAGCGCGAAATACTCCCTATCTCGTCACCGGGGCAGTCGCGGCAGCCCGAGCGCCAGCTTCAGCGCCTCGATAACGCACCGCTCCGTACACTGTGCATCGATATCGGCGGCACCGGCATCAAAATGATCGTGCTCGATCCGTTGGGCGAGCCAGTCAACGAACGCGCGCGGGAGCTCACGCCGAAGCCCGCTGTCCCGCACGCCGTGCTCGGCGTCATTCGCAGCATGGTCAAGGACCAGCCCCAGTTCGATCGCGTTTCGGTCGGCTTCCCCGGGGTGGTGCGACACGGCATCACCATTACCGCTCCCAACCTGTCGCCCGACTGGGCCAATCATGACTTGCGCCGCGACATCGAAGCCATCACGGGGGCACCGACGCGCGTGCTCAACGACGCCGACCTGCAGGGCTACGGCGTGATCGACGGCAAGGGCGTGGAGATGGTGCTCACCCTGGGCACGGGGCTCGGCGCTGCGCTGTACCTCAACGGTCATCTCGTTCCGAACCTGGAGCTCGGTCACCACCCCTTCCAGAAGGACAAGACCTACGAGGAGCGCGTGCGCGACGCCGAGCTGAAGGAGCACGGCAAGCAAAAGTGGAGCAAGCGTGTCGGCGAGATGATCGAGATGCTTTCGGCCATCTTCAACTACGACCGCCTGTTCATCGGCGGCGGCAACGCCGAGCACATCAAGATCGATCTCCCGGCCAATGTGACGCTGTTCGGCAACGTCGATGGCATGTCGGGTGGTATCCGGCTATGGGACGACGAGGGCTGAATAGTTGTCAGTTGCCTCTCTGAGCTCCTGCATCGTACCCAGCGACGTTCCGTAGAGAGCGAGAAAGCGGCAAGGCCGCCAAGGGGCGAAGCCCGCCAACAAACCTTGGCGCCTTGGCGGCCTTGGCGGCCTTGGCGATTCTCGAACGTCACTCTGGCGGCTGCGGCTCGATATCGTCGTTTTGGACGCAGGCGGACAGGTCGAACAGCATGAAGGCGACTGCCTTCTCTTGCTCGGAAAGGGGTCGCATCTGGCAGCTGGCCGGGAAGCCCTTGGCGTTGGCGGTGTCATTATTGTCCACCGCGGCGACGTGCAAGTCGGTGTAAACCGCCCGACCGCAGATCTGCGCTTCGGCAGCGCCGATCGGCGTGTTGAACGACATGTACTGGATGGCCTTCGTGTTGCCCTCCCGTGGGTTATCCACCGTGATCCACTCGCGCGCCAGCATCGGGTTGACCGCCTGAATGTTGTCGCGCGGGAAGGTCACGGGCATCTGCCCGACCGTCATCGAAGCGCCGACGTTGACCAACCACTGTGCCAGAGCCGCGCCCTTCGGGAAGGTCTGATTGATGGTGGCGGTGAGGGCAACACTGCCGCCGGACGGGTTGGCTCGGTTGACCCAGGTACCGGTCGTGGGCACCGGTGGGGGACCTTCCGCGAACCACACGTTGTGCCAGTGTGAGGCGAACACGCGCCCACCTTCCGAGGCGTAGTCATAGAGAGCCTGACGCGCTGACATAGGCTTCAGGATTCCATACGACTCGCCTTCGCACGACAGGATGGTGATGTCGTACTTCATCAGCTCGGCTTTGGTGGCCCAAAGCCCGTCGGCAGATGGCAGCATCTGTCCGCCGTGCGTGGCATCGAAGGCGCGCACGGGCTGGTCGCCGCCGTCGCCGGAGTGACCGACGAACATGTGAATGCGACCGTCACCGGCGTTGGTCGTAAACTCGGAGGCGTCGATGCCCAGGCGCAGTGGGAAACACTCCATCTGATCCGCGCCACCCACCGCGATGGCGATCTTCGGCAGATCGCCCTCCAGCTTGTTCTTGGGTAGGCGTGTCATCTGCGGATCGGTGAGCGGCGTATCCATGCATGGCATGACCACGGGAATCGTGAGCTGCCGGCGCCACTTGCCGACTTGAATCACGAGTGGGATGTTCTGGCCCGCTGGCACCTTTTCGAGCTTGAAAGAGCCCGTCTCGTCGGTCACTGCCGAAGTGACCGGGTTCAGCACGCTGGCGTCGCAGCGATCGCACTTGGCGCCGTCCGTGAACGGCATCACGGGCGCGATGGGCGTGTTCGGCACGTACACCAGCACGTTGTAGAGCGGCAACGTGCCGTTCGGCGCGAAGACCTTGCCCGTGATGCTCGTGGTCACGCCGGGCGTGCAAGCAGGCACGGCGCACTCGAGACCTTGACAAGGCCCTTCGGGCTGCATACTCCGCACGTCCGGTCCGAGGTCAGGCCCCGTTTTGGTCCCCCCCGAACCGTTGACCGTCCCACCCGAACCAACGGATGATGCACCGGTCCCATCGCCCGAGACCGTGCTGTCTTTGCCAGCCGGCGAGCACGAAAAACCCACGGCGCCGCTGCAAACTAGCGCACCGACGATTACAGAACGGCGGACGAGCGCCGCATTGATCCATCGTTTCATGGCAAACACCTGCATCGGGATACACGCACACCCAAACGCATATGTAGTGTACGCCTTCCCCACGGAATTCATCCAAGTTTCGCTAACGGATAAAAGTGAAGCCATAGCAGTCTGTCGCGTATCGCTAGGGTCGCTACCCTAGCTCGACAGCTTTGCTGCTAGTTCGCCGATGGAGTTGCACCCGACTCGCGTTTAGCAACCTCGTCCAAATAAGCCTGGGAAGGCTGCGGCAGTGACTCGAGCGCGGCTTCCAAGACCTCGTCGAGCTTGGTCACGAACACGAACTCGAGCTCGTCGCGAATCTCCTTCGGGACCTCGTCCAGGTCGGCTTTATTCCGCTCCGGCACCAGCACACGCTTGATGCCTGCGCGGTGCGCAGCCAGGGTTTTTTCCTTCAATCCGCCAATCGGCAGCACCCTGCCGCGCAGTGAGATCTCACCGGTCATGGCCACGTCGTGCCGCACTCGAATGCCGGTGAGCAGCGAGACGATCGCCGTAAACATGGTGATACCGGCAGACGGTCCGTCCTTGGGCATGCCACCGGCCGGGATGTGCACGTGCAGATCGCTCTTCTCCAGGAAATCCCGCGCGATCCCGTATTTTTCGGCATTGGTTCGTACGTACGACAGAGCCGCGTGAGCGCTCTCCTTCATCACGTCACCCAGTTGACCGGTTAGCTGGAGCTTACCCGTCCCGAACATGCGAGTTGCCTCGATGAACAGGATTTCGCCGCCCACGCTGGTCCACGCAAGGCCCGTCGAAACGCCCGTTTCTTCGGTGCGTTCCGCAACATCGCTCGTGTACTTGATGGGGCCCAGGAACTCGCGCAGGTCGTCCTCGCTCTTGATGGTGCGGGCGGTCAGGTCGCCCTCGGCCACCTTGACCGCAACGCCGCGGATCACGCTGGCGATCGTGCGCTCCAAGCTGCGTACACCCGCTTCTCGGGTGTAGTGCTCGATGAGCTCTTCGACCGCTTCGTCGGTTATCGTCAGCTGACCTGACTTGAGGCCGTGCTCTTCCAGCTGCTTTGGAATCAAGTGCTGGCGCGCAATGGCGAGCTTTTCGCGCCGCGTATAACCGGGGATCTCCAGGATTTCCATGCGATCACGCAGCGGAGGCGGGATGGGATCGGCGATGTTGGCGGTCGCCACGAACATCACATTGGAGAGATCGTAGGGGATCTCCAGGTAATGGTCGGCGAAGGTGTTGTTCTGCTCTGGGTCCAAGACTTCGAGCAGAGCGGCACTCGGGTCGCCGCGGAAGTCGTGCCCGATCTTGTCCACCTCATCCATCATGAAGACCGGGTTGACCGTGCTGGCCTTCTTCATGCCTTGGATGATCTGGCCGGGCAAGGCGCCCACGTAGGTGCGCCGGTGGCCGCGGATGGCGGCCTCGTCGTGCACGCCGCCCAGCGATACACGCACGAACTTACGGCCGAGCGCGCGGGCGATGCTCTTGCCGAGCGAGGTCTTACCGACGCCGGGCGGGCCCAAGAGGCACAAAATCGGGCCTTTCTTGTCCTTCTTGAGCTTGCGCACCGCCAGGTACTCGACGATGCGCTTCTTGACCTTATCGAGACCGTAGTGGTCCTCGTCGAGGACCTTGCGGACCTCGGCGATGTCCATGTTGTCCTCGGTGGAGCTCGTCCACGGTAGATCCAGGATCCAGTCGAGGTAAGTGCGGACGACCGTGTACTCGGCCGAGCCGACTTGCATCGAACGCAGCCGCTTGAGCTGCTTCTTGGCGACGCTATCGGCCTCGCTCGGCAGGGTGGCCTTGGCGATGCGTTCCTCGAGCCCGTCGAGATCGCCCTGGTCGCCGTCGTCCTCGCCCAGTTCCTCTTTGATGGCCTTGAGCTGTTGGCGCAGCACGTACTCGCGCTGGTTCTTACCCATCTCCTCCTTGATCTGGGAGTTGATGCGCTCGCGCATCTTCAAGATCTCGAGCTGACGAGTCAGCAAGCGCAGCACTTTGCGGATGCGTTCCTTGACCTCGACGGTCTCGATCAGCTGTGCCTTCTCCTCGACGGGGGCGTCGAGATTGGCAGCAACCAGATCCGCCAGCGCTCCAGGCGCCTGAATCGAATCGATGAGCGAGCCCGCCTCGCGCGGCAGCTCCGGCATGAGCTGGATGACCTGCTTGGCGACGTCGCGCAGGCTCATGGCCAGCGCTTCGGCCTCGACGTCCTCGCTCGAAGGCGATTCGACGCGCGTCACCTTGGCGCGCATGTAAGGCGACGACTGCGTCACCGAATCCAGGCGAATGCGCGTCAAACCCTGCAAGATGAGCGAGTAGTTGCCGCTGCTGTGCTTGAGCGCCTTGAGCACGCGCGCCGCGCAGCCGACCGGGTAGAGATCGTCAGCCGCGGGGTCGTCGGTCGCCGGATCGCGCTGCGCGAAGATGGCGATGACGGGGCTGTCGAGGTTGTGCACGTCCTCGACCAGCGCCACCGATTTCTCACGACCCACATCGAAGGGCGCGACGGCACCGGGGAACAGCACCGCATTGCGGATCGGCAGTACCGCTAGCTCGTCGCCGAACTTGATGTCCTCCTCGGACGGGGGCGGCGGCTGGGGCGGCGTCTGCTGCTTTTTCTTTTCACTCATGGAGCCTCTATCCAGCTGGGGCGGGAGCCCCAGCGCTACTCAATTGGGACGACACGGTCGCGACGGAACCTAAGGAAACTAATCACGCCCTGGTGGGGCACAATGGCTTTCGCTCTGAATCTTCCGGGACTATACGCGCGCGAGCCATTGCGCGCGGTCTTCTTCGGCACTCCAGCAATAGCCGTTCCGGCCCTGCGTGCCCTCACGCAAATAGCCGAAGTTGCGGGTGTTGTTTGTCAACCGGATCGGCCTTCTGGCCGAGGGCTGAAGGTTTCTCCGCCTCCGGTGAAGGAGGCTGCGCTGGGGCTCGGCCTCGACGTACATCAACCTACCAAAGTACGTACGGGCGACCTTGCCACGTGGGTGCGTGAAAAGCACGCCGACGTAGCGGTCGTCATGGCCTATGGACGCATCCTACCGCGTGATGTCCTCGGCGCCACGCGGCGTGGCGCCATCAACCTGCACGCGTCGCTCTTGCCCAAGCTACGCGGCGCCGCGCCCATCAACTGGGCGATCGCGCGGGGCGAAACCGAAACCGGCGTCTCGCTCATGCAGATGGACGAGGGCCTCGACACAGGGCCGGTCTATTCGCGTCACGCCATCCCCATCGCAGAGACCGAAACGGCGGGCTCGCTGGCGGAGCGCGTCGCCGAGCTGGCAGCCCAGGTCGTCCATGCTGACCTCCGCACCGCTGTGGACGGCAAGCTCGCCGCGACACCTCAAGACGAGGCGCTCGCCACCCACGCGCCGCTCATCGAGCGCGACCATCTTCGGATCGATTGGGGCCACGCCGCCCTCGACATCGCCCGGCTCGTCCGCGGCATGTCCCCCCGCCCCGGCGCCTTCGCTCTGCTCCAAGGCAAAATCCTCCGCATCCTCGATGCCCGCCCCCAAGACGGCCCCATGCCCCCTGGCGCGCCGCCCGGCACCGTCTCGATTCTCGGCAAACGTGCGCTCATCGCCACCGGCTCGGGCACCCTGGAGCTCCTCCTGGCACAGCTCGAAGGCAAAAAGGCCCTGGGCGCCAGCGACCTCATCAACGGCCGTGTGCTCACCGAAGGCGCTCTCGTCGGGTAGCTACCCCTACCGGCCCGCCGCCCACGCCGCCGGACACACAGACCGAAACCGCGACCACGCGCCCAGCCGAGTGGTAAAGGCCAACGTCGAGCTAGCGCGACTTACTGCCACGTCACTAGCGCACCCTGAGTCGTCCACCGCCCACCCCTCTCGGCCCGCAATGTTGACTTACAAATTGAATCCAAGAGCGGCGTGCGCCACCCGGCTTCGGCCTCGCCCAGACCCTCGCCGCCCGGGCTCTTGGATTACAAATGTAAGTCGACTGGGACGCGGCTGAAGGCAGGTCGGTCGACGCGGTGGCGCTCGTCGGCGGACCGGGCGGCGAGGGGCCATCGCCACCAAGGGTGGTGGCGATGGCATAACTTGTTAAAATTACTTAAGTTTGTTTGTTGGAGGCTGACAATGGTACCGTCGGATCCGTGGAGCTCTCGGAGCGCTTCGTGGGAGACCTCAAGGCTGAGTTCCCGGCCTTCCGCATCCGGAGCAAGCAGGACGACCGGCTGTCGAAGTTGATCGATTTGGCGCTGCGCATCGTAACGTTTGGCGGGCAGCGCCATTACCTGACGAAGTACCACACGGTGATTGGGGACACGCTTTACGTGCCTGAGACCTGGGAGAGCATGGCCGACCTGGATCGCGTGATCTTGCTCCGGCACGAGCGCGTGCACCTGCGGCAGCGGCGGCGTTATGGTGGCGCGCTCATGGCGTTCCTTTATCTGATTCCGTTTTTGCCGCTCGGCCTGGCCTATGGCCGCGCGCGCATCGAATGGGAAGCGTACGTCGAGACATTGCGCGCGACGCTCGAGCTCCGTGGCGAGACCGCGGCGCGTAGTCGAGAGCTGCGCGAGCGTATCGTGACCTGCTTTACGGGGCCGGACTACGGCTGGATGTGGCCGTTCCGCTCCGTCGTCGAAGGTTGGTATGACCGCGCGCTCGCGGAGCTCTGTCCGGGGCCGAGCACGCTCGGGAAAGCTTAGAAAAAGTGCAAACGGCGCCTGTCATCGGTATCGATCTGGGGACCACCAATACCGTCGTGGCGGTGGTCAAGGACGGCCAGGCTTCCGCGATTCCGGACGAAACCGGCAACGTGCTCATGCCGTCGGTGGTGTCGTTCCATCCGAGCGGCAACGTACTGGTCGGTCGCGCCGCCAAGGAGCGGCGCTTGGTCGATTCGATCAACACCATCTACTCCGTCAAACGCCTGATCGGTCGCAGCTGGGACTCGGAAGAAGTGCGGCGCGCCCGTTCGCGTTTCCCGTTCCAGATGAAGGAGGGTCCAGGTCAGGCCGCACTGGTCGTAGCGCGCGGCGAAACCTACACGCTGCCGGAGATCAGCGCGTTCGTGCTGCGCAAGGCGAAGAGCATTGCCGAAGCCGCGCTCGGCACGGCGGTCGACCGCGCGGTGATCACCGTGCCTGCCAATTTCAACGACTTGCAGCGCGCTGCGACCAAGGTCGCCGGTCGCGTTGCCGGGCTGGAGGTGATGCGCATCCTGAACGAGCCGACGGCCGCCGCCCTGGCCTATGGCTACGGCAAATCCAGCTCGGAGCGCATCTCGGTCTACGACTTTGGCGGCGGTACGTTCGACGTCACGCTGCTGGACCTGTCGGACAACGTGTTCGAGGTGCTGGCCACCGCCGGTAACACTTTCTTGGGTGGCGACGACGTGGATCTGGCCATTGCCGAGCGCATGGCCGAGACGTTTTTGGCGCGCCACCGCTACGATCCGCGCTCCGAGCCGCAAGTCTACGAGCACCTCAAGGTCGCCTCTGAGGACGTCAAGCACCGCCTCAGCACCGAGAACGAGGTGAGCATCGAGATCAAGGAGATCGCGCACGGCGCGGGCGGTAAGCCGCTCGGCTTGAGCTTCACGCTGACGCGCGGCGAGCTGGAGCGGCTCGCGACGCCACTCATCGATCGCACCTTCGAGGTATGCAAGGAGGCGCTCGGCATCGCGCGTCTTCAGCCCAGCGACTTTCAGCAGCTCTTGCTGGTGGGCGGCTCGACCCGCATCCCGCTCGTCAAACGGCGCGTCGAGGAGTTCTGGAAGCGCGAGATCCGTTCGCACATCAGCCCCGACGAGGTGGTGGCGATCGGCGCCGCCATCCAGGCCAGTGCGCTCTCGGGTGCCGAGCAGCGGCGCCGCGGCACGGTCCCCCCGGCACCCCAACCAGCGCGTGGCTCCATTTCGGGGACGGATCGGCCCCCAGCCCTCGCTCGCAAGCGCGGCGGGACGCTGCCGCCGGGCGTGCAGCGCCAGCGCTCGGACACCGCGCCGGGCCCGATCCTCCAGTCGGGCGCGGCCCGGCCGCGCATGGATACCGCGCCGGACGCGTTCGGTATCCCGAGCACGCAGCCCTTCCAGGGCCGCCAGCGCATGCCCACCACGCCAGGCGTGCAAGAAGGCGCCGATCCCAACGCCCCCTCGCGCGCTCCGGTGCTCGGCGTGCTCGGTCGCGCTGGTGAGCAGGCCGAACGCCCCAAGCAGAAGACCGGGACCGGCCTGGGACCTGCGGCGCGCGTGGTGAGCGGGCCGACGTTGGTGAGCGCCGCGGACGCCGCTCAGCGTGCGCAAGCCGCGGCAGAGTCCGGGCTGCCCCTGGTGATGGCGGACCTGCCGGAACCGCCGCCGCCGCCCGCTGCAGCGGCGGACCTGCCGGAACCGCCGTCTCCGTCCGCTGCAGCGCCGGGGCTACGGCCGTTGGCGCAACCGATGTCGTTCGTGGAGCCAGAGGAGCTCGGCGATTTCGATCTCGAGACGCCCGAGATCCCCGACGACGAGCCGACCAAGGTCGGCACGCCTTTGCCGGCAGAGCTCGCGCGCGCGCGCCAAGAAGGCCTGGCCATGCTGCTAGGGCCCCCCGTCGCGCAGCCACCGGCGCCGCCGCCCCCGCCCCTTGTGGTACCCGCGCCACCGCCGGTCCCGACCCGCACCGCGCCGATGGCGGCAGCCATGGCTCCCCACGGCGCAGTGGGCTCCACCACGCAGAGACTGGCGTCGCAGCCTCCCGCACCGATGCCGCTCGCGCCCGTGCTGGTGGACGTGACGCCTCTCACTTTGGCGGTCGAAACGGTCGAGGGCTTCTGCGACTCGATCATCGGTCGCAACACCACCGTGCCGTGCTCGCGCACGCGCGAGTTCGTCACCGCGGCCGACAACCAGACTTCGGTGCGAGTACGCGTGGCCCAGGGGGAGTCCAAACGCTTCCTGGAAAACACGCTCCTCGGCGAGATCGAGCTGTCCGGCTTGCGGCCTGCGCGGCGCGGTGACGTGCGCATCGCCGTTTCGTTTGCGCTCGACGCGAGCGGCATGCTGGTCGTGAGCGCAAAAGACGTAGCGACGGGCCGTGAAACGTCGACGCAAGTGCGCCTGGTCGGCCTACCCGATGCCCATGAGGTGGCGCGTATGACGGCAAGACAGGCTGCCCGCGGGATGTGATGCGATGGACGTTCAGGACTATGAACGCATCTTCGAGTGGGACGAGCTGATCGACAGCTCAAGCTACTACGAAGTCCTGGGCGTGCTCGAGATCGCCGACTCGGCCGCCATTCGCAAAGCGTTTCATGAGCTCGCGGTGGCATTTCATCCGGACGCTTTCCCCGAAGCGGACGAGGAGACCGCGGACGCGCTGCGGCGGATCTTTCAACGCGGCGCCGAGGCGTACCGCGTGCTGTCGCGCCCGGAGACTCGCAGCGAGTACGACCTGGCACTGGCCAAAGGGCACCTGCGGCTCGACGCCAGCATGCCGCCGCCGCCGCTCGCGCGCCCATCCGACATCCGCTCGCTCGACGAGCTCTGCCGCTCCGCCGGCGCGCGGCGCTACGCCAAGCGGGCCGAGGAGCTGATCAACGCTGGAGACCTGTCCGGAGCCAAGCGAGAGCTCCAGCTCGCGCTGCGCGAGGACGGCGAGAATCCCGAGCTGGCCGAGCGCCTCGACGCGATCGACCTCGCCCTCTACGCCATGGGCAGCTGAGCGGGCGCGGGAGTTGGGGTCCGAGTCCGGGTTAAAGTTAAGGTTCGGGCGGGGTCGGGCTAATGTTGGGGGGCTCGACCCCGGACCCCGCCTCGAGCCCCCACCAGAAACCCCTGGTGCAGACGGGCGTTTTCAGGAGACTGCACGGCGGACTAGCGAATCCTGATGGGGATGGTAAAAAGGGGCCCGTTTCGTCCAGACCCCGCATCCCCGATCAGACCGAACGTCGAGTGGGGGCGTACCATTACACTCGATAGCTCAAGACGCGAGGCCGATAGTGAAGATTTCCTGTCCTGCGTGCGCTGCCAAGTACTCGATTGCTGACGAAAAAGTCTCTGACCGGTTGGCGAAGATTCGCTGCCGCAAGTGCGGCGCCACCATCGTGATCGATGGCAAGGCCAGCCCGCCGAGTGTCTACACCGCTGCGGGCGAAGCGACGACCGACGCCCACGAAGATGCCGGCGACAGCCAGGCCAAGGGGCTCGAGCTCACCGTCGACTTCGGTGAGGGGGATCAGCGCACCATGACCGTGCCCGAGATCGTGGCAGCCTATGATGCTGGCCAGATCACGCAGGACACTTATCTTTGGGCCGACGGTTTCGCGGACTGGAAACCTCTGGCAGAGGTCGAAGAGGTGGTAGCAGCGCTGAATGTCGGTGCGAGTGGAGCTGCGGCAGCGCGCTCGCCATTTGCTTCGGCGGCCACGGGCCCCGCGCGCACCGCTGCTCGCACGGCCGGTCGTGCGCCCGCGCCCGACTTGTTCGGAGGCATCGACGCCGCCGGCGGCGAAGACGACGTGTCGACCAGCGCTGTCGATCAAGGCGGACGAGATCGTCTGGATCTGGGCTCCGCCTCGGCTGCTACTGCGCCCGCTGCCGGAGGCACCGGCGCGCGCAACGAGTCGTCCGTATTGTTCTCACTGAGCGCCCTCACCTCAGCGGCGAGTCGGCCTTCCTCGCGCCCCGTCGCTCCAGTGGCTGCGCCCAGTGGCGCAGCCACGCGCGAAGACTCGGGTCTCATCGATCTGAAAGCCCTGACCGCAGCAGCCACCAAGTCGGAAGCAACCGCGGCGCCTGCGCTGGCTGCGGCACCGCTCGGCATCTCTCCGCTCGCGGCAGCGCCGCTCGGAATGGCCGCACCGCTCGGTGGCGGGGGCCTGGGCGCTCAGGCCGTGGATTACGGGATGCCGCAGGCCAAGAACAAGACCGGCCTGTATATCGGTGGCGGCCTCGCGGTCGCGGCCGTCGCGGCCGTGGCTATCGTGTTCATGCTACGCCCGCCCCCGCCCCCACCCGCGGCGCCTCCCGTCGTCGCCGCCGCACCGACTCCGCCGCCAGCTCCGACTCCAGCGCCCTCTCCGGAGCTGACAGCGACGCCGCCCTCCACCGGTACCGCCGCAGCCGAAGATGCGCCCAAAGCCGGGGCCAAGAGTGGTGCCGTCAAGCGCGGTGGCAGTTACGCCCCGAAGAAGGGCGGCAGCGCAGCTCCTGCCGCAGCGCCCGCCGGTGACGCGCCCGCAGCCGCCCCCAAGCCCAAGCGCAATCCTTGCGGTTGTGCCGCCGGCGACCTGCAGTGCGCCATGCGGTGTGCGGCTGGCTGACGGAGGGCACGAGCCACCAACCTGCGCAGCAGAGACCCTACTTCGCTTCGAGTGCCAGCTCTCGCGCTTCGCTACGAGCAATCCCATCCGAGTGCTCGGCGAGGTAACGGCGCGCCTCGGCGGCTGCGCGCGCCGCCTGACCTGCACGGCTGAGCGAACGGAAGCGCTCGACCTGCGCGACCTCGCGCAGCGGGCTCTGCGGATAAGTCGTGAGCAGCTCGCCGAAAAGCTCCGCCGCGCGCGCTGCGTCGCCGCGATTGCGTGCCTCGACCGCGACCGAGTAGAGACGGTTCTCCTCCGCGAGCGTCCCGGGCTTGCGTGGACCGGGCGCTTCCTTCGGCGGTGCCGCGACGCCCGTCCTCACGCGCAGGGTCTGGCTCACGCCCGCGGGCTCCTTCGCAGCGGGCCCGGTCGCCGGAGTCTGCGCCGGCTCCACGACCCCGCCCGCCGAGCTCCACCTCTGACCCTCGCTGAGCAGCGCCACCTGTACACCCTGCGAAAGCACCCAGACGCTGCCGCGCGTGACGTGCACGTGCGTGGTGGTCGCAGCACCCGACGGCTCGACCCGTACGTCGAAGATCGTGCCGCGCACCACGACCTCGGCATCGGGTGTGTCCACGACGACCGCGCGCTTGGCTTCGGCCGCCTTGTCGACCACGACATCGACCCGACCCCGACGCAAGCTGATGCGCTCTTCAGCGGCGCTGGGACGTGATAGGCGCAGCTCCGTGGCCTCGCCCAACTCGACGGAGGACTTCGACGTGGCAACGCGCGCTCGCGCACCCAGGGTCGTCTGCAAGGAATCACCGTCGTGCAGCGAGCGTTCACTGCTTCCGACGATCTTACGTGCGCCGTCCTGCGTCAGCACCACGGTACCGCTGACGCGGTCAATGCCGGCGATGGCCAGCGGCCCGGAAGCCTCCGCACGATCCCGAAGCAGCGCGCCGCCCAGTAGCAGAAAGCTAGCCGCGACCGCCACCCCGATCACGGTTCGGCGCCAGCGCATGCGGCGCTCTGCTTGCTCGATGGAACGGCCAATCGTGTCTCTTACGCCGCGCACCAGCCGATCCCGCCGCTGCAGCGACGTATCGAGCGATGCAGTCGGCAGCGCCTCGTCCGCTAGCTCCCGCAGCAACAGCTCGGGCTCGCTGATTTTCGGCGGGCGGCTCATCGCGCGGCCGCCTCCACGGCAGGTGTGGCGCTGGCCAGCCGGCGATGCAGATCTTTACGGCCGCGCACCAGGCGTGACTGCGCGGCCGCTACCGACACGCGCGTCATCAGGGCTATCTCGGCCAGCTCGTGCCCGAGCACGTCGTGCAGGAATACCGTCTCGGCGTACTGCGGCTTCATCTCCACCAGCGCGGCGCGCACCAGTGACAACTCCGAACGCACAGCTGCCTCGCGCTCGACATCACCGCGCGCGGCGTAGGTCTCGCTGTCCGGTGGTGCCTCGCGATCCATGACTTTGCGCTCGCGCCGGCGCGAGCGCAGCGCGTTGAACGCGACGTGACTGGCAATGCTGGAAGCCCAGGTGCGCAGGTTACAGGCGCGCGCGTAGCTGCGACGCGAGAGCGTCAGGACGATCTGTTCGAAGACCATCTGCACCAAGTCGTCGTGATCTGGCTCGCGCCGCCCGAACACGCGGTACACGGTGTGATCGACGACGCGAATCAATCGATCGTACAGCGCCGAAGCGACTTGACGGTCGCCCCGCTGCACGGCCAGGATGAGCGCCTCGTCATCGAGACCTTCGCTTTCGGCACGCGTACCCGGAGCCACCAAACGCAAGGGGGCTTTGCTGAGGGCGGCCTGCGGGGACACGGGGGACTTGTGAAAGATAGTAACCGGTCCGCAGCTCGCCAGGCAGGCCCAGCTTTTTCTAGACAATTCCAGGTATTTTCGGGCGTCAGGCGCCTAACCACCATGGATCCCATATGGTACCTTCCCTTCGGTCATGGCCCCTTTGGTCTGGAGGATGGCGAGGCCCCGCTCGGGCCTGCATCGAGCGCTTGCCTTTACGGCCATGGGCGCGCTCGCGCTCGCGGCGTGCGACTCGGAGACGATCGATCTCTTGCCGCCCGACGCCACCAGCCACACTGCCGGCATCGGCGCTAGCGGTGGCAACCCGGTCAGCAGCAACCGCGGCGCCAGCGCCGGCAACCCCAGCGCCGGTGAGACGAGCGGCGGCGCCAGTGCCGGCGCGGCGGGCGCCGGCGGCAACGTGAGCTGCAGCGGGCTCGGCTGCGCGGGCTTCAACTTCGGCGGGCTAGGCGGTTCGATCTGGAACCGTGACTGCGACCCGGACGAGGAAACCTGCGCGCTGTGCCGGAGCGATCAACATTGTCCGGAGCGCTGGCATTGCTCGGCGCTGCTCGGCCTGTGCGTCGAGTGCGAGGCGCGGGACGATTGCCGGCCGGGCTTCGCGTGTGATCTGGGCACCTTACGCTGCGCTCCAGCCTGTGAAGACTCGATCGATTGCGACGCAGGCAGCGTGTGCAATCCGGAGCACGGCACCTGCGTCGAGTGCCTCAATCACTCAGACTGCGACTTCGACGGTGACGAGGACACCCACTACTGCGCCCGTCCTCAGCATGTGTGCGTGGAATGTCTGCACGACGCTGATTGCGACGACGGATCTCGAGGTATCTGCGCCGTCGGCAACTGCACGAAGTGCATCTTCGACGATGACTGCAGACCGGATCAGTACTGCCACAGAGCGCGCGGCCGCTGCGAGCCTTGAGCCGCCGCTGCGCTTTCAGCGCAGCTTCAGGCGCAAGCCGAGAAAACCGCCGAGCCCCAGCGCCGGCGTCTCCCCCACCTGCGCACCACGGGTCTTGAGCACGGTTCGCCGCGGATCCACGAACGTGGCTGCGCTGACCACCAGCGAAAGTGGTGGCAGCGCTTCCCAGTGCGCGTCGATGGCCGCCGCCATTCCCGGCTTCCAGCTCGCGTCGGTATCGCTGTCCGTGCCGTCGACCGCCGTAAAGGAGACGCGTTCGACCATGATCAGCAGCCGCCCATCCACGCCCAGCGAGCGCAGGCGCAACCCCAACGGATGGCCGATACCCACGCCCAGACTCAGCCAACGCACGCGCAGCGAAGAGTCGGCGGTGCGCTCGGCGTAGCCGAGCTCGGCGGTTCCGAAAAGGCCGCCTGGCAAGATGTCCGAGGCAGCGCGCAGTGCGCCACCGGCGCGCGGCGGCCCCGGCACCAAGCCGAGGCCGACCCCCCCCGCCAAATCGAGCCAGATGCCGCGCCCCAGCGGGCGCGCCCTCGGCCGAGGCACCGCGTCGTCCCGAGGCGCGGGTGCGACGCTGATCGGTGCCTCCGGTGTGGGTGGCTGCGTGTCGCTCGTGGCCGGGGCTTCGGGCTCGAGCCGACGCGCCACTAGCGTGCCGATCGCGAAGCCAATGGCACGGTAGCGCTCGAGCTCGTCGTCGCCCGGTTGGAACACCAAATCCCGCGTTGACCACTCGGCGCTCACTACGCTACGCAGACCCAGCTCGATGCGCGCTCGGTCACCGTCGCGACGCACGATAGCGACGCCCAAAGGCGATTCACTCGAACGCTTCTCGGCGCCAATGCACGCGTTGGGCGTGGCTGCGCGCGTGCACGCGGCAATCAGCACCGCCAGTTCTTGCGGCTCCGGCTGGGGCGAGTGCATCTCGACCAAGATCGGAGCGGGCACGTCACTCGCCGCCCGTGTAAGGCAAAAGCTCGATGCTTCCCTGCGGCGCGCGCGGCTCATGCACAGCCCCACGCCGATCGGCCGAACCGAGGCGCAAGCTACCGTCGGGCCAGAGCAGCGCGAACGGCGCCGCTGGAGTCGCCTCACCGCCCGAGCTGGGTACGATCAACACCGTCGCGGGCTCGCTCGCCGCAGCATCGGGACGCGGCTGAGCCGCGCAAGCTTCAGCCACCGTGGCGTGCGTATCGCTCTCCTGGCAGCGCGTGAGCAGGCGTCTCTCGGCGCCCTGCGCTGAAGCGCGCAGCAGCACCTCGGCGGCAGCGCGTCGCACTCGAGCGCGCGGATCTCGCGACAAGAGCTGCGCCGGCGCGCCGTCGCTGCAGCTCGCCCTAGCCAGTGCCAGACCACGCAGCGCCTGCTCGCGCACCGTGGCGCGCGCGTCGCGCAGCAGTTTGCCGCACAGCACACCGCCGGCCACCGCAGGCTGGGCCTTCAGCAGCCGACCCAGCGCCTGCGCTGCGTTCCCCACGACCGCCGCATCGCGATCGCCGAAGGCTCGCTCCAGGCTGCGTCGCGCCTCGGCCGCGCCCGCGGCTTCGGCGAACCCCAACGACCAAACGGCGTTTTGGCGCACGCGCGCGTCAGCATCCTGCGTCAGCTGGCCCAGCACCTGCACGTCGGGGAAGGACGCCAGCAGCTCGGCCAATTTAGCCCGGTCGCCGACATCCGGGCTGCTCACGAGCCGCAACAAAGCCCGCCGAACCATCGGGCGCGGCGAGGTAGCGAGCGCTTCGAGCAGCGCATCGCGTTCAGCGCCGCGCGTCCCCTCGAGCAAGCGCACGGCGCGCTCCAGCTTCTCGTCGTCCTGGCTCTTGCTCACCGACCCGAACAGCGCCAGCGCCAGCAAGCTTCGCTCGCTTCTGCCCGAGCGCTCGAAGCGGCCCAGCAGAGGCCCGAGCAGCTCGGGACTTTTCGAGCTGCGCAGGGCCAGCGCCGCCGCGCGCTTGACCCGCGACTCGCCGGAATCCAGGGCGCCGAGCAGCGCGGCGCCAGCCGCCTTGCCCGGCACGTGGCCGAGCGCCAGGGCGGCGCTCTCGGCGAGCGCAGCATCGGTCGCGCTCTGCAGCAAGGGCAGCAGGGTGGCGAGCGCTCGCTCGGAGCCGGTGCGCCCGAGCAAGCCGACGAGGCGCAGGCGCTCCGCTCGCGAAACGCCGCGCGCAGACAGCGCCCGCGCCAGGGGCTCGACCGCCCGGCCGTCGGCGTCGTGCGGCGACAGCAAGGCCTCCGCAGCGTCCATGGCCGCAGCGCGCGTCTCGGAATCGGGCACGGTCAGGCGTTCGAGTGCCGCGCTCAGAGCCCGGGCATCGCCGAGCCGACCGAGAACCATCAAGCCGACCCGAGGTGAGACGCGCCCGCGGTCGAGCGCAGCGCGTACCCGAGCGTGCGACGTCGTATCCTCCACCTCGGCCAGCCCGAGCGCGCAGCCTTCTGAAAGGCCGGGATCGATCGCCGTATCCAGGCACTCCCGCAGCTGCGACCGGAAAGCCGCGCGCGCCGAGGCCACCGCGGATAGCACGGCATCACGCTCGCGTCCGGGCTCGTCGTAGGCCAGCTCCTGCACCAGTGCGGTGCCGACATCGGCGCTGGCAATGCGTCCGAGCGCCACCAGCACCGCGCGGCGTGTCTCCGGCTCCGGCGCGGCCTTCAGCAACGCGCCGAGCAGCACCCCCGCCGTGCCCTCACCGAGCAACCCCAGCGCGTGCACGACCGCCACCACCACCGCGTGGTCCGAATCGCGCAGCGCCAAGAGCAGCGCGCTCGAGCTGCGCGAATCGTGCAGCGCGCCGAGCGCGCGCGCCACCGCTGCCCGCACACTGGGCCGCGGATCCTCGATCTTACCGATCAGGGGCAGCACGGCCCGCGCGTCACCGAGCGCGCCGAGCGCGCTGGCCACGGCCTCGCGAACCTCCGGCACGTTGTCGTCCAAATGGCCGAGCAGCGGCAGCACGGCGTCGGCGCTTTGCGAGGCACCGAGCGCGCTGGCTGCTGCGGCTCTCACCTCGGCATCGGAGTCCGCCAGAGCGCGCGAAAGCGCCGGAGTTGCCGCTGGCGCTGGTGCCACGGCCAGCGCCAGCGCCGCCGACAAACGCAAGCGTTTGTCCGAACCAGACAGCCACGGCACCACACGCTCCGTGATGTTGGGCGTCTCCAGCCGCAGCAGCAGCTCCAGCGCAGAGCTTGCGACCTGGCCGTCCACGTCGTCGAGAGCCTTGAGCAGCAGGCGCCGCGCCGCGACCCTCGGCAGCTCCGCCAGACGGGCCACCGCAGCCTGCCGCTTGACGGCATCGCTCGACGCCAGATCGCGCTCCGCCCGCCTCGTAGCGCTCGGCCAGATCTCGGCCCCCGCGCTCGGCGCGAGAGCTGCAGATGCAGCCACGCACAGAGCGGCTGAGACGAGCAAACGGCGCGACTTCGACATGCCAGGGATGGACTTTCGACCCCGGCGCCGCGCCCGTCAATTGGCGGCGGGAGCCAGGCAGTCTTGACCTGTTCTCCAGCCACGTGCGGGCGCGGCCCCGGGAAGGGGCTCGAGCGCCGGAGCGGGAGCGGGCTCGGCCGGGGTTTCGGGCAAAGACAGATGCGGGCGGCGCGGGCGTGTGGCCCGCTCGGGCTCGGCTCGAAGCTGGATATTTGGAGTTCGGTTGGGGGAGCTCGAAGGGGGCCGAGTCGAGCAGCCCTCGAGAAAGGCTGCCTCCTGCTCAAAGCTCGAAGAGCTCTACGACGCGCGCACAACTCACCGCGGCTTTGAGCCAGGCGTCGACGCGAAGCGAGCTCCGTTCGGAAGCGAGTCGCTTTCGCTCGTGCTCGGTCGGGGCCAGGCCTCGCGCCTCTAGCACGGCCAACAGCGCTTCGACCTTGCCTTCGACCTTGCCTTCGACTTTGCCTTCGCGCACACCTTGCGAACGCTCGTCGCCAAGCGCAGCGACGAGAACGGGATTTCGCTTGGCGAGCAGTGCCTTGGCGATGGCATCGTCCGCCTTGGCTGCGGATACGAGCGCGCTGACCGGCAAGGGCGCTGCAAAGGCGCGATCCTCGATCAGCGAATCCTGGTCGAGAATACTCCAGGAGCTCGTCTCCGTGGACCATTCGACCGCGCGCCTGCGGGTCACGTCCACGGCGAAGATGCGACGCACTCCACGACCGGCGAGCTTCTGCGCCTTACGGCCAGCATGGCTCAGCGATTCGGTGCTCGCTACCTCGAAGGCGAGCTCCTCGAGTCGCCTCTGCCCGGTCTCGGGCACGCGCTCGATCGGGAAGACGCTCGCGTCGGGCGCAATGTCGTCAACCTCGGAGGTGCGGGTCAGCATGTCGCTGGCGACCTCGTAGCTATTGCTCACGTGCGCTTCGAGCAGCGCCGAAATCTTGGAGTGCTGTGTGCCATGCGGCTCATCGGCGGGTGCCACGTATTCCACCTTCCCGTCCCAAACCTCGAACCTCGATTCGGGCGCGACCAGCCGGTCGTCCACCGGGGGCAGGTTCGAGTCATGGACCGCGCCTCGCATGACCCGAGCTTACCAAAAAGCCGCCCTACGCGGGGGCAGGGGCCTCTCGTCTACGTGCACAGGCGCCTGGGGCGACATAGCCCCAAGCTACGCGCGATTTTTCTAGAGGAGGACGGTCGTCTTCGGAGCGACGTGGGTGTGGGCCGGCCGCACCGACACCCTGCTCTCATCATCCTCACTCGTTTCCTCCCTGCCGCCTCCCCGATGGGAGAAGACGCTTCCCCTAATCGACGCCGCACGCCCAGCTCGACTTTATTTCTCAAGTGTTCTCACTACTTCGCCCGAGCCCCAAAAAATCGCCAGCGGCGGCATCCTCTTTGCTTCCGGCTCGTTGTCGTGTCGAGGACTGCATGAAAACAGCGGCCCGGGTTTCGGGCAAAGACAGATTCGGGCAGCGCGGGCGCGTGGCCTGCTCAGGCTCGGCAGGTATCTTCGGAAATGGCGTCAGACACGCCACCTCAGCCAGCTGCAGCTCGCCGTTGACCCAGGGGTTTCTCCGCGCCACCTGAGCTTCATTGAAACGGGGCGGTCACAGGCGAGCCGAGAGATGGTGCTCCTGCTTGCGGAGCAGCTCGAGCTCCCGCGCCGCGAACAAAACGCGATGCTGCTGGCGGCGGGGTTCGCTCCAGCGTTCGAGGGTCGCTCGCTCGATTCACCCGAAATGAGTGTCGTCCGAGAGTCCGTGGCGATGGTGCTCAAAAGTCATGAGCCATTCCCGGCGATCACCGTTGATCGCAAGTGGAATGTCGTGATGAACAACTGCGGCGCACCGCTCCTGACGGAAGGGCTCTCACTCGAGCGATTGGGTCCGGTTGTCAATGTCTATCGCCTGAGCCTCCATCCCGATGGTCTAAGACCGCGGGTCTTGAACTTTCCGGAATACGCGCGGCACCTGGTGGCGAGGCTGCGGCACGATGCAACGCTGTCGGGCGACGGTGAGCTCTTCGAGCTGCTATCCGAGGTGGAGTCTTACCCAGGTATGAAATCGATCGCGGGGATCAGCCCGAGCCGCGGAAACGTTGCGCTTCCCCTGCGTCTCCGGAGCGCGCAGGGAGACCTCTCCTTCATCACGATGATCGCCACGTTTGGGACGCCATTTGACGTCACGGTGTCCGAGCTAGCGGTCGAATCCTTCTTCCCCGCAGACGACATCACCGCGCGCTTGGTACGCGAGCGCGCTCGGCATCCGTGACGCACCCGCTTACCTCGCAGGGAAGTGCTTCGCGCATGGCTTGCCCCTACGTTTGAAGCATGAATGTAGGTTCGATCTGATGCAGAGTCGACGCGGGGTGATGCTCGGACGGAAGCTGAAATCGGATCGGGCTGCCAACAAGCAGCTCAAATTGCAGCTGGCTGCCGTGGCGTCGATCGGTACCGCTGTAGCGCTGGCGCTCCAAAGAGTGCCGTGGTTACCTGCTCAGGAGACTGTGGTGCATTCCCGTCCTCACCGGCAGCAGTTGGAGTCATGCCCGAGATTTTTCAGAACGTCGTTTGTCATTGCAGTCTTGGCGGTGCTTGCGGCCGCGACCTGCTCGCCGGGATGTTTCGTCGCGTCGCCAGCAGGGTGGACAATCGGGCAATGCATTTGCTTTGGGTCCATGAAGGACCTATAATAGGTCCATGAAGGACATAAACGTCAGCGAGCTGAAGGCTCACCTGAGCAGGTATCTCAGAATGGCTTCACGGGGTGCGCAGATCTTGGTGAGAGATCGCGACGAGCCCATCGCAGAGCTTGGCCCACCGCGGTCGGGCTCGCCGACGTGGGCTGACAACATGGCGCGCGCAGGCCGCCTGCGCTCAGGTACGCAGAAATGGAGCGCTCTCAGGATCTCGAAGCTCGACCAACCCGTCGACGCCCAGGCTTCGTTGCGAGAGGTCCGCGAGGATCCGCGTGAAGTACGTCGACACTAGCGCCGTGCTGCGAGTCTTGTTCTGCGAGCCGGGCGAGACCGTCCCGCTCAGCGGGGCGGACCGCGTGATTTCGTCCCAGCTCCTGGAGGTCGAGGCATTCAGGGCAGTCGACCGGGAGCGCCTCCTCGGCAACCTGGATGACGCAAGGACGGCGCTCAAGCGGAAGGAGCTGACAGACTTGCTCGCGATGCTCGATATCGTGTCGATCGACGGCGCCGTCGTTGCTCGAGCGAGGAGCCCCTTCGCCGTGAACGTCCGCGCCCTCGACGCCATCCATGTCGCGACCGCTGAGGTCGTCCTGGCCGAAGCTCATGGAGAACCGCTGGAGTTCTGGACTCACGACGGGCGTCAAGCGATCGCCGCGCTATCCCGAGGGCTAGCGGTGCGCGGAACGTAGAGCGCGGCACCGAGGAGCTCCGAGGACAAGCGAAGTGTCATTTGGGTGGTATCATGTCCGTCGGCGAGTCGAAGTTCGGCAAGTTACGGTTCGTGCCGCCCATTGCAACTCAGGTCTCGACAGCATCCTGCCCGCGACCTCCTTCGTCGGCACCTGCAGCGAGGCCAGAACCGATGGCGTGGCAACAATGCTGGTCGCGACTTGCGACATCGATCCGTGCCTAGAGTGAGAACCTGCCGATGCCCGCCAGGGATCGTCGGCGGTGTTGGTCGATCAACTCCTTACCACAGCATCAGCGAGAGCGAGGACGCAGCCACGCACTTTGCTGGCAAGACTGGAAGGGTCTACCGAACCACTGCGCGCCGCGCTACCGAGAACGGCGTTGGTCACGTCAGCCAAATCGAGCTGCTCGGCCTGCTACGAGGCAAAGGAAAGGGCAGAGCGAAAAGCCATAGCGCGCTTCTCGTCATGCAAGCCCGCCGGCTCGTCGAGCAATGGGGGGAGCACCTCCTCGACTTTTCGGACGTCTACGCGCCATGATTCTGCTCTCCTGCGTGAACTGCTGCCACAACCCCCTGCAGTCGGACGCGATTGGAGCGTCATCCGGCTACTGCACCCAGCACAAGGCCGTGCTCTTGGCGCCCTCTCAACTCACGTGCGGGCGACATTTCAGGAAGGATTTGCCCGCCACTGATGCCGCTCGCGAGCGGGCCTCGCACCGCGAGCGGTTTTCGGAGTCTGACATCGTTACTCTTCGCGGAAACGAAACAGCGAATGGGGGCTACACGAGCAAGTCGCGAGCAGACCTCGCGCAGCTCGCGACTTCTCCCGTCGGCGTGGCGGTTGTCGAGTACGGGACGTTGGACACCAAGATCGCCTCGATCAGTCAGCTCCGCTTCCTGACAGGATGTGCTCCCGAGCTGGCACTCATGTCGCTTGCACGAGCTTACGTAAACCGGTGCGTCGAGAACAAAGGACGCTGGACGAGCGGGTTGCACCTCGTTTGGTGGACGCGGGCGCGCCTACTCGAGGACCCTCGCGTGGAGGTGACGGATCTCAGAACGGAGAGCTCGGCGCCGCTCGCCCGGCAAGTCGAGCTGGCGAAATGGTCTCTGATAATGATGCGTCTCCTCTTGATCTCCGACGTCGCTTCGTACGCAGACAAGAGTGATCGAATCTCGCGTCTCGCAACGCTCGCCGAACGAGCAGCAGAGCGAAGTGGCGTACTGAGCGTCAGGAAGCTGCTGCAATGGATCAAGCGCGAAGGGCAAGGTGCGTTCGATGATGCGCTTCCCGAGAGACGCTACACGCAAATGGCGGCCCAGCTCCACAAGAGCGACGACGATCCGGCCGCCTGAAAGCCGTCACGCTACCTGTGGATGCGGGCCACCTCATTTTGCGGTCGAGGAGTCGATGTCCTGCTCGTCCGTCCCTGGCTCGAGGCCCGGGCATGCGGCTCCCGGTTAGGTAACCTACTGGTGAGATGCAAGCCGACGCGTTGAGCCAGACGTTCGCCGCGCTCGCCGATCCGACCCGCCGCGCGATCTTGAAGCGGCTGGCGGCGGGACCCGCGAACGTGAAGGAGCTGTCGCGACCGTTCGACATGAGCGGTCCGGCGGTGTGCAAGCACCTGCGCGTCCTCGAGCGACGGCTCGAGCTGCTCTCGGCGAAGCCGCTCCGCAGCGGCGCGGTCGCCATGCACTACCGGCGCGCGCGCTGACTCAGAGCACACCGGGAAGGTTGGCCTGGGAACCGCCGCGGGTCGAATTCCTTTCGGTTACGCCGTCGGCGACGGTCTTTACTTCTTCGTCCGACGTACTTTCTGCGACTTCGTCGCAGCGAGCGCGCCTGCTTTCGCGTCACGTTGCGGATGAAGCGTCTCGTGCCGCGCGCACATCGCGACGAAGCGCTCGATGCGGTCGGCTCGCGTCTCTGGCTTCTTCGCGGTTTGTACACGATAGAGAATCGCATACCGGTTCGCGCCGTCGAGCGTCTCGAAAAAAGCCCGCGCCCGGGCGCTTCGCGCGAAGGCGGCGGCGAGGTCTGCGGGCACGGTTGCTGAGCGCGCTCCGTCGTAGGCTCGCTTCCACCGTCCATCACGCTTAGCTCGCTCAACCTCAGCGAGACCGGGAACCTTCATCGTGCCCGCGGCGATCAGCGCCTCCGCCTTCGCGCGGTTGATCTTCGACCACGGGCTGTTCGCCTTGCGAGGGCTGAAGCGCTGCAGCCATGCGTCTGCGGCGAGTGCGCTCTTCTGGCTGTCAATCCATCCCCATGCGAGCGCTACATCGAGGGCCTCTGCATAGGTGATCGCCTTCTTCGCCCCTGTCTTCGCGATGCGGAGGAAGACGCCTCGCGAGCGAGCGTGATTGGTCGTGAGCCACGCGGACCACTCCGCGGCACGCGAGAACTCGAGGATCGGCTCCTTGGGCTTGCCCTGCATTTTTTGTCCCTTCCATCGGCTTGTGGATCACCTGGCGTGACACTTCGGCGATGGCGGCAGCGCGCGTCACGTTCCCCTCACTCTAGCTCAAGACGTGCTCGACATAGCGCTTCTCGAAGGCGTCGGCCGCGTTTGCGCCGAGCGATGCGCAGCGGATCCACCGCGCCGACTGTGCTACGTCATGCTTTCACTTCTCGTTCCGCGCCCGTGCCGGGCGCAACCCGCGCGTCAACCGGCGGTTGACAGGTTCCTGGGCGGCTCAGTCCTCTTCGGCTTCAGCTTGCAAGACGCATTCGTCGAACGCCGCCACGAACGCGGGTGCGTGAGCGGCGAGATACTCGCGACAGCGCTTGGTGTCGATGCCGCCCTTGATCATCTCAATGACGTCAACTTGGTCTTTGCGTCGCGGCGACTTGAGCTTCAAGTACACGAGGGGGGCCGCCTCCATCATCGATCCTGGCGGAGCGCTGAGCGCCGCTTCGAGGAAGCCCTCATCTGCCCCCGGGGAGAGCAGGTCAACCGCGACTCCATTGACTTGGAACGGGATCTCGGGGCGCATGGTCACGAGCCCACTGGCGTGATGGTGAAAGGCTTCGGCGCCGACCAAGAAGTCCACGTCTTTGGTAGCGCGCGGATACCCGTTGGCGCCCACCGCAAGCCCGCCCACGACGACGTGCCGCACGTTCGCGACCGTGAGGGCTTCGGATGCCAACTTGAGTGCTTCGAGCACTTTGGGAGCAACCACGTCGATCAGCAACGTCGGATCGGGTTTCGTCATACGACTCCTACGCCGACCGCTGATTGAGAGATGAGGTCGCGCCAGCACCCCCGGAGTATGGCAGGCTTTGACCGCGTGCGAAAACACTAGCTGAGGAGGGCTACCAGGAAGCCGGTGTCAACGACGGCGCGAGCGTCCATACCCGGCCAGGTGTTTGCGGTTGCTCGAAAGATCCGCCGGACCCCTGCCCACGCCCACGTCGGGGCCGAGCAAGGCCTGCATGTCTAGCCCATCCTGGTCGCTGGCTACTCGCAAGATACCTTCGCGGATCACCTCGGACTCCGAGCAGCCTCGGGCCTTGGCGACTCGCGCAAGGGCGGCTGCCACTGCCTTGGGAACTTTGACCGTCTTCACCACGCTGGTCATGGGTTGGTAATACCATTCGGTATTACGCCGTCAAGCGTTCCGCACCGGCGGGCCTTTGCACCGGGCCTTCACATCAGCGCACGCAGCGCATGCTCACTGGCACGCATCGACCCAAGGCGCGCGCTCACCATCGGCCCCTTCATCCCGCTCGCGGACCGACATACAAGGCCGAGGGGCGGATCAGTCGTCCGTCTCGGCGCTGCTCGGCGTAGTGGGCGGCGTAGCCGGCGCAGCGGGCGCAGGCGAAGATGGCGGTGAAGGCGTCGCGCGGGATGTCGAGCGCCTCAAGCACGAGCGCCGTGTAGAACTCGACGTTGGCCCGCAGTGCGCGCTCCGGGTGCTTACGCGCTAGCTCCGCCTGGGCCGCTGCCTCCACCACGCGCGCCAGCGCGAGACGCGGTGGCGTGCCGTCCTGGCTTTGAAAAGCCCGCAGCGCGCGCTCCAGCACGAAAGCGCGCGGATCGCGCACGCGGTACACGCGGTGGCCCATGCCCATGATGCGGCGGCCCGCCGCGAGCTCGGCCCGGACGTAGTCGGGCGCGCGCTGGGGCTCCGCCACCGCGTCCAGCATGTCGAGCACCGGCCCGGGTGCTCCGCCGTGCAGCGGGCCCGACAGCGTGGCCACGCCTGCCACGACCGCCGCCGCCAGATCGGCGCCGGTCGAAGCCGCCACGCGCGCCGCGAAGGTCGAAGCGTTGAAGCCGTGCTCGGCCACGGTCACCAGGTAGGCGTCGAGCAACTTGCCCTCCGCCTCGGTCACGCCGGGGCCGCGCAGAAGTTGGAGCAGGTCGAGCGCGTGGGGCAAATCTGGTCGCGGAGTGAGCAGCTGCTCGCCCCGCTGCGTACGGACCCAGTGCGCGGTGGTCACGGCGGCCAGGGCCAGGACGTCGCTCGGCGCGGCGTCGCTCGGCAGCGTCGAGAGCGCGCTGCGCAGCATGGTCATGGCATCGCTCGCGTAGAGCGCAGCAAAGCGCGGCCGGAGCGCTGCGTGGGCACGCAGGCGTGCCGCCCCGAGCTCCGCCTGCAATCGAGCCAGCCGCGTGGCGCCCGGCAGTCCACCATCGAACAGCAGGCCCAGCATGGCCTCGAACGACAGCTCGCCGGCCAGCGCCTCGACGGGCTGCCCGCGCAGCGTGAGCCTGCCCCGAGCCCCGTCCACCTCCGACAGCTCGGTACGGGCCACCAGCACCCCCTCCAGACCTTCGAAAATTCGCGGTTCGTTCATGCCCTATACATTGATCCGGCTCCCATATTGATCAATATTGATTCTACAATGCAGTCATCAGCCAGCAGCCTGAGCGCCGGGGAGGCCGCGGCGCTGCTCGGCGTGAAGCCCCAAACGCTCTACGCCTACGCCAGCCGCGGGCTGGTGCGGCGCAGCGGCATCGGCAAGCGCCGCCGCTACCTGCTGGAGGATC
This sequence comes from Polyangiaceae bacterium, assembly GCA_035281385.1. Lineage (GTDB taxonomy): Bacteria > Myxococcota_A > Polyangia > Polyangiales > Polyangiaceae > PMG-095. Next base: position 34,837 of record DATEDZ010000145.1, read on the forward strand.
TGGAGCGCCTGCAGCGACGAAAGCGCGCGCGCTCCGGCCACGGTCCGGTCGCCGCAGCAGCCTTGTCGTTCGGGGAGCCAGTGCTCGACACGCGCATCTCCGGCATCGACGAGCGTGGCCCCCTGTACCGCGGCCGCTCCGCCGTGGAGCTGGCAGAAGGTGGGCAACGCTTCGAGGCCGTCGCGGAGTTGCTGTGGTCGGGAGAGTTGCCGGCGCCGCCGCCGATCTGGCAGGCGCTGCCCGGCGCGGGTCGCTGGCGCGTAGCGGCGCCGGCGTCACTCGAAGAGCTGCTGCTGGCTTTGCCGGCGCTGGCCTCGCTCGCGCCGGAACGACATTTGCGCAATCCCGAGGCGGAGCTCGCGCTCGGTCGCCAGCTGCTGCGCACGCTGGCTCAGCTGCTAGCGGGTGAACGCGCGCGCCGTACGCCCTGCAGTATCGCGGAGGTGCTCGGGCTGCGCTGCCCGGGGGTCGATGCCAGGCGCACTCGCGCCGCTCTGGATTTGGCGCTGGTCTTGCTCGCGGATCACGAGCTCAACGCTTCGAGCTTCGTGGCGCGCATCGCAGCCTCGACCGACGCCAGCTTGCTGGCCTGCGTGCAGGCCGCGCTCGCCACGCTGACTGGACCGCGCCACGGCGGCGCATGTGATCGCGTCGAAGCCCTGCTC
>DATEDZ010000146.1:0-30365 GCA_035281385.1 Polyangiaceae bacterium
CGCTAGGCGACGGCCATCAGGTCCATGAGCGGCAGGTCGGGGGAGACGGGGTTGACGTGGACCTCGCGCGACTTGGGATCCACGATCAGATCCAGCCCTTCGAGCGGGATTTGACCGATCAGCGGAGTGGCTCCGAGCGGGAGGACCAAGGCATCGCACGTCATTTCACGGCCGAGAATCTCGATCAAAAGGCCGCCCACCCACGGCACTTCGATGGCCATGCCGCGAGCATCTCGCGCGCGCCGCATGCCGAGCGCCCTGGCCCCGAGAGCAGCCACGACATCTTCGGGCAATGCCAGCATCGTCGCGCCGGTATCCACCAGCGCTTCAATCTCCAGCGAGCGGACTACCTCGGGCGCGATCGAACCCGAACCTGCCTGGATGAAATCCGCGTGATTCGTCAGTTTCAGCTTAGTCACGACCTTACCCACCTTTGCAGCCTCCATTGATGCCTGCTCGTCGGACAGGAGGCGGATCCGGTTGCGGACTTTAGCACTCAGGCGAACGTGGCGCCGTCGTGGCCCCACAGGTGAGGCTTGGCGTCGACGAACTCGATGTAGATGCGATTGGGCGGGACGCCGAGCGCGGCAGAGAGCTGCTTGGTCAGAACCGCGCTGAGGTGTTCGGTCTGGGCAGGAGTGAAGGTGCCGATGTTCTTGAGCTGCGCGAAGCAGGCCGGCTCGGCCGTGCCGCCGAACAGCAGCTCGGCGTCGTTTTCGAAGCTGACCATGACGTAGCTCTCGGGTTTTCCGAGCTCGCGCGCTACATCGGCTGAGAGCCTCGTGAGCAGGCCGGCTGGGGCGCTGGCGCGGCCGGCCAAGGCGGAGGTCTGAATCTGGAGGAGGGGCATGGCCCCATGGTACCCCCGGGAGGGGTGCCCGCCTGTCAGGCGGGTCGGGCTAGGGACACTAAAGAGACGTGCTCGAGTCCAAAAACCTCGGACGCCGGGCCGATCCGATTGACCCCATGCCGCCCCAAGGGCACGCTTAGCCGTCTCCCGCAATGCGTTTCAGGTCTTGGGGCATTTCCGGTTTTACCACGCTCGCGCTGAGCGGGCTCGGGTGTGACCAGTCGCCGTCCCCCTCCAACAATCAGGGGACCGGAGGCACCGCGGGCGAGCCAGTTCCGGTGACTTGCAACGTGACGCAGCCGGGCGCGGCGCCGCTGCGGCTGCTGACGCGCTTTCAGTACGACAACGCGGTGCGCGATCTGCTGGGCGACACGACCCGGCCATCGCTCGGGTTTCCTCCCGAAAACGAGGTGGATGGTTACCGCACGAACGTCTCGGCCAATTTGGCCAACCCGCTACTCGTCGAAAGCTACCTGACGGCTGCTGAAGCGGTCGCTGCGCGCGCGGCAGTGCGCGTGACGGAAGTGGCGCCGTGCGATGCGGGTGCGGATCCTGTGGCTTGCGGGCATGCATTCGTGACGAGCTTCGGAGCCCGTGCTTTCCGTCGGCCATTGACGGATGCCGAGCAGCTTCCGCTGTGGTTGCTGTTCGATTCCGGTAACGCCGTCAGTTACGCCAAAGGTATCGAGCTCACCGTGCAGGCGATCCTGCAATCGCCGCAGTTTTTGTACCGGGTAGACGGGCTCAAGGCCCCCACGCCCGAGACGGGCGCGATCGCTCTGGGCGGCTATGAGCTGGCGGGGAGGCTGGCTTTCACGCTGTGGGGCTCGGTTCCGGATGCGGAGCTGCTGGCGGCTGCCGGAGAGGGACGTCTGACCACTGCCGCGGACGTCGAGCGTGAGGCTCGGCGACTGCTCAACGACGCGCGCGCTCAGGACATCGTTCGAGACTTCAGCGAGCAGTGGCTCGGCTTGAGCCGGCTGGATGGTGCGGTGCGTGAGGGCGCTGAGATCGAGCCGCTGCTGCTCTCGGCGTCGCTGCGCGAGTCGCTGCTGCGCTTCCTGGACGACAGCTACTTAGGGGCGGAAGGCAGCTTCGAAAGGCTGTTTACTTCGCCGGACGTATGGGTGGATGCGGCGCTAGCGCCGATCTACGGCGGCAATCCGCCGGCCGCGGATTTCGAGGCGCAAGCAATGCCGGATCCGCGCTTCGGTCTGCTCACGCAGCCAGGCCTTTTGGCACTGCTGTCGCACTCGGATCAAACCGCGCCGGTGATCCGTGGCGCTTTCGTGCGCGAACGCATCTTGTGCGACGCGGTTCCGCCGCCGCCGCCGAACGTGAACGCGATCGCGCCGGATCCGGACCCGAACGCCACGACTCGCGAGCGCTTCCGCCAGCACACCGAGCAAGCCGTGTGCTCCTCCTGCCACCAGCTGATCGACGGCATCGGCTTCGGTTTCGAGCGTTATGACCAGCTCGGTCGCTACCGCGCCACGGAAAACGGCCTTCCGGTCGACGAGTCCGGGAATGTCGTGGCGCTGCCAGAAGAGGCGCTGAACGGTCCCTTCGCCGGCGCCAGTGAGCTTGCCGCGCGAGTTGCGGCCAGCTCCACCGCGCGCGATTGCCTGGCGCTCAACTGGTTCCGCTACAGCTTCGGACGTCAGGAGGCGCCCGAGGACACCTGCAGCCTGGACCAGATCAAGGGGCGCTTTGGTGCCGCCAGCGGCAACCTAAAGGAGCTGCTGGTGGGTCTGACCCAAACCGATGCCTTCCTCTACCGCCCAGCCATCCCGGAGGCACCATGAGTCGGGCCATCTCGCGCCGCACGATTTTGCGTGCCGCGTCGGGTGCGGTGCTGTCGTTGCCCCTGCTACCCTCCTTGCGGGCCAGGGCGCAAGAAGCCGAGTTTCCCAAGCGCTTCATCACCATGTACACGCCGAACGGCGTGATCCACGACGGCTGGTGGCCGACCGCCGTGGCTAGCGAGACCGAGTTCGAGCTGAGCCAGAGCCACGCGCCGCTGCTGCCGTACAAGGACCGACTGCTAATCCTGGGTGGCCTGGAAATGAAGGTGGCCGCCATGGGGCCCGGCGGGCCGCACCAGCGCGGTATCGGCGCGCTGTTCACCAACATGCATCTGGGTGAGGGCCCCTTCGTGGACGGTTGCGGTCGCACCGCAGGCTGGGCCACCGGTATCAGCGTCGATCAGCGCATCGCCGCGCAGATCGGCACTGCCACGCCGATTGGCAGCTTGCAGCTCGGCGTGCGCGCCACCGAAAACGACGTGCAGGGCCGCATTTCGTACGCGGGTGCGGGCATGCCGCTGCCGCCCATGAACGACCCGCTCGAGGTCTACAAGCGCATGTTCGAGGGCTTTTCCCCGCCCATCACCACGCCGGACGAGGACGCGGCCAAGGCCCTGCTCGTGCAGCGCAAGAGCGCGCTCGACGCGGTGGCGGCGGAATTCGGTGCGCTGACACCGCGGCTCAGTGCTCAGGATCGCCAGACGCTCGACGCGCACCTGACCCTGGTGCGCGACGTGGAACGCCGGCTGTCGATTGGCCTCGGGGACTGCAAGAAGCCGGAAGCGCCGCCCGCGCTCAATCCGGTGAGCGAGACCGATATGCCGCAAATCGCGGAGCTCGAGCTCGACTTGCTGGCGCTGGCGTTCGCTTGCGATCTGACGCGGGTTGCCAGCTTCCAGATCTCGACCGCGCTCAACCGCATCCGTTACCCCTGGCTCGAAAGCGTGGGGGAGGGGCATGCGCTGTCGCACACGGGCGTCAGCGATGTCGACGCCAAGTCGCAGCTCTTGCGCCGGCAGGCTTGGCACGCGAGCCTGATCGCGCGACTCTTCGATCGCCTCGCGACGATCCCGGAGGGCGACGGCACGGCGCTCGACAATACGCTGTTGTTCTGGGGCAACGAGGTGTCGATGGGCACCATCCACAACCACGACAACATGCCGCTCCTCGTGGCGGGCGGCGGCTGGGCCTTCCGTACCGGTCGCGCCCTGACCTACGCCGGAAACTCCCACGCCGACCTGCTCGTCTCGTTGCTGAACGCCATGGGCGTCGAACAAGCCACGTTCGGGGATGGGAATTTCTGTACTGGGCCGTTGTCTGGCCTGGTCTAGTCTCCCTACGAGCGAATCAACAGGGAGGCGGGGAGACGGGGAGGTTGGTTGGCGCCGAGCCGTTCAGGAGCCCGCGTCACTAATTGCGAGTCAGACTCGTCACGGTGCGATGCGAGCGCTCGAACGCATTTGCACCCCAAATCCCCCGTCTCCCCGCCTCCCTGTTTGCTCGGTCCTTTACGGGTTGACGGCGGCTGCGATCTTCGGTGATTTGGCGGCGATGAATGAGGTGAAGACGGCGATTTCGCCGAGGCGTGAGCAGGATTACCCGAGCTGGTACCAGGAAGTCGTGCGGGAAGCCGACCTGGCCGAGCAGAGCGACGTGCGCGGCTGTATGGTGATCAAGCCGTGGGGCTATGGCATCTGGGAGAACATTCAGCGCTCGCTCGATCGCATGTTCAAGGCGACGGGTCACAAGAACGCCTATTTCCCGCTGTTCATCCCGATTTCTTACCTGGCCAAGGAGGCCCAGCACGTCGAGGGCTTCGCCAAAGAGTGCGCGGTCGTGACGCACCATCGCTTGGAAGCGGCGCCGGGCGGCGGCTTGCGCCCTGCGCCATCGGCCGAGCTGAGCGAGCCGCTCGTGGTGCGCCCCACCTCGGAGACGATCATCGGCGCTTCGTTCGCGAAGTGGGTGAAGTCGTATCGCGACCTGCCGATTCTGATCAACCAGTGGTGCAACGTGGTGCGCTGGGAAATGCGCACGCGCGTCTTCCTGCGCACCGCCGAGTTTCTCTGGCAAGAGGGTCACACCGCGCACGAAACGGAGGCCGAGGCGCGCGAGGAGACCGAAAAGATGCTGAACGTCTACGCCGAGTTCGCGCGAGACTTCATGGCCGTGCCCGTGTTCATGGGCGAAAAGACCGAGGGCGAGCGCTTTCCGGGCGCCGTGCAAACGCTGTGCATCGAGGCGATGATGCAGGACCGCAAGGCGCTGCAAGCCGGCACCTCGCACTTTTTGGGCCAGAACTTCGCCAAGGGCAGCGGCATTCGCTTCTTGTCGCGCGAAAACAAGGAAGAATTCGCGTGGACGTCGAGCTGGGGCGTCAGCACGCGGCTGATCGGCGCGCTGATCATGGTGCATGGTGACGACGACGGCATGATCATCCCGCCGCGACTTGCGCCAGCGCACGTCGTGATCTTGCCCATCATACCGAAGCCCGACACGCGCGAGGCGGTGCTGAAGGCCGCGCGCGAGCTGGCCGAAAAGATCCGCGATCAGAGCTTCGACCGGCGCGGCATCGAAGTGGAGGTCGACGAGCGCGACCTGCCCGGTGGTCAGAAGAGCTGGGAGTGGATCAAGAAGGGCGCACCGCTCCGCATCGAAATCGGCCCGCGCGACCTGGAAAAGGGCACCGTGGCCCTTTATCGCCGTGACCAGGGCCCAAAGGACAAGACCTTCCCGGTCGCCGCCGACGTGCCGGCCAGCTTGCCGGCGCTGCTGCAGCAGATCCAGGACAGCCTGTACAAGAGGGCGCTGGCGTTGCGCGAGCAGCACACGGTCGAGATCGACAGCGAACAGGACTTCTACGCCTTCTTCACACCCAGGAACGCCGACAAGCCGGAGATCCACGGCGGCTTCGCGCTGGCGCACTTCGGCGGCTCGACCGAGGTGGAAGAGCGTCTGAAAAGCGACCTCAAGGTCAGCGTCCGCTGCATCCCACGCGACCTGCCGGCCGAGCCCGGTAAGTGCATTTTTACCGGCGAGCCCAGCAAGCAGCGCGTGATCTTCGCGAAGGCTTACTGAGCCTTATCAGCTGACGTCGTCGATGTAGATGTCAGTACATCACGCACTACGTGACTGCTCGCGGCTCGGGCAAGCGCAAAGTCGAATCCGGACATCAGAGGTTCCTCCAGGTCAGGCGCGGGCGCTGCTGGCGGCGTGGCTCGCCAGCAGGTGTTCGAAGGCGTGCTTGGCGCGCGTGTCGGGCTTGGGGGTCGCGCAGCAGTCGCCGCGCGTGGTGGTACGCCATCACCACGCCCAGCATCTCGAACGCGAACTGATCGCAATACCGGTTCCCGAACGACTCCGCCGCCCTACTCCCGCTGTGCCACTGGCACACCGCGCACCCCTACTTACGGCAGGTCCGCAGATGGCTGGCCTTTTTGCCGGGATTTTGGAGGCAGGCGGGCGGCTGGTGTGTGCCGGGAGGTGGCACGCGGCGTGCACCCCGGGGGGTCGGAGAAATCTCGATGACTGCTATTCCCGTTTCGATCCGGGCCTACGCGATCTTGGGCTTTGCTGCCGTCCTGCTTGGCATCGGCTGCAGTGGTAACGGCAAGGGGGGCACGACGCCCGAGCTACTGGAAGGGCAGACCGACTTCAGCTCCGCGCCGCCAAGCGGACAGAACGGCCGCGACGGCGGCGAATTGGCCAGCGCGGACGCCAATGGTGCCCCGTCAGCGGGACCCGGTGCGCAAGAAGGGGACGACGCAGCAGGCGGCTCGGCGCCGCCGCGTGAGGTCGAGGAGACCGACCTCTACCGACTCGACGGCGATCGTCTCTACTACCTGAATCAGTACCGCGGCCTGATGGTGTTCGACGTGAGCGACGTCGACCATCCGACGCTGCTCGGTCGCTCGCCGATCTACGGCTGGCCCGTCGAAATGGTCGTGCGCGACGGCATCGCCAGCGTGGTGGTGGCCGACTGGTACGGCACGATGGACGACGGTTCGCCCTTCCATGGCTCGATCGTGCGCGGCATCGATGCGCGGGATCCAGCCAACATCACCATCACCGGCGAGGCGCTGCTCGGCGGCTGGGTGAAGGACACGCGCGTCGTCGGCGACGTGCTGTACGCGGTGACCGAAAAGTATCCGTGGGACTACGGCTGGTGGGGCCTGGGAGCCGAGGGTGACGCCGTGACCATGGGGGGCGGGCCCAGCACCGTTCAGGTCAGCGTGGCCAGCGTGAATTTCGCAGGTGGCGCGATCAGCGCGGTCGACAGCTACGAAGTGCCTGGCTACGGCGGCGTTTTCAACGTGACGCCGAGCTCCATCATGCTGGCCTCCGACATCCTCACCAATGTGAACCAGTACGGCTACGGCACGCCGACCGGCCAGTCGCAGCTGACCTACCTCGACATCAGCGATCCGGCAGGCGCCATCGTCGAGCGTGGCTCAGTGATTGTGGATGGCTCGATTCAGAGCTGGGGCGCCGACAATGGGCGCTGGAACCTCGACTTCGCCGACGGTCAGCTCGCCCACGTGGTCGGCCGCGGCTATGGCAACGGCGGCGTCGCTAGCAACAGCCTGAGCATCTCGACTGCCGACTTCACCGATCCGGATGCGCCGGTCGTGGCCGGCAGCTTGACCACCGCGATGCCTGGCTGGGATGCGACCGCGCGCTTCGACGGCACGCGCCTCTATCTCACACCGACCAGCTGGGGCTGCCAGTACGACAACGGCGTGGCCACCGGCTCGCTCCGAACGCCGCTCGACGTCTACGACTTGTCGGATCCGGCGATGCCGCGCCTCTTGGGCTCGTCAGGCATCGATGGCCAGGTCTGGCTGATGATCCCGAATGGCGATCGGCTGTTCGCGCTCGGCAACACCTACGACTGCACGAGCGGTTACCAGAGCCCGATTTCGCTGGCGTACTTCGACATGACCGATCCGACGAACCCGACGTCGCTCGGCAGCGCGGCGTTCGGCGAGGGCTGGGCGTGGACGCCGGCAGCCGGCACCTTCAAGGCCTTCACCAAAAGCGACGCGGACGGCCTGGTCGTGCTGCCGTTCAGCGGTTGGGATCCAGGCGGCTACGCTTACAACAATGGCCTGCAGCTGATCGAGTTCACCGATCAGAGCATCACCACCAGCGGCACGGCGCTGACCAAGGGCTGGGTGGAGCGCGGCATCTTCGTGAAGAACCGCCTGGTCTCGCTCAGCAACCTGGCGCTCTCGGTCGTCGACTACACCGACCACGCCAAGCCGAACGTGGTGACCGAGCTCACCCTGGCGCGCAATGTCGTCAACGTGAAGCCGGCTGGCGCCAACGTGGTCGAGGTGTCGAGCGATTTCTGGGACAACGACACCGATCACTCCGAGCTTCGCTTGCTGCCCCTGTCGCAGGTCGAGGAGAACGTGAGCGATCCGACGCTGGTGAGCCTGCAGATCGACGGCACCAACCCGACCGTATTCCACGATGGCGCCCTGAGCTACGTGGTGAGTAGCGTGCGCCGCGAGGTCGCGTGCCCCGACGGCCAGGGCGACTTCGAGCCCAAACCGGGCGGCGTCGAGGCGGAGTACAAATGCTACTCCTGGACGCAGGAAGTGCAGGCCGTCGATACCTCGAACGGCACGGCGACACTGCGTGGCAAGGTCGCGCTGCCGGACGTCGGCTACGGCTACTACGGCGGCTGGTACTGGGGCTGGTACGGCTGCGGCATGTACGACTGGTACTACGGCGCCGACGCAGTGCAGGTAGACGGCAACAAGCTGGCTTTCCGGCGCTGGCTACCGCAGTACGACGCCGAGGGCGACTACGTGGACGCGCTGCAGTCTTTGTTCGTGGTCGACCTTTCGAATCCCAACGCGCCGACGATCTCGTCCACGGTCGTGACGCGTGAGCGCGACGGCTGGTGGGGTAACCTGCGCGCCGTCGGTGACCAGCTCTACGCCTCGCACTACGAGTGGGAGGAAGAGCCGCGCTCGGAGGGCAACACCTGGTACCCGGGCGTGGTGCGTTACTACATCGACGCCATCGACCTGACCGACACCGCGCACCCGCGCATCGCTCGCAAGATCAACGTGCCGGGCTTCCTGGTCGGTGGCTCGGAGGACGACCCGAGCATCGTCTACACCATGGATTACCACTGGGATGGTCAGTACACGACCAACGACCTGGCGGTGCTCAAGCTGGTGGGCGACAAGGCGTACCTGCAGGGTCACGTCGCGATTCCGGGTAGCACCGGGGGCGTGTTCGTGCGCGGCAGCACCGCTTACTTCAGCGCGCACCACTGGGATCGAACCACCAACAACATCCAGCTCTACCAGGTGGACTTGAGCGATCCCAAGAACCCGACCGTGCTGCCCTCGGAAGAGCGCGACGGATGGGGCTGGCTGATCGGCGTCGAAGGCGACCGCGCGTTCGTCACCTCCGGTTGGGCTGGCCAGGGCGTCGACATCTTCAAGCTGAAGGACGGCAGCGCCCCGACCTACGATCAATTCGTCCGCACCCGCGGCTGGTGGACGTCGTCCCTGGCGCGCCAAGGCGACCAAGTCCTGCTCGCCAGCGGCTACTGGGGCACGCAGGTCATCAACCTGAAGTAATCTAGATTCGGATCCGCTTTCACGAGCACCGCGCCCCAAGTACAGGACACCCCTGGCTCGTCGCGCGCGCTGGGGCGTCCTGTCGGCTCACTACGCGCTCCGTGCCGTGGACCTGGGGCAGCGTACATCCGACTCGCCGAGGCGCTACGCGAAGGGTTCGGAGACGTCTTTCCGGAGCTGCCCGAGGAGCTCTTTCCGGAGGGGCAATCGCACGCAGCAATCGCACGCGCTTTTCTAAGTACTCAGATTCTTAAGCAGAATCAGCGGGGCGGACGGGACTCGAACCCGCGGCCTCCGGCGTGACAGGCCGGCGTTATAACCAACTTAACTACCGCCCCGTGAGCGGCGGCGGGCTACATACCACAGGGCAGGGGGCTCACAATGAAAAAGTGCGAGGGGTTTCGCGGGGGTGGGCGCTCGGGCGGCCGGGGTTTCACGGCGTATTTCGGTGGGTTGGGAGGGCACGCACTGCTGTGCTCGCCCACGTGGGCGGCGCGTGTCGTGGCGCAGGGCGGGCAGGTGCCTCATGGATCAGGCAGAAGCATCTTGGATAGTGTCGTTCCGATTGGGTCGAGCCCGCTGGCCGCTCCGCCAGAGCGACCCTCGGTGCGGGCGCGCCGGCAGCAGGCGCTCATCGGGGCGCTGTGCGTGGTGGGGTCGGCCGTGGCGTTTTCGGCCAAGGCGGTGATCGCCAAGGTGGGCTACCGGCACGGTGCGGATCCGGTGACGTTGCTGGCGCTGCGGATGGCGCTGTCGCTGCCGTTCTTCGTGCTGGCGGCTTTCGTGACTTCGCGCCGCTCGGCGTCGCTGCCGCGCTCGGAGCTCGGTAAGATCGTGGCGCTCGGTGTGCTGGGCTACTACCTGGCGAGCGTCTTCGACTTCTACGGGCTGCTGTACATCTCGGCGGGGCTCGAGCGGCTCATTCTCTTCGTGTACCCGACGCTGGTGGTGCTGCTCAGCGCGCTGGTGTTTCGCACGGCGATCACGCGCCGCACGCTGGTTGCCTTGGTCTTGACCTACCTGGGCGTCGCGCTGGCGGTGAAGACCGAAATCGCCGCCGCGAGCGGTCCAAACCTGTGGCTCGGCATCGGCCTGATCTTCGCGTGCGCGCTCAGCTACGCTTGCTACCTGATCGGGAGCGGGCGCTTGATTCCGCGCGTCGGCTCGCTGCGTTTCACTGCGCTGGCCATGATTGTCTCGACCGCGGCAATGGGCCTGCACTTCGTGGTCGTAGGTGGCACTTTGCGGGCACACCCGCCTGCGGTCTACGTCGATGGATTGCTCCTGGCGCTGATCTGCACGGTGCTGCCGGTGTTTCTGCTCGCCGAGGGTATTCGCCGCATCGGCGCAGGGCCTTCGGCGATCATCGGAGCGGTGGGGCCGGTCTCGACCTTGCTGCTGGCGCACGTGGTGCTGGGCGAGCCACTACACTGGGTGCAGGCGATCGGTACCGTGCTGGTGCTAGTGGGCATAGCCGTGGTCGCACGGGCTTGAGCACCAGCGCTTGACCACGGGCGCTGCCGCGCCCATGGTTGATGCGTGGTAGGCAAGCTCGCTCGGCGGAGCGTCGTTCGTCATTATTGGTTATGGTCGGCGCTGGCGCTGATGACAAGCTTGGCGGGTAGCTGCGCAGGCACGTCGTCCGGCGGTGGGGAGGCCGGTGGCGGAGCGATTGCTCAGGGCGGCGGCGTCCCAGGGAGCTCCCAGCAAGGTGGAGCAGCGGGCGAGAGTCTCTCGGCCATCGCCGGGGCTGGATTCGAGGAGACGGCGGGCGCGGGTGGCGAAGTGTTCCGCTACTTCCCCTGTGAGGATCCGCAACAGCTCCCCGGCGGCTTCGTGGCTTGCGCCAACGGGTCGCTGCACCGGCCAGAGCCCGGCGTCTGTCCGAGCAGCGTCCCTCGCCCCGATCCGGTCCACGACAACTTCGGCGGAGCTCCCAGTGACTGTTACGACGCCGACTGCGCCGATTTGGGTGACCAGGCCTTCTGCTCGGAGTATCCGTATTGCTGGGGCAGTGCCGTGGCAACCGGGGTGCAGTGCTGGCTCGGCTGCACGACCGACGCAGACTGCCCGGCCGGTCGAGTTTGCTTATGTGGGGAGCACTTCGCGGTGCCGGGGATTCCGACCGGCCTGTGCATCGAAGCCCGATGCCAAAGTGACGCCGATTGCCCCTCCGGGTTGCTGTGCGCCTCGGCGATGGGCGACTACGAAGAGCTCACGTTCGCCTGCCAGACTCCGCAGGACGAGTGCGGTGGTAACCTCGATTGCGAGGAGTACTGTGCGGTGACGCTTGGTGGTTCTCGCGAGTGTGGCTCCACTGGCCAGTGCGGTGGACCCTGACACCACCGCGATTGCCCCAGACCACGCCCGACAACGCGCCGCCGGATCGGTCGACGCCGTCGAGCACGCGCGCGGATCGATCGGCGCGACCTTGAAGGCTGCTTACAAGCACGCGGGGCTCACACAAGAGGGGCTAGCCAAAGCGCTGAAGAAGAGCCAGGCCCTGGTGAGCGTCGCCGAGCTGGGGACGACCGGTGTCGGCGAAGCCTACTCGCAGGTGCTGGCCGAGGCCAACGTCAACGCTCAGCAAGGCCAAGGGCGCTGGCCGGTCACGCGACCAAAGCCGCACACAGCCGCTACTTGCTGAACTCCGAGAAGATGCGCGCTATACCGCGGCCGCGCTCCCGAAGCTGACCCCATTTTAGCCACTGCCAGTGAGAGAAAGGAAAAGGTGAGCGCGACAGAAAGCCCAAAAGCAGCTAGTTTTTCCACACCGCAGGCGGGTAGCTCAGCGGTAGAGCGCTGGCCTTACAAGCCGGTGGTCGCAGGTTCAATCCCTGTCCCGCCTACTAGAAACAAGCCACTTGGTAGAGGTGGCTCCGGGGCACTGGGCACCGCGAGTGCCCAAACCTCCGAAGTGGTCGGCGCCGAGCGCGCGTCTGATGACGGTGCCGGCGGGCACGTCGATCACGATCGGTCGCGCCGCGAGCGTTTGACCGCTGCGTCAGGTCGGCGAACGCTGGCACCGTGAAGACCTGGGACGAGCTCTGGAAGGCGGTGCGACGGGAGGCCATCGCCCACGCCGAGCGGGGCATGGCCGGCCTGAACCCTAAGATCGAGCGCGGCGACAGCTTGTTCTCGGCGGCTCGAAAGTGGACCTCGCAGAAGCAGGCCATGCTCGAGGCCATGCTCGACCTTTCGCAGGTGAACGCCGCACGTGATGCGGCAGAGCAGCTGCGGCTCGGCCTTGAGGCGGTCGTCACCTTCGCGGATGCCGCCAACGCGGCGGAGGAAGCTGAGCGCAAAGGGAAGCCTTTCGAGCCCGTTCAGGGTCACTTCCCGATCCCGCTTGTTCGGGAATTGGCCGAGAGCTGTCGACCGCTGCTCGACCGCCTTCCTCGCAAGCTGGTCCAGCTGACCTTGCAGCGGCGCGCGCTGCTCATCGCCGAGTTCGACCGCCCAGCGCAATGGTGGTGGCATGACCGGCCCAGCACGCGAGACCTCGCAGTGCTGAGCCTGCTCGCCGGAAACCGCCCCCAGCTCAAGGACAAGCCGAGTGCGTACGACGTCGAAAGCGTCATCGTTGCCGAGCAAAACGCACTGAACCACTGGCGGCGCCGCTTTCATCAAGGGCGACCGAGCCTACAGCGACGCAAGCGACCGGCTGTAAAGACCTAGTAGCCGTAGTCGGGTGACTGTCTCCAGGCAACCGGAAGAAGTCACCATGGCACTACGCGCACCGCTCGATCAGGAATCTCGCGAAAAGCTGGCCCAGCTCACTCGAGTGATGTCCGAGCGAGAAGCTCGACTCGTTGTCGGTGACCTTTCGCCCGAGGCCTTCGCTCGAAGTTTGGCGGGTCTGCCAGTCACGCGCGGCACCTGCGAACAAATCCGCGCGGGTCTCGCCCGTCACGGGGGTCAGGCCGCCTAAACCAGCTCATAGCGCCTGGGGCAAGCCGAAATTGGCTGCGCCCCACCGACCACGAATCGGCAGGGCGCAAGGACGAACCGAAGTGAGAAATACATCATCTGTCCGAAAAGTCGAGCCCCCGCCGGCTCGGCGCGTGATCGACCTCACCGACAACGAGCTCGCCGATGCGGTGCTCGAGCGGCTGCTCGACGCTCTGATCCCGCTGCTCGAGGGCTCGGTGATGCCGCCCTCCGAGTACCTGACGCGCAAGGAAGCCGCCGAGCTGCTGCGCATTTCAACGGCGCAGCTCGACATCCTGTCCCGCCGCGACGTGGACCCACTGCCTTATGAGCAGGTCGGCGACTCGCGCCGCTACGTGCGCGCCGACGTGCACAGCTGGGTGCGCTTGCAGCGGAAGGCGAGGGCGGCAAATGCCTGACCTCGACGAGCTCGTGTCGAGCCAGCCGCGGACGCGTGGCGCGTTGCAGGTCCGCCGGCGCACGTGGCACGGAGACGATCGTGTCGACTTGCGCGCCTGGTACCTCGATGCCGAAACCGGTGAGCTCAAGCCCGGCAAGGGCGTGATCATCAAGCCGGCCGAGTTGCGAGAAACGATCGCAGCGCTCATCAAGATCGCCGAGGCCTTCGAGACGGAGAAAGCTTGAACGAAGCCGCCGAGCTCCGCCAGGCCCTTCGCGATCCGCGCGCGCTCTGCGCCGCTCTCGGGATCGATCGTGGCGCCACTAAGCAGCGCGGCGGCCGCGGCTTGATGATTCTGTGCCCGGCGCACGCCGAGAAGACGCCGAGCTGCTCAGTCACCCTCGGAGCCGACGGCACGATTCGGGTCAAGTGCTTTGGTGGGTGCGACTTCACGGGTGACGCCCTCACGCTGATCGCAGTCGTGCGGGGTCTCGACCCGAGCGCGCAGTTCGGCGAGGTGCTGCGCGAAGCGGCCGAGCTCGTGGGCGTGGAGCTGCCCGCGGCGAACGCGGATCCGGAGCCCGAACTAGAACGCATCAGCCCCGTCAGCTACAACGCGATCACCGGGGCGCTGCTCGATCTCTGTCCGCTCGACGCTGATCCCGACGTGCTCGGCTACGCCGATCGTCGCGTGCTGCTCGTGCAGGCCGGTCGCGCCGGGTGTGGTGGCCTTCCGCGGCCCGAGCTGCAGGCGGTCACGATCGGCAAGCTGCTCGAGACGTTCAGCGCCGAATCGCTCGAGCAAGCTGGCTTGCTGTGGCGTGATGACGCCGGCGAGATCACCCGCTCGACGTTCGCGCATTCCGAGAATCGGTTGCTCGTTCCATGGCGCGCGCTCGATGGCTCGATCACGACACTGCAGCGCCGCCGACTCGACGACTGGAAGCCCAAGTACGTCTTTCCGCCGTGTATGCGGCCTCCGCTGCCGTTCGGCGCCGAGCAGCTGCGAGCCCATGCCGCAGAGCGCGTATTGGTCTTCGTCGAGGGCGCGCTCGACGTGCTGGCGCTGCGCCTGCTCGACTGGCGAGACGGGCTCGGAATCTTGCCGCTTGGCCTCCCTGGCCTCGATGGCTGGCGCGCCGACTGGGCCCGCTTCGCGCAAGGACGCGCGGTCCGGATCGGGTTCGACGCCGATGCTGCGGGCGAGCGCAAGATCGAAGCAGTCGCGGCCGACCTGTTCAACGCCGGCGCCGCCACGGTCGAGCGCTGGACCCCGAACGCCAAGGACTGGTGCGCGCTGGTCGAGCAAGGCGCGGGCGCCCGAAAGGAGCGCGCGCTTTGAGCCCAGCCGATCCCAAGAAGGCCACCGCGGCCGAGCACGGAAAGGTCACACCCCTGCAGCCCCCGAAAGGGCGCATCGAGATCCTCGACGCCGCCGCCATCTTCGCCCCGCTCGAGGCCCCCGACTACCTGATCGAACCGATCGTCCGCCGCGGCTCGCTGGTCGAGCTCGTGGCCTACGGGTCGAGTGGCAAGTCGTGGATGGCTTTCGACGCCGCGCTCTCCGTCGCCGCCGGCGTGCCCTGGCTCGAGCGTTTCCCCAGCAAGCAGGGCCCGGCGCTGCTGCTCGACTTTGAAAACGGCGGTTACGAGAGCCGCCGGCGCTGCCAGGCCATCAGCCGCGCGCGCGGCCTCAGCAGCGTTCAGACGCTCGGCCTGGCCGTGATGCCGCCGCTGTACATGAGCGACTCGAAGTTCGAGGACGCGCTCAGGCCCATCGCGGCCAGCCGACAGCTGATCACGATCGACACGCTGAGAGCGGCCAGCCCCGGTGTGGACGAAAACGACTCGAGCATTCGCCAAGGCCTCGACGCGCTGCGCCGCGTCGGCGAGCAGACCGGCTGCGCCTTCCTGGTGCTGGTGCACTCCAAGAAGACCAGCGGAGCCATCAGCGGTGTGGACGCTCGGGAGGCCGGCCGCGGCAGCTCCGCGATCTTCGATGCCGCCGACGTCGTGCTGCACGCCACCTACACCGAGGGCGAGCCCCTGCATGTCCAGCAGACAAAAAGCCGACTCGGCAAGCCCGTCGCGCCGTTCACGGTAAGCATCACGGATACCGAGGATGGTGGGGTCCTGGTCAGCGCGAATGACCTCGCCCAGGCCGCCCCCGAAGCCAGCCCCGCCGACAAGTTCGAGGGCGCCTGCTTCAAGGTGCTTGAAGCCGTCCGGGAGTGGCCGGGAAGCTCGAGAGCCACGCTGCGCGAGAAGCTCGGCATCCGCAACACCACGGTGGGCGCGGCCCTCGACCGGCTCGCCCGAGACGGGGCAGTCCGAAACACGGGCACCAAGGCCGACCCCAAGTGGTTCCCGACCGGGGCAGGAGGCCAGCTCGATGCCTAGCCGTTCCCGCGTTCCCACCCGTTCCCAAGGCGTTCCCGGAAAGGGGCGGTTAGCCGTTCCCGCGTTCCCCCTATCTCATATAGGGGAACGGGAATGGGTACGCCGTCCGACCGACTTCGGCACGCTCGGGCCCGGAACGGCTCGCCTCGACGGGTGAACACCATGGCGCTGAACACTTCGGCGCTGCACGGCTTCGCCACCGGCTCACACAGCCGGCGAGTCGCGAGCGAAGCGAAGCCTTATTGCTGCGGTATTCGTCGCGATTGGGCACCAGTGCACGCGCAGCAACCGCGGCCGATGTGAAAGCCGCGCTTTCGAGCGCTTTCACGGTGCCCAAACCGCAGGAGGCGCGCGCTGATGGCCCGCTCACATCTTCGGGCGCTTGAAGCACCAGACGGGCTCGTTCGAGGTTTTTGCTGCAGCGGCAGCCAGTTCCCAGGCTTGTGGGCCCAGTTGTGCGGCGATCTCCTGCACGGCGTCCTCGCCCGCTGCCGAGACGCACTTGTACTCCCACTTGGTCAGCGCCGCCGCCTGCTGGGCGCTCGCTTTGGGAACCACCATCTGGCTCGAGACGCCACCCACCGCGCAGCCCGCCAGAAACACCGCCGCTACCATGATTCGATTGGTCATGGGTCTGGTCTAGCCGGCCTGGGTGGCGGGCAGAAGAGGGGCGCCTGATGGCCCTCCGCAGCGGCCACGGCAACGGCTCGGGCTCGCCTAGGGTCGAGGTGCTACCGCCCGACGAGCTCCCCCAAGGTGTGCAAGGCGAGGCGCTGGCCGAGCACAGGACCGAACGAGACGGCGACGGGAGGTTCAAGCCGGGTGCTCGCACGGCCCAGGCCGCGGGTGGCTCGTCGTCGCGCGACATGACGCGTCTGGCGCGCCGACTTGCCCTCGGTGACACGCTGGGTGACCCGCGCTTCGAGCCCTTCCTGAAGGCAGCCAGGGGCTTCCGCAAGCATCACGTCACGACGCTCGCTCGGACCGTCGGTGGCGGTCACTGCGGGGCGGCACCGGCGAGCATCATCGCGAGCGCGGCGCTGCAGCTGGCGGGGTCGCGCTTCGCCTTCGAGGTGCTGGGCGACCTGGTGCTCGGCTCGAGGCTGGCCAACGACAGCCGGCAGAACTTGCTAGCCGCGCACGAGCTCTGCGCCAAGGAGGCCGCAGCACGCCCCAAGCGCGACCCGGTGGCGGCCATCAGAAACCGCCTGGGCGGCAAGGAGCCGGTCAATGGCTGACCTGTTCGCGGCCTACCAGGGCATCGACGCCGAGCTCGTGGCGGCAGGCGCGCGCCTCAGCCCGCCGACGCCGGCAACCTCGCCGTGGTGGCTCGAGCAGCTGAAGCGCTTCCTGAGCGCCCGCCGTCGCCGCTGGGTGATTCGGGTGGGCAGGCGCGGCGGCAAGTCCAGCACGCTCTGCAGGCTGGCCGTCATGGTCGCCCTGTTCGGCGAGTGGTCGGTGCCGGCCGGTGACACCGCGGTGATCTGCCTGGTCTCGGTCAAGACCGACGAGGCCTTGGCCCGTCTCCGGACCATCAAATGGATCCTGACGACGCTCGGCCTGGAGTTTGACGAACGCGGGTCCGAGCTCGAGCTGCGGGGCGAGCGACCCGTGCTGTTCAAGGTCTACCCGTGCAACATCGACTCGGTCGGCTTCACGAGCGTGCTGGTCATCGGCGACGAGGTGGCGCGCTGGGAGAGCCGCGACACGGGCGCAAACCCCGCTCGCGAAGTCGTGGCCAGCCTGGCACCGACCATGGCCACGCAGCCCGCGGCGTTCATGGTCTTGAGCTCGAGCCCGTGGTCGACCGACGACTACCACGCCGAGTGCTTCGAGGCTGGCGATACCGCCCACCAGGTCGTCAGCCACGCGCCGAGCTGGGTCGCCAATCCGACAATCAGCGAGGCCGAGACTCACGAGCTCGAGCCGGACGAGCGGGTCTGGTCGCGCGAATACGCGGCCGTGCCGGGCGCCACCATCTCGGCAGCGCTTGACCCTGTAGACGTCACGGCGTGCTTCGGTCGCCAGGAGCAAGGCCAGCTAGGCCGCGCTTTCCTGGTCATCGACGCCAGCAGCCTCCGCGGCGACGGCTTCGCGTGGCTGGCCGGGCGCGAGTCAGACGCCGGTGAGCTCGTGGGGCTCGAGTGCGACGCCTTCGACGGCGAGCGCTTGCGGCACGTCAGTATGGCTGGCGTCGTGGAGCACATCAGCGCGCGCGCCAAGGCCTGGGGCGTGCCCCGCATCTTCGGCGACCAGCGCGAGGAGGCGGCGCTACGCACGCTCTTCAGCCAGCAGCACGTCGTGCTCGAGTGCCTGCCCTGGTCCGAGCAGAGCAAGGATCTGGCGTTTCAGACGCTGCGCCGGCTCATGCGTGAACGCCGCGTCGTGCTGCCCGATCACGCTGGGCTCCGGCGTGAGATGACCGGCATCAAAGCGCACCTGCTGCCGAGCGGCCGCACCAAGTATGCGACCAACGGTTTGGACTTCGCGTCGTGCGTGGTGACGCTCATGCACGCCGTGAACGAGCGCAAGCACCTGCAGGGCGGGATCAATTGGAACCTGCTCAACGCGGCCAACACCCGCCTAAACGGCATCTCCCGCGACCCTTTCGAGCCCCCACTACCTCACAGGCATTCCGGATCGCGCTTCGGCAACGACCGCAGCCGCGGTTTCGGCTGAAAGCACCATGTCCACCAAAGAGCCCAAACAAATCTCGACCGCGCAGATGAGAGCGCTGCTCGAGAAGTATCCAACCATAAGCCCCGCCAGTCGCAAGGCGCTGATCGAGGGCGTCTGCCCGTTCGATGACGGCGAGGGCGGCTTCTACCAGGCGTTCGCGACGTTCAAGGACGACCGCGCCACCCACCACATGCACGCGGCCATCGACCCCGTGCTGACTCACGGAGTACCCAAATGCAAACGGGACTGAGCTACGGCCCGATGTACACGAAGGCCTTCGACGCGAAGACTCGCAGCGTCGACGCCGTTCTCTCGAGCGAGACCATCGACGGCCACGGCGAGATCATCGACCAAGCAAGCTGGCAACTGGCGCGCTACCTCCAAAACCCTGTCGTGCTCTACATGCACTCGCACTTCGACGTGGTTGGGCACGCCCAGGGGATCAAGATCGTCGACGGGCAGTTGCAGGCCCGGATCGTCTTCGCGACGACTCGACTTGCTGAAGAAGTGGCAACGCTTTTTCGCGACGGGGCCATGCGGGCTTTCAGCGTGGGCTTCTGAGCTGGGCGCATCGAGCAGCAGATCGTGGACGGGCGCACGGTGCGGCGGCTGCTGGACTGCGAGCTGCGCGAGGTCTCGGCCGTCAGCGTGCCCAGCAACCCCGACGCGATCGTCAAGCACAAGTCGCTCGGTCTCGTGCCGGCCAGCTACATGCCCGACGCCAGCGGCGATCTGGCACGCGCCGCTGCGGGTGCGGCGGGCTTCGAGCTGCCGCTACTCGACACACGTTCGGCAAGCGACGAGCCCCGGCGCCCCGCACCCGTCCAAGACGCCAGCGCCGAGCTCGCCAGCCTGGCAACCCGCCGCGCAGCAGGCGACGACGACACCCGCTCATCCATCGACCACCTGTTTCCCGGGCCCGACGCGGCCTAGCTGAAGGACACCAACATGCAACTCGACACGATCGAAAATCATTTGCGACGCCTTTCCAACAACGCCCTCACGCTGGCCGCTGAGCTCCGCGCCGAGCACGAGAAAGAAACGCGCGACGCCGCCACCCGGCCCGCCCACATCACCAAGCTACGTGTCGCGATCCGCGAGGACTTCTTGGCGCTGTCCGAGCAGCTGGGGGACGGCTGATGCTCTCCGTCGTCAAACGAATGGTGGGCTTGGATCGCGACGCGCCAGCAACGCCCAAGCTCGATCGTGAAGCGCTCGAGCGGCCCGTCGAGGCTGCCCGCCAGGCCCTGGACGCGGCAGCGGAGAAGCACACGCAGTCGCTCGAGTATCTGGCGGCAGCCGATCAGGTCGTGGCCGACGCGCAGGCGGTCTTCGACGCCGATCGCTCAGACGCTAACGCCGACGCCCTGACCCGCGCCAAGGCCGCGCAGGAGCGCCGCTCGCTGTTCGCGGAGAGCACCGGACGCGCCGGTGAGGCCGCCCAGCAGACCCTGCTGACAGCCGAGCAGACACGCGACGCAGCTATCCGCGCTCACCTCCAGGAGCGGATCAGTAGCGCTGAAGAGCGCGTCCAGGCCTTGTGGGACGCAAAGGGGCGGCCCGCCGCCGAGGCGCTGGCCACCTTCACCGACGAGCTCGACGTGCTGCTCGACGACGCTCGCGAGGCCATCCGGGACGCCTATCCGGGCGATGCCGACAAGCAGCACGCCAAGGTGATGCAGTTGAACGCGCAGCGCAGCCTGGTGCGCCAGTACGCGAAGCGTGACATCGGCCCCGCCGCTCTAGTGCGGATCGAGCGGATCGTCGACTAATGCAAGACTTTGACAACCGGCATGGAGAGCTGGTGGCGGCGGAGTCGTGCCGCTGGTGGCGCGTGGATACCCTTCCGAGTCCGCGCGCTGCCTGTCGAGACGCAAGGCAAGCTCGGTTTGATTCTCGAGCTCGCGGCACTGCCGCGCCGCACAGCCTGACGCGGGTTTTGACCTCGGGGTCATTGCCAGCCCGCCCAGGCTCGCCACGCGCAAAGCGCCGAGGGTTCGCGCTCTGCTCATCACCTCCGGCCGGGCGAACTTCACCGGCACGTGAGCGGAGCAGAGCGCGGCCCGCGTCGCCTCACCGAAGGCTGAAAGGAAGACCTGATGACGATCGATTGGCAATCTGTGGTAACGCAGTTCGACGCTCTGCCCAGCATCGACGCAAACGGCGCGGCGCTACTGCAGCGGCTGCTCGTCGCTGGTGGCGCCTACGAGAGCGCGGGCAGACCAAGCGTGCTCGAGGAAAGCGCCGCACATTCCGCTTGGCGCGGACTGCCGACGTCACAGCGAGTGAACCGCACCGAGCCGGAATTTTACGTAGCGCAGTACTACTCCCGCGCCGTTCGCGACATTGGGATGTTCGACGTCCCCTTCGAGCTGCCGCGCGACGCCTTGGCGGCGGTGGACTTTTGGGCACCGAAGGATCCGGCGGTCGCGAGACGAATCACGTCCTACTACCGCGCAAAGGCCGTGGGCGAGGCAAGGCTGGCAGCACGTGCAAGCGCGCCAACGCTGGGCCGGATCGAATCGCAACTCGTGTCCGCGGTGACGGCCGCGCAAGCGTACCTGGAGGCAAACTGATGGCTGACGGCGGCAAGGTCCTCGTCAATCGAATCCCGTACGATTTTCAATCAATCGAGACCGAGATCATGATCGAGGGCAAGAGCGTCTACCAGTTCGGGCTCGTCAGCGGCCTCGAGGAGTTCGACTACTCGTGCACCATCAACCGAACGGTGTTCTACGGATGCGGTCAGCTCCCGGTCGACGTGGCCGAGGGTGACGCCGAGTTCGACGCCTCGATCGTGATCCATCGGTATTGGTTCCATTACCTCTGCGCAAGGCGAACGAGCTCGATGTTGGGCTTGGGAATCTCGTGCTGAAAATCGGTCTTGTCTATTTTGGTCAGACTCCCGGCGAGCAAAGGCCCAGCACGCACGTGGACACACTCACCGGCGTGCGGATCGCAGGCATCGGCAACTCCGGCAGCCACGGCCCCGAGCCACAGATGGTTCGCATCCCACTCCTCCCGATGAACATCTTTTGGAACGGTCGCGACATCTTCGGACACAAGGGCTAGAGCCCGGCGGCCTTCTTGCCTTCGTCGATCAGTACCTTCAGACCCTCAGCAGCAACGTGGCCCGTCACCTCTTTCAGGATCTCGACCCACTGACTGCGCTTCTCCGCTGGCAGAGACTTGTCGGCCTGAAGGTGCGTGATCAGCTGTCGCATGACCTCGTCGCTGTTCACTTGCAGCGTGTTGTTGTTCCCGAAGATCACGTGCTGCGCCACGACTTGCAGATGGAACCCGCCAGCGGCCGCAGGCGAGCCGAGGGCCTCGTCAATGAGTTCGCGGTGGATGCAGGCCCGGTAGCCCTCGTCCGAGAGCCTCCAGCCGTCCATCGAGACACGCTCGATCAGTCCCTCGTTGTCGAGGAGTTGGAGCGCGCCTTCTGCTTCGTCGTATGTCATTCCGATCGACTCGAGAGTATCTTCGGTGAAGTCGATCCACCAATCGCGCCTACCGCCGCGCTCCTCGAAGGAATCGATGAACTCGGCGAAAATCCGTCGTGCGCGGTACTGAAGATCGTCGCGCATGGATCACTCCACTTGTTCGGTTGCGGCGACAAATGCGCTCGCCGGTGCCGGTGCGGGGGATGTCAGAGGATGGAAGTTGTACAGGTCCCGAACGGCCTGCTGGAGCACAGTGCAGCTTGCCGCGCCTTTTTGGTAAACGGTACCTGCTGTCGGGGTTTGCCCGACCGCGTAGAGCATCCGGTTCGCGCCGCACGTTTCGGAGACATACAGGGAGGAGGGGATCGGGCTAGGGGCGCCAGCGCAAGCGGGAGCGGTCTTCGCAGTAAGCATCAGTGGTTGGCTACTGCAGGCATCGTCGGCAAAGTAGGTCAACGAATACGCCCCAACGCTGGGCATGCAACGAAGTTTCCCGTCCTCGGCCTTCTGAAAGTAGCAGTCCTCGTTTCGCTCGGTATCTCGCCAGCCGAGGGCAAACTGCCGCGAACCGTCCTCGCCAACGTAGTACCGAGCCCTTGAGCCTGGTCCCGCTGGTCTCCGCGTCCGCATCGGGCACCGGATCCATCATTTCGCCGATGATGCCGCCCATGCCGCTCGGTTCGGTCGAGCCCGCCGTGGGCGTGCCCATGTTGTCGGCGCCTCCGGATGCCATCGCGGCACCTTGGCTCGCTGCGGCGCCGTGGTTCGTCGCCCCGCCGCTCGAAGCCATAGGGTCGCTGTTGCCGGCTCTACCTTTGCTGCCCGCTCTACCTTTGCTGCCCGCCGAGCACGCCGCCATCAGCACGTACACGGTGATGCTTCCGCCCAGAAAGTGAACTGCATTGCGCATAACACAATCCTCCAGGCTTCCATGCCTAGCAGGATCGTGGCTGGAGCGGAACACACGTGAGTGATCCGCTGTCTGCCATCCGCCAGCACCTCGCAGCCGGCGCTGCGCTGCTAGCCGAGTTCGACGGCGCAGAACCACAGGGCGTGCAACCGCCCGATGGTTTCCCCACGGTGGTGAGAAACCCGAATCTACTCAGCTTCCCGGCGCGCGCATGGGCGTGCAGATCGACGCCGAGGGCATGGCCGAGCTCGTCGAGCTCGCGGCGCGCCTTCGACTGACGCCGGCGCAGTGCCTCAGGCTGGCGCTCAGGGGCGCTGGCGGCCCAGCTCGCGAAGCCGTCACCGAAGCGGGTTGGACGGCTTGTGGGGGCGGAGCGTGGGTTGCTGGAGGGGAAGCGGTGAGGCTAATGATTCCGCACTCTTACGCGTCCTATGACCGGGGGAAGTTGCTCAGGAGCAACATTGGCCTTAGCTTAGATTCAAAGCCCGCAGCAACGTTCGGCCGCTTCGCCAGCGACCGGAAGGGCACCCAGCTGAATGGCGGCGGCTGGGGATGTTGCGAGACCCCGGCAGCCTCACGGCACCGGGGTCTACCCTATTTCGGGGAACGGCGCTGGCTTGTTCCGACGCACTTCGGCGAGCTTGGCGGCGGACACGGGATAGGCCGATACGCACGTCCACTTGTGGCTTTCCCCGCGCCATGGCGAGAGGGCAACACACAAGCTTCGCCCGTCAGTCATGGGCCACCCGAACACCAGGCGGTTGTCTCGGCCACGAGGCCCCGTGCCGTGGATCGAGCGGCAGTAGTTCGTCAGCGTCGGCAGCACCACGTCCAGAAGCATCGCGCGCTCAAGGGAGAAACGGCGCAGCTCTTGGCGCCCGCTTGGGAGATTGCGAACCACCTTTTCAGCTGGCGGAACGCCTGTCAGGTCTTTCACTTCCTCCGAGTAGAGGTGCGTGGTGGCGCGCTCGAACACGATCGCGACGCGGCGCCCTTTCACTTCGATATGCCGAGTCCCCACGAGCTTGACCGCGTAGTACTGCCTGGCTTCAGCCAGGCAGGTGATCAGCTCGGAGCGCTCGACGGGCACGGGCGGCAGCCTAGGGGCACAGGTGGGAAGCGCCAACCTTCTTGCTGGCGAAAAATGATCACCAATAGATCCACGCGTTTACGCGTCTCATGCGTTTTTGTGCTTGCGGACGCGTTCAAGACGCGTAGAGTAACGCGTAAGATACGCGTCGCACGGGGAGCCACCACGATGACCTACCGAATCAAGGCCCTGAAATTCCGGATCGCCACCTTGCAGGCCGAGCTCAACACGTGCACGACCGCGGCCATGCGCCGGTGCGTGACGGAGAGCCTCGTTAATGCCGAGCGCCAGCTGACCGAGCTATGCCAGGGGATGCGCTGATGCCAATCTCGGACAGCTCGGTGTTCTCGGCGCGCTTCAACATGGTCATGCAGCCCGAGGAGCGGGCCATGCTCCAGGCACTGGCACGCGACACCGGCCTCAAGGAATCGGACGTGGTGCGGCAGATGATCCGGCGCGACTACGCGGCGGCGTTCGGCAAGAAGAAGCCCGGCGCGCCTGCCGCCAAGTACAACAGTCTTGAGGTTCGTGAGGCGAGAGCCAAGCGCGCCAAGAAGTGAAACGAAAAACCTCGGCGTTCGGCTGGAACCCGAACCCGAGGCGTGGACCATCAACTGGAAGGCTGAAAGTCATGACCACTCAAGCACGGAAGCGACGGACAAACAAGAAACGGACGGCCCGCAGGGCCAAGGCGCACGATCGGAGGTTGCTGGCGAAGGCTGCCGAGGAGCAGGCGGAAGGCAAGGAGCCGCCGCCAGCACCGCAAACGCCCGCCCAGATCATCGGGGAAGCGAAAACCCGAGCACGGCAGGCGGCCTGCTACGAAGGAGGCACGCCGGAGTCGCACGAGCGGCTCGAGGCGGCTGAGCAGGACGCCGATGTACTGGTGCCGATCAGGATCGGCATGGTCTGCCGGATCATCGGCGTGGACTGTAAGCCCGACAACTTTGCACCGACGGCGCTGATGGAGCTGTCGCGCCAGCTCGACTCGCTCGCGGACCTGACGGTGGTCACGGTGGATGGCGGCGGCTACGACAACTGGAAACTCGTCCAGAACCTTGCGACTCGCGCGGCGCTCGCGGGGCGTGTAGCGCATGGCTCGACAAGCCGGGGCCAGCGGCCGAGCTTCCGGAGGTGCAGCCGTGAGCGCCGCGAAGAAGCGCCCTGCGCGCAAGACGCCCAAGAGCCGCAAGCCCGTCGACAAGCCGCGCGAGCTCGCCCGCAAGGCGCGACTGCCGCACGTGTACACCCGCTCCGAGATGCACGAGATCATGCAGGACCTGCGCGACCGCGACAAGGTCGACAGCATCGAGCTGAAGCTCACCGAGTGGAGTGACACCAGCATCCCGCGCGGCGGCATCAAGACTCTCGGCGACTTGATGATCGCGCTGAGCGGCGTGCAATGGGGCTCAACGAACCCGCGTTGGTCGATCGGGCTCGCCTTTCACGCGATCACCGCCGACCTGGAGGTCATGGCCCAGCACGAGCTCGGGCGGCGGGCCGAGCTGCAGAAGAGCAACATGCTCTACCGTGGCGACCTATACGCCGCGCTCTCGAACCTGGCGCAGCGGTGCCGCGCGCTCGGTGAGGTGATGCCTCGAATCCTGCTGGCAAACGAGAAGCCGGAAGGCGGTGCGTCGTGAGCCCCGAACACGAGCGCGAGGTAATCGAGGGTCTACTCCGCCTTGCCGACCGTTGCAGCGAGGCGCTGGCCAACATGGTCGACGACAAGGAGATCGACGATCAGCACGTCGACAACCTGAGCGAGATCAACCGCGAGGTTTGGCGCATCCGGTGGGAGATTGGGCTGCTGGGCGGGCACACGGAGATCGCGCCGCCGTTCGTCGAGCCGCCCACCGAAAGCGAGACTGTCGAATGAGCGCCATCACCGGCATGGACGACAACACCGCGCAGTGCGTGTGCGATCACATCGCCAGCGCTTGCGACCAGCTCGCCGAGGCGGTTTCGAACAGGCACGAGGAGCAGCCGCCCGGCTACCACGACGTGTGCGAGGCGCTAACGACGCTCTACAAGCTGCGCGCTGAGATCGGCTTCTTCGGCGGCAAGGTGGTCGCTGACCTGACTGCAGAGCTCGGCGAGTACTTCACCCTGATGGCCATCGGCCTAGGAGCGAAGCCATGACCCGCGCCGAACGCATCGCCCGAATCCGCCGGGACTTGGTCGAGCTGAAGTCCCGGCTGCAGCGCATCGAGGGCGAGACCTTCGCGGGCAAGCGCAACGTCGACGAGCTCGTCGAGGAGTTGAAGCGGCTCGAGAAGCCCGAAAGCGAGGCGCGGGATGGGTAGCTTTGGACGAAAGTTGAAGCGAAGCGCTGCTGCGAAGCATGGCGGAATGGTGACCGGGCCTGGTGGCGTGAACATCTACGAGATCAGAGTGCAGGCCACTTTGGCCGAGCTCGAATTGGCGGTCCGCAGGTTCGCGCCCGCTGTCACGAGTGGCTCACCAGTATTCCTAACGGTGGGTGGATACGACGATGACCCTCGCGACCTCTCCGAGATTCCTGAAGTGTCCGATCTCATGCAGCGTGTGATCGACTCAGGGCTCATCGCGCTGCTCGGCAACAACGAGGATGCGTTTGCTGAAGAGGCGGAGCCGCCGCCGTTCATCGATGCAATGCGCTGCTTCTTCCTCGCCAAGGGCGCCATGATTCCGACTGTCGGCGGTGGCGCGGTCGGGTATGGAACGCCCGCCATCGGCCAGGAATTCGACGACACCCTGAGGGCAGCCAGGGAGAAGATCGCGGGATTGCTTCCCACTCCAGAAGGTCGCGGAGATGCCTAAGCAGCAAGAAGGTCAGCTCATTTGGAAGGAAGGGCGTGGCTGGTACGGCCGCTACTACGCCACCATCGACGGCGAACGCGTGCGGGTCTGCCGCGCGCTCAAGACGCACAACAAGGCCGTGGCGCGCCGCAAGCTCGCCCGGCTGATCGCCGAGGGAAACGTGGCCAGCGAAGAGGCGCAGCGCCCCGAGACCTTCGAGGAGGCGGCACGCCGCATCGTCGATGCCCAGAAGGCCGCCGGTATGGTGACCTGGAAAGACCGGCTCCGCCGGCTTGAGGTGCACGCCTTCGCGACGGTCGGCAAGATGCTACCGGGCGAGGTGAGGGCGGCGCACGTGCGCGGCATTCTCGAGGAGGCCCGCGACGGTGGCGGCGCACGCGAGTCGCTGAAGCACCTGCGGGGCGACATGTCGACCGTGCTCGGTGACCTTTGGCGGGCCGAGGAGATTGACGAGAACGTGGTCGAGCGCGTCGAGGTGCCGGAAGCCCTGCCGGCGGTGGTCGAGGCCTCCAAGCGCGAACGCGCCGTGCTGACCGATGACGAGCTCGTGCAGTACTTGGCGTGGCAGCACCCGCAGCCGCGCTTTCGCGGGGCCGTGCTCGAGCGGCAGACCATGGCCTGCGTGGCCCGCATGTTTGGCGGGCTTCGAACGAGCGATCTGCACGCCGTGCGCTGGGAGTCGTTCGACGTCGCCGGCGGCGCCTTCGCGTGGGGCTACGCACCTCGCAAGAAGGGCTCGCGGCTGTCCAAGGGCGGCAAGCCCCAGCTGCTCACCGTGCCGGCCATGCTGCGGCCGATCCTGGCGGACTGGTGGCAGCGACAGGGCAGGCCCACGGCCGGAGTCATCTTCCCGAAGCGGCGGGGTGACGAGGCGATCGAGCGCAAGGCCCGCAAGAAGATGAGCCACGCCAAGGCGCTGCGCGGCGACCTCGGGCGCGCCTTTGGGCTCGAGCTCTGGCACGAAACCGGAACCGACCGGAAGGGCAATCCGGTCGGCTTCTGGGAGCCGGGCAGGGAGCCCACGCAGCGCGAAATCATGCTGCTCACGGACACCGACCAGACGGCGCGGGTCGACTTCCACAGCTTCCGCCGGCATTTCAACCAGGCTCTCGCCGATGCCGGCGTGAACGCCCAGCAGGCCCAGGCGCTCGCCGGGCACTCGAGCCTTGCGGCGCACGAGCGCTACCTGAAAAACACCAGCAAAGCCCGCACGATTCCGGACGAGGCACTGCCAGCGCTAGGGGTATCCACGATCGGGCACCCGCGTTTGGGCACCCAATCACGAACAGCGGAAGAAACTCAGCCTGCGAACGACCAGCGAAAGCTCGCAGTCGGCTACATTCCTGCTGGTTCTGAAGCTGCGACCGAGCTTACAAGCCGGTGGTCGCAGGTTCAATCCCTGTCCCGCCTACTAGAATCAGGCTCGATCTCGTCGCCTCCGCGCGCTGGTGTCAGTCAACCTTGACCGGTCGAAGCGCGAGATGTGATGTGAGATCGATCGAGCTCTCGCTTCAGAACATGTGACCCGAAGTGATGTAGGCGCCGATCGGGTAGGCGTCGGGGGAGTAGGCGAAATCGGCGCGGACGACGAAGGAGCTGCCAGCGGCGACGCGCAGGCCGAGGCCGGTGCCGAATTTAAGGCCGGGTAGAGGACCATCGAGGCCGGGGTGGGACGAGAAGCCGGTCCAGAGGCGACCGAAGTCGAAGAAGGCAGTGACGCCGAGCACGTTGCGTTTGTGCCAGAAGTGAAACGGCAAGAGCTCGCTGCGCAGCTCGAGATTCGACAGGATTTTCACTTTGCCCCAATAGCGCTGCCCCGGCACGCCCCGGATGCCGTTGCCGCCTCCGAAGAAAGTATCGTCTAGGCGCGGCAGCTCGAAGAACGGCGCTGGCCCGAGTAGGAGATCGGAGGCGACGCGCGCCGCGAAGGTCAAGCGCTCGGGCAAGAGTGGGACATAGACGTGAGTCGCTAGCCACACGCGCGCCCAGCGATTGGGGATCTCGCGCGTGCCGCCTGACGCCAGATCGGCACGCCCCAGATGGTACTGCCCGGCGCGGGGGTTCGTTTCGTTATCACGGGTGTCGTAGGCGGCGCCGACCGAAAACTGAACGTTGCCTTGCGTTCGAGCATCGCCCAAAAGCGATCGCTCATCGTCCGTGCCTGCCCGCATCTTCTGCGCGAGGAGCGTATCCTCCGGAACGTCGAGCCAATTGTGCGTGTAAGCGGCGCCCCAGGTGATGTCGAGGCCGTGGTCGACATGGTAGAGCGCGCTCCAGCGCAGTGTCGGATGCGTGCGCGCATGCTTGGAGCTCCGATGCACGGAGTCGAGCCGTGGAGCGAGCCGCGACGCATTGCCGAGGCCGGCGAACTTGAGCGTGGCTTCTCGCGTGTAGGAGAGGCGAAGCTTCAGCTCGAGCTTGCTCCAGATGACGTGTGGCAAGTGCAAGAGCACATAGTCGTCGAGGTAAGGCATCTGCAAGCCGCCGTCGTCCCCCGGCTTGAACGTCGCAGCTCCTGCCGCTTCGAGCCGCCAGAGATACGGCCAGTAGCCGCGTGGCAAGCGCGCATACGACAGGATGTATCCGCCACCGAAGCCGACATCGCTGTCGCCACCCAAGAGCGGGACGATGGTCATCTCGTGCGGCTCGGTCGGCGCTTCTGCGCGGCTGGCTGCGCTGACGAGTAGGCAAGTCAGGATGGCTGACGCGGAGGGCATGGCGCGCCGCCAGTCTTCAACAGGCAACGCACGGTGCTGTGGATTTTCGGTGGTGAGGCGACAGGCATGCCTCTTCCGTTGCCAGGTTGCCTCACTAGAACGCCGATCGGCTTGGCCGCTCGGCGTTCTAGCCCCTTTCTGGTGGGGGCGGCACGCGCCGCCCCCCTCGGCCGAAGTGAATTCGGCCGAGCCTCCCCCCACGCGGCCGCGCTCGGCGCTACTAACTCGTGAACTTCGTTGCCCGAGCAAGCTGTTTGTCGCTCTAGCTTCGCGAGATCGACGAGCCAAACCAGCTTCGTTACCGCTGTTTGGCAAGCGCGCGTCATTTCTGCCACGAGAGCGGAGCGGCACGCGCTGTGCTCTGTGACGGGCGAGGCCGCAACATGATTTTTCTGATTTTTCTGATTTTTGGGTTTTTCGTGGGTCTGCTGGCGCGCGCGCTATTGCCAGGTCGTCAGGGCATGGGGCTCGCGATGACGACGGTGCTGGGCATCACCGGCTCGTTTTTGGGTGGCCTGCTCGGCAACTTCATTTCGGGTGCGCCGTTCGACCGCATTCACCCCGCCGGCATGCTGGGTAGCGTGCTCGGCGCCATCATGGTGCTGGCCGTGACCGGCATGGGGCGCGGTCGCTTCAGTGCTTGATGCCGGTCGTCTAGGGAAACGATTCCATACGACTCTCTACGAATGGAATGCAACAGGAGACGGGAGGGCGGTAACGGTCGAAACCAGCCA